>DATGVZ010000001.1:0-28314 GCA_035299765.1 Gemmatimonadales bacterium
AACGCCCCTTTCTCGCCCACCGGCACGTTGAAGCCAACCTTGGCGCTGTTCTCGGGGTCGCCGCCGTCAATCCAGCTGAGGCCGGCTTCGCCAAACGTGCTGCTCACACCTGGTTGGGGTTGGCTGCTGATGTAGCGCACGGTTCCTGACAGTGAACCCGCTCCGAACAACGTTCCCTGTGGGCCGCGCAGCACCTCGACGCGATTGACATCAAACAGGTCGAGGTCTGGCGTGAACAGCGAAAGGGAGATCGGCACATCGTCCAGATACGCACCCACGTCCTCTTTGAGGCCGGGCTGGTCACGCGCGATCTGTCCCGACGAAGCACCGCGGATGGCCGGCTGACTTTGACCAGGGCCCAGATTCTGCACGCTGAACCCAGCCACGTTCGCCGCGATCGCTTCGATGTTGTCCGCTCCCCGAAGGCGCAGGGCCTGCGCGGTAGGAGCAGCGATGGAGAGGGGAACGTTGACCAGCTCCTGCTCGCGCAGCATAGCCGTCACCGTGACCGCTTCCAGCTCCACCGCCTGCATCACGATATCGACCGTGACTTCCGCACCCGGGCCGACCTGGACGTCCTTCTGGGAAACTGTTCGCAAGCCGGGCAGCGACGCGGACACGGTGTAAGGACCGGGCACGATGTTGGAGAAGCTGTAGCCGCCGTCCGCGGTCGTTGTCGCACGGCTGGACGCGCCGATGTTTTGGTTCGTCGCCCTGACCACGGCTCCCGACAACGCGGTGCCTTGGGCGTCGCGTACCACACCCCTGATCCGACCGCCTTGCGCATGCGCCTCCCCCGGGACGCCGGACAGAATGGCGCCGAGTGCGGCGAGGCTCAGGAAACCCTTCCGGACGATGCTCATACACTCTCCTGTTGGAAGCGTGGGCTCGGTAGCGTGAATACGGCTCCCGCAAAAGACTGTCAAGTGCATCGCGTCAAACACAAAGCCAAACCGCCGGACAGCGTGGCTGCCCGGCGGTTATTGGTTTCGTTGCTGTGGCTGCGTTTACATCCTGGCGCCCATCCCCGCGCCCGCTCCCATTCCCGCTCCGAGCCCCGCGCCTTCCATATAGAACTTGGCGCCGACTGCGGCAGCCAATGGGAATTCTACGAGCATCACGGCCGTCGAAACGAGTGTGAGATTGTGCGGCATCAATCCCATCGGCCACATGAACGCCGCGTTCAAGAGGCCACCCAGGAACCAAGCGGCCAAGCCCGCCTTCACCGCCGTTGCCGGACCCGCGCCGTAACGCGGCCGAATGGCGGCATACAACCACACCAGGAACACACCAGCGACGAAATCGAGGAATACGAACCACAGGATCGTGTTGCCAGCGATAGGTGGTTTGCCCAACGCCTGCATCGCCGCCGCCATCTGCGCCTTGAGAACGACGCCGTAGAGCACGTAGTCGACGATGTTCAGCACGACCCCGGCAATCAGGCCGCCGATCAGCACCTTCTGCAGGTTGATCTTGCCCATCGAGCACCCCCGCAACTAAGAGAGGACAGCCGTGGCCCGACCCCCCGACCCTGGATCACCGCCGCCACGGTACGGAATTGGACGGCACTCGTCAAGTCACGGCACCATCAAGACGGCGACCAGCCCCCCCATTCCATCGGAAACCACCGCGACGCCCCCCGGCACAACCCATTCTTTTCCATCGACGACCAGATTGAAATAGTAGGTGCCCGGCGGCAGCAACAGCGCGGCCTCCCAGATGTCACAGCCGAGGCCGTGAATGTCGACGGGCGTCCACGCATTCCAGCTCCCCGCAATCGCAACCGATTGTGCGCCGCTCAGCCGGAAACGCACGACGAGGGAGTCACCACGATGTTGCGCGATGAGCGGTTGGAGCAGGGGTGCGGTCGGCGCGGCGGAGCTGGCGGCCGCTGAGGAAAGGGCGCGGCGTGTCGTGAAGATCCGAACGCCGCCGCCGACGAAGCCCGCGCGGGGCAGTCCCTGAAAGGGATCGCGCAGGTAGTTGCCGCCTGACGCTTCCACCGCGATCGCTGGAGTGACGAAGTACTGCAGCGAGGCGCTCGCCGCGCCCGTCGAGCCGTATGCGGGGCTCACGCGCGCGCTGAGCCACAGCGACGCGAGCACACGCGGCTTGTCCATGGTCGCGCCGGCCACGAGATCGGTGTACCACGACCCGTAAAACTGGGTGCCTTCGACAGTCAGCGAGAGTTGGGCAGGCGACGCGACCGGCTGCCACCAGCTGCGCGCGCGCAGACGCAGCGCGCCGACACCGGGCACGCCCTGGATGACCCCCGTGGCCCAACCGCCGCCGAGCGCGATGCCGCCGTGTTTCGCGGTCCACAACGTTTCGAGCAGCGCCGTTCCCGATCCCGCGGCGACGCCGTCGGAGCGCGTGCTGAAAGCGATGGATGCGCTGCTCGCCACGCGCACGGCGGCGGGATGTGTGGGAATCGCCGCCCACAGGTCTCCGCGACCTTGACCGGCCCAGACCCCGCCAGCGAGCAGCGACACCGCGCCACTGGCCGCTACATAAAAGGAAGGAGAGAGGCGCTGAACGGCCGGAGACGCCGTGAAAGAGCTGAAACTCGAGCCGCCGGCGTAACGAACGATGCCCGTCCCAATCCCGAGCGAAGTCTGTGTTCGCGCGGAGTCGGGAAGGGTGAAGAGTGCTAACACAGGAAGAAAAAAAACCGGTCCCACTTTCATGGGACCGGTAAGATAAGGCACCCCAGCGATCTCAGTTACGGCCGACGGCTATGTCCCGCCCCAGGATTGTCGGGCCGCTGTGATGGCGATGCCGGTGTGGCCGGCGTCGCCGGAGTCGCGGGCTTGGCAGGCGTCGCGGGTCCGCCGTCAGGATTCGGAACGGCGGGGGTCGCGCGTGTCGCGCGGGTCGCGGGCGTGGCGGGCGTCACGGGCCGGTTATCCAACCCGACCGCTTCACCGCGCACATGCGTGGCCCGGCGCGCCATATTCGCTGCTACCTTCGCCTTGGCGACGTCGGATGCGTGCTCGTTGGGAGCCGCCACCTTGGGCGTCTGGGCCGCGAGCAGCGCCGGAAGGGCGAGCGCGGGAACGAATGCAAAGAGTCGCTTCAACATGCTACCTCCTTGGGATACTTACGTCTTTCAACGGGATACTTACGTCTTTCAACGCTAGCTCGGCACGCGCCAGCTCAGTGGCCATGGCGCGGAGCGAACGCAGGGGAGTACTGGACCCGACGAACCGCGCCGCCGCATACCAGAGTTGTGCGAACACGTCGCGGACGACGCGCTCCGCCAGATTCGAATCCATCAGGATGCCGTAAGCCTGCGCGTACAACGAGCCGCGATGACGGCGCTCCAGCTCGACCAATGCGGTCGAGTCATGTCGCACCAGTCGCTCGATCAAGACACCATCCGGAACGAGGGGGGGTACCGGAGGCTTCGGCTCTAGCATCGCTGACATAGCGTGCTAAAGATTGCTATGGGGCGGCGGAGGTAACGTTACCGGGCCAGCCCAGGGGCGCTCTTTAACCGGGCGGGGGGTATCGGGTTGCGTGCTGAGACCGGCGCGGGAGATGGCGACATCGTTCGGGCTGTGCTCGCGGGTGACCGCGAGCGTTATGCCGAGCTTGTGGACCGGTACCGAGACCGTTACGCCCGCTACGCCGCCCGAATGTTGGGCTCGAAGGACGCCGCCGAGGATGCCTTACAGGACGCCTTCGTGCGGGCCTTCGATCAGTTGGCGCAGTGTCAGGATCCGAACAAGTTTGTCGGTTGGTTCTTTCTCATTCTCCGCAACCGTTGTTTTGCGGAGCAACGGCGCACCAGGACGACGGCGCCGTTGGAGGCAGCCGATGGCGTCGCGACGCGAGAGCGCGCGGATGAAGTCGCGGAAACCGCAGAGCGACGGCGCGCCCTGCAGCAGGCGCTGGTCGAGCTGACGCCCGAACAGCGTGAGGTGTTTGTACTGAAGCACGTTGAGGGTCTGTCGTATCAAGAGATTGCTGAGCGGCTCGGCACATCGGTACCGTCGCTCAAGATGCGGATGCACCGCGCGTACGACAGACTGCGAGAGCAACTGCGGGAGCACACATGAACGAACGGGAATTTCATCCTGACGTAAAGCGGCTTCTGGACGGCGAGATTACGATCGCCGATCTGCCGCTCGAGCTGCGCGCCGAGGGCGAGGAGGCCCTGCGGCTGCTCGCGGCCGTGGATCGTAGTCCCGTTTCGACACCCGCCGTGACCTGGCGCGTCATGGCGGCACTCGAGCGCCGGAGACAGCGTGTACGGTGGCCATTGCTGCTGGTCCCGGCGCTCGCGATGGCGGCGGCGCTCGTGCTCTGGATCAATATCAATCGGCCATCCATGGTAGGCCCGAGTGCCGCCAGCAACGTCGTCACAGTACGGTTCGTGCTCGTCGCGCCCGGAGCCCGACACGTCAGTCTGGCCGGCACGTTCAACCATTGGGATCCGCGCGCCACACCGCTCGTGCGCTCCGGTGCAGGTGATCTGTGGACCGCGACGCTGTCGCTTCCTCCGGGACAGCATCAATACGCTTTTGTCGTGGACGGCACTCGCTGGGTGCCCGACCCCACCGCCCCCGCGGTCGACGATGGCTTCGGTCGTCGTAACAGCGTGCTCACATTGTGACGATGCGTTTCCGCTCGATTCTTTCGCTCGCACTTGTCGCTGCCTCCCCCCTCGCCGGGCAACAGCGATTCACCGGCCGCATCGCGACCGTCGTGGAGAGTCTCGGCGTCGCCGCCGCGGCGCGTGGGCTGCCCGTGGATCCCGTGATCGAGAAAGCAATAGAAGGAAGCGCGAAGGGCATTCCTGCCGAGCGGGTGACGACGGCGCTGCGTGTCGTCGTTGATCAGCTCGACACGGCAGCCGCGTCTTTGCGTGCGGGGGGGATCAGCGGAGACACGATCGCGATCGCCGCCGGCGAATTCGCGATCACCGCCGGCCTGCACGGTCGTGACATCACTGAGCTGGCCCGCACCGGCAGGCCTGCTGCCGATGTCACGGTCGGTTTGCGTGTCGCCGGGACACTCGCCGCGCTTGGCGTCCCGCCGCTTGAGAGCGTGAAATTGGTGAGCGCGGAGTTGCGCTTGGGTCGTCCGCCCGCCGATCTGCTCGCGTTACCTGGACGCGTGGAGACCGAGGTCGCGCACGGCGCCACGCCAGCGCAGGCCGCCGCGGGCCTGACGCGTGCCGCTGCCGGACAGGCGGGCGGCCCGGAGGGGCCCGGGGGTCCACGTCACGGTCCGCCTCCGGGAAAGAGTGGAGAGCCGCCTCCGCATCCGCCTCACCCTTAGGTCCCTCGGAAATCCGTAAACAATAAAGAGCGTGCTTCGACGGTCTCACGAAGACCGTCTGCATGAGTCCCCCCCCGTAACTTGCTGATCCGGCTCACAACCCTCTAAGATTCCGTTCTCCTATGACTCTCGCCTCGAATTTGGGCTTCCCACCCCTCGGTGCCGCGCGCGAATTGAAGCGCGCTACCGAGGGATACTGGGCCGGTAAGCACTCAGCGCAGCAGCTACTGGCGACCGGAGCAGAGCTCCGGCGGCGCCACTGGGAATTGCAGCGCGCGATCGGTATCGATCGCATCCCCGCAAACGACTTCTCGTTCTACGACCGGATGCTCGACACGTGCGCGCTGGTGGGCGCGGTGCCGCCGCGGTACGGCTGGAAAGGGAATGAGGTCGACCCCGACACGTACTTCGCGATGGCGCGCGGGAGTCAAGGCAAAGGTCGCGACGTCACCGCGATGGAAATGACGAAGTGGTTCGATACGAACTACCACTACATCGTGCCGGAGCTGGAGCCGGGCCAGTCGTTCCGGCTCGCTTCGCAAAAACCGGTCGCCGAGTTTCGTGAGGCGAAAGCGCTCGGCATCGATGCGACGCCCGTGCTCATCGGACCGGTCACATTTTTGCTGCTCGCGAAGACGAAGGGCGGGAAGTTTGACCGGCTCTCCTTACTCGACGCGCTGCTGCCGGTATACGCCGAGGCGTTGAGCGCGCTGGCCGCCGCGGGTGCGACGTGGATCCAGTTGGACGAGCCGTGCCTCGCGCTGGATCGCAGCGAAGCGGAGCGGGCGGCCTACGTGCACGCGTACGGTCAACTCTCCAAGCGCGCCGGCAAGACTCAGCTCTTGGTTGCGACGTATTTCGCGGGTTTGGACGACAACCTTGCGACCGCGCTGGCGTTACCCGTCCAGGGTCTGCATGTGGATCTCGTGCGGGCACCGGGTCAACTCGATCGCCTGTTGTCCGATTGGCCGAAGGGTCGAACGCTGTCGGCCGGGGTGATTGACGGCCGGAACGTGTGGCGCGCAAATCTCCAGTCGCAGCGTGCGCTGCTCGACCGCGCCGCGAAGACGGTCGGTGAGGATCGACTGTGGGTTGCCCCCTCGTGCTCGCTGCTGCACACGCCGCTCGATCTCGACCTCGAGACGAGGCTCGATCCGGAGCTGAAGAGCTGGCTCGCCTTCGCGAAACAGAAGCTTCAGGAAGTCGTCGCGCTGGCGCAGGGCGATCGTGGCGCGGTGGAAGCCAGCAGCAAGGCGGCGAAGTCGCGGCGGGCCTCCAAACGCATCAATGACGCCTCCGTTCAGCGCCGGGCGGCCGCCGTTTCGGAAAAAGACCGAGTGCGCCCCACACCGTACGCCGCGCGCCGGAAGACACAAGTGGCCTTGCCACGCTATCCGACGACGACCATTGGCTCATTCCCGCAGACGGCGGAAGTCCGCGCGGCGCGACGCAAGCTGCACGATAGCCAGCTCACGGCAGAGGAATACGACAGCTTCATCGAGTCGCAAATCGGGAAGACTATCGTGTTACAGGAAGAGATCGGTCTCGATGTGCTCGTGCACGGCGAATTCGAGCGCAACGACATGGTCGAGTATTTCGGAGAGCAGCTCGCCGGTTTCACGTTCACCGAGCACGGCTGGGTTCAGTCGTACGGCACGCGCTACGTGAAGCCGCCGATCATCTTCGGCGACGTGTCACGGCCGAGTGCGATGACCGTGCGCTGGAGCCGGTACGCGCAGTCGCTGACGAAACGACCGGTCAAAGGCATGCTCACCGGACCGGTCACGATTCTGCAGTGGTCCTTCGTACGCGACGACCAGCCGCGCGCCGAGACCGCGAAGCAGCTTGCGCTCGCGATCCGCGACGAGGTCATGGACCTGGAAGCGGCGGGGATTCGCGTGATTCAGATCGACGAGCCGGCGCTGCGCGAAGGGCTGCCGCTGCGCCGCAGCGATTGGGCCGACTACCTGCACTGGGCCGTCGATGCGTTCCGGCTCGCGACCGCGGGGGTTCGGGACGGCACGCAAATCCACACGCACATGTGCTACAGCGAATTCAACGACGTGCTGCGCGTCATCGAGCGCATGGACGCCGACGTGATCTCGATCGAGAGTGCGCGCTCCGGCTCCGAGCTGCTCCAGGGATTCGAGCAGTACACGTATCCCAACGAAATCGGTCCCGGCGTGTACGACATCCATTCGCCCCGCGTGCCGTCGACGTCGGAGATCACGGACGCCCTCAAGACCATGGCGCGCGTCCTCGATGACACGCAGATCTGGGTGAATCCCGATTGCGGGCTCAAAACGCGAGGGTGGGACGAAACGCTCGCCGCGCTGCGGAATATGGTTGCAGCCGCGAAAGGCATGAGAGACGGGAAGCGGGATGCGGGATGAAAACCCACGTGTCCCGTTTCCCGTGTCCCGTTTCACGAGTATAGTACTCCCATGCCGCCCGAAGTCCGGATTACCGCCGAGCCGATCGACACTCATCGCTGCAAGTTCGTGGTGAGCGAGCCGGTGCTGGCGGGCGGTGTGCGCCGCTTCGCCGGCGCGGACGACGCGAAGGGGTCGCCGCTCGCTGAAGCGATTTTTGCGATCCCCGGTCTCGACGCGACCGAGCTCATCGTATCGGGCAACATTGTGACCGTCGTGAAGCAGTCGCCCGCTCCCTGGCAGGCGGTCGGTAAGTCCGTTGGCGTGGCGATCCGCACGGCGATGGCAAGTGATCTTCCACCCCTCTCGGCGCCGCCACGTCTCCCGAACGCCGTCAACGATGACGCGCTGTATGAGCAGGTGGCGAAGGTGTTCGAGGAGCAGGTCAATCCGATGGTGGCGCGTCATGGCGGCCGGGTGGAGCTGATCGACGTGCAGGATGCCGTCGTCATGCTCCGCATGGGCGGCGGCTGCCAGGGCTGCGGCATGGCGGATGTCACACTGCGGCAGGGTATCGAGGGGCTGCTCGCTCAAGCCGCACCGGAGGTGCGCGGCATCGTGGACATCACGGATCACACGTCGGGCGCGAACCCCTACTTCCAAGCCGCCAAGAAATAACGCCTCGCCTACTGCTGCTCCTGCCGACAACGACCTACCGCACGACGGCATTCGTGGAGGCCGCGCGGCAAATCGGAGTGGAGCTGACGGTCGCATCGGAGCGGCCCAGCACGCTCGAAGCAGCGAATCCCGCCGGTCTTCTCACCCTCGATTTCGAGCAACCGGAGCGAGCCGCCGACGCGGTGCGGGCGTTCGCACAGCAATACCCGATCAACGGAGTGGTTGGCGTGGACGACGCAACAGCGGTGATCGCCGCCGCCATCGCCACCAAGCTGAAGCTCAAAGGGAATCCGGTACACGCTGCGATCGCGGCGAGTGATAAGTACCGGCAGCGCGAGCTGCTGGCCCAGGCCGGAGTTCCGGTCCCGCGCTTCATGCTGCGTAACCTCGATGAAGATCCCGCGACAATCGCGAAGTCGGTCACGTATCCGTGCGTGCTAAAGCCGGTGCGCCTTTCGGCATCGCGCGGTGTCATTCGCGCCGACAATGCTCAATCATTCGTAGCGGCTCATGGCAGGCTGCGGGCCATACTCGCCGATCCAGAGACCGCGACGGCGTGCGGAGATCGAGCGCGGCAGTATCTCGTCGAGGAGTTCATACCCGGCTACGAAGTGGCACTCGAGGGCCTGGTGGTCAATCGCCGGTTGCACGTTTTGACATTGTTCGACAAGCCCGACCCGCTCGACGGACCGTTTTTCGAGGAGACGATCTACGTCACACCGTCGCGTGTGCCCGCTGGATTGCAGGCAACTATCAGGGACTGTGCGGATCGTGCCGTGCGAGCGATCGGTATCACCGAGGGTCCGGTGCACGCGGAATTGCGTTACAACGAGCACGGTCCCTGGCTCATCGAGCTGGCCGCGCGTCCCATCGGCGGGCGCTGCTCGGCGGTGCTGCGGTTCGGGGACCGCGGGGTGTCCCTCGAAGAAATCATTCTGCGGCACGCGCTCGGCATGCCAATGCCTTCATTGCAACGCGAACGCTTGGCGGCCGGCGTCATGATGATCCCGATTCCTGGAGCAGGCTCGTTCCGTGAGGTGCGCGGTCTCGCGGAGGCAAAAGCAGTTCCGCTGATCGAGGACGTGCAGATCACCGCGCATTCAGGTGAACGTCTTGTCCCATTCCCGGAGGGTTCGCGCTATCCGGGATTCATCTTTGCGCGCGGCGAAACACCGGACGTCGTGGAGGCTGCACTACGGGAATCGTTCCAGCGGCTGACCTTCGTACTCGAGTGACCTGGCGCCGCGCGATCGGAGTAGTCCTGGTGCTCGCGGCAGCGTGGGAGGTCGGGCGCAGCCTGGGCCGGCTCGATGGCGTCGTCTTCACCGGTTACACGCAAGTTGGCGAAGTTGTCCTACAGGGGGGCGATCCGTACGGCCTTCCCATCAATACCTGGCCGCCGTTCTTCCTCTTTCTGGCCGCCGGTCTGGCCCTCCTGGCGCGGGTCTCCCTGCCGATTGCTCTTCTCGTCTGGCAGCTCGGCAGCGTGGCCACCGTGTGGGGAAGTTGTCGACTGATGGCGCGTCTGGTCGGCGAAGAACCGGCACGGTTTACGTTGTCCGCCGTACTGGTGCCGCTACTGATGACGGCGCGGCTCCTTCAGGAGCATCTCCAACACACGCAGATCAATCTGTATGTCATGTTCCTTGTGCTGCTCGCATTCTACCTCTTCCAACGCCGGCGCGAGCCGCTGGGCGGCCTGGCACTCGCGACTGCGACCAGCCTCCGCGCGGTCCCGCTGCTTTTCCTTCCCTACCTCCTTTATAAGCGCGCCTGGCGGGCAGCCGCGTGGACCACGGCCTTTCTCCTGGTGCTGAACGTCGTGCTTCCGCTGGTGATATTTGGACCCGCAACCGCCGCTCAGCGGTGGACATCATGGCGTACCCGCGCGGCGGTGGAGACGAACGACCCGACGCCCGTGTACCCGAATCAGTCGCTGCTCTCGGCCATGAAGCGTCTGCTGACCGTGGAGGGTGGCGCCCGCGATCCGCTGCGGTACCCGGTGGCGTCCTGGCCGACGAGACGCGTCGTGCACCTGTTCTACGGCGTCGTAGCGGTTGTCGTCGTCGCACTCGCATTCGCGTTTCGTCGCCACCCCCCGGGACTCGCGGATCCCTCGGTGTTTGGTGAGGTCGCCGTGGGGTTATGCCTGATGACGCTCGTGTCCCCGCTCGCGTGGAAGGCGCATTTCGTCACGCTGCTCGCGGGATACTGGCTTGTCTGGCGCGTCATTCAGGGAAGGAAGGCGCGACTGCCGTGGCTGGTGTGGTGGGCGTCGTTCGTTTGCCTGACGTTGACCGCGCCTCTGCTCGTCGGTGAACGTCTGCGCTCCGTGCTCGAATCTCTGAACGTGATTACGGTGGGGGCGCTGCTGGTACTCGCGCTGACGATCTGGGCGGGACTCAATCCGCTTCGGCTACAACCTCCAGCCAATTTCGCTCCACCGAATCAACCTTGAGCTCGTCCATGGTGCGCACCAGGCCGACCTGCAGCGCATCCGATCCCTCCTGGAGCGGCACACCCGGCAGCGCACCCTCGATGAACAGCGAAAAGCGGCCGATGTCAGCCAGGCTCTCCGCCGTCATGTGGACCCTGACGAGCTCGACGGACGTGGGTCGCAGCCCGGCATCGCGGCAGGCCTGCGCGTAGTCTTCGGCGGAAAGCCACTGCATGGCGGCGGCGTGTCCTTCGTGTTTGACCGTGATTCCTTTTTCCCGCAGCGACTGCACGGCGCGCACGACCCAGCGGCGCCAGAAACCGCCCGTGCCCTCGACGTAGGCGCCGTTGAAGAACGTCGAATTGAATCCCAGCAGACCGCGCGGTTTGAGTGCTTTGCGGATCTCACTCAACACCTGGCGTTTGTCCTGCACCAAATGAATCGCATTGAGGAAGACGACCGCGTCGGCGGGGGGGACGAGACGCGATAGGAGTTCGGCGGTCCCCTCCTTGAATTCTGCGAAGCGCGAGGAGATACAGGCGCGCGCTCGCGCGATGGCCGAGGGGGACGGGTCGACGCCGATGACGTGTGGCGGCGGCTCGGCCCCCGAGAGACGCTCCAGAATAAGCTTGGTCACGGCGCCCGGGCCGCAACCGAGATCCACGATGATCTGGCGCCCCGGTCCGATCACCTTGTCGATGATCCAGCGATTCACCTGCGTGAAGAAGGGGTGCCGCGTGAACGGCGTAAACGAAAAACTGTCTTCACCGGCCGCGCCGGTTGCGTGGGTCACAGTTTGTGAATCCCCAGCGGACCCAGGTGGACGTCGAGATTGTGATTGACGCGATAGCCGACGACGCCATTCACGTCGAGGTTCGCGGCATCGCCCGTGTACACCTCTTTGCCGTTCACCATGAACTTCGCTTTTCCACCCTGCACCTGAATGCTGAGCTCGTTCATCGCCCGCCCGCTGGAGTCGGCCTTCGTCACGGCGTCGCTGGGGGTCCACTCAACGACCGCCGTCGGGCGGGTCGCATAACTGCCGCGGCGACGGATCGAGTACATGCCATCGATCGGGCGCACGAGGAAGTACGTGTACCGCTGGCCTGAATCCGCGAGGTTCTTCCCACCGATCAGGATGCCAAACGCTTCGGGATGGGCCGGGTTCTTCATCTGGGTCAGCTTCGCGACGACGTGATAAGTGCCCGAGATCGAGTCGCGATCGCGCCAGTAAATCGCCGCCGGGCCCACGGTCGTGTGCAGCCCATCGCCCATGCTCGTGAACTTCACGTTATCGAGCGGCGCCGGTTGGCCGGTCTGGTGGCTCGGCTCGGTGCGGACGTGCCAACCGGCGGGCAAGGTGCCGCCACCGGCGACGGTCCGGTCAGGATCGGCCTGGGCAAGGCTTGCCGCAGGAGCGGAAAGCAAGAAGACCGCCGCAGCGGTCAGTCGACGAACCGACGTCATGCACTCTCCCACGGATTGGCCACTTTTCGTGGCTCTAACTAGCCACACCGGAAGACGTTAGTCAAGAGCGCTCCGCCAGATCATGCACGGTATGCAAGGCTACGATCTTGAGCTTGCGCTTGCCCACGGGGAGACTGATCTCGACCTTCTGCCCGACTTTGCCGCCCAGGAGCGCGCGCCCCAACGGCGACGCCATCGAGACCGGCATCTCTGGGACGCCGTCTTCGCCCTCGATGAACTCGCCGAGTGTCAGTGCGTAGATCTCCTTCTTCTTCGTATCGATGTCCTCGACGGTCACGCGCGAGCCGAAACCGACGCGGTCTCGCGGAATGTCCTGCTCGCGCACGTCGGAGAGTTTCGAGAGCCGCAGGCGGAGATGATGGACGCGCGCCTGCGCGAACTGTTGGCGCTCGAGCGCGGCCTTGTATTCGGAATTCTCGCGCAGGTCGCCGTGAGCGCGCGCCTTTTCGATCTCTTTCGGGAGGACAAAAGAGATCTCGTGGTTCAAGCGCTCGACTTCGGCCTGGAGTTTCTGCTTCAGTGCGTCGATCATGGCGTGAAGGGAACAAGCTAGACGGAGCGCGCGGGGAGTGCCAGCGGCACACGCCGGCCGTATGTTAGCGGCATGATCTCGGACCGGCGGCTGCGCTGGCATGTCTTCTGGTGCCGGCGCAGGAGTGACACGAAGAGCCGCTTCCTCCTCGAGCTGGCTCGTACCGTCGCCCGAGCCCCCCGCGCGCCCGATCCACCGCCGCTGCTGGAGATCGGTACGCGCAGCGGTGGGTCGGCGCTGCTCATGCTGCGGGTGTTGAACGACGTCTATCCGCGCGGCACCCGGCACCCCGTGGTGCTCACGGTCGACCCGTACGGCACCCGGCCGTATGAGGGGTCGACCTCCCTATACGACGAGCGGCATTATCGGGCGATGAAACGCAACCTCGCCCCTTACGCGAATCACATTCACTACATGATGGACTCGACGCTCTTCCTGCAAACGCTCGGAGCCGGGCTCTACCTCTGGATCGACGGCGCCAAGAGACCGCTCGACCAATTCACCTTGGTGTACCTCGACGGCAGCCACGACCCGGCCATCGTCTGGTCCGAGATCGAGCAGCTCTCGCAACGGGTCGTGCCCGGCGGGTTTCTGATTGTAGACGACACCGACTGGTTCGGAGGAGAAGTGCGGCGCCGGCTCGAAGCCGCCGCCCCGCGGCTGGGCGTCCGGCTGCGGCACAACGGCAAGCAGACCATCCTCGAGCGGTAGGCATCCCTGCCGCGCATGGCGGGGCCCGCAGACCGGAGGCATTATTTGCGGATGCCTCCCCCGCTTCACATCCGCACCTATCATGAGCTGACCGAGGCCGACCGCTCCGGGCTGCCCGACCAGATCGGCGCGCAGCGGCGCCGCGTCGCGGAGCGTCTGGCCGGCGTGAAGCGCATCGTCGCGGTCATGAGCGGCAAGGGAGGAGTGGGGAAAAGTTACGTCACCGCGCACGTGGCGCGAGCGCTGGCGCGCACGGGCCGGGCGGTCGGTGTGCTCGATGCCGACTTGAATGGGCCGACGATCCCCCGACTGCTATCCCTTCCGGCTTTCCAGATCCGGGATCCCGAGGGCGCTGTCACGCCGGCCGTCAGCGCGGAGGGAGTCCGCTGCATCTCGATGGCACTGCTGCTCGAGGACGGCGCGCCGCTCGAGTTCAAGGGACCGAGCACCGAGAGCTTCGTGTGGCGCGGGGCGATGGAGGCGGCAGCGCTGCGCGAGTTCCTTGGCGACGTCGCCTGGGGGACGCTCGACATCCTGCTCCTCGATCTCCCACCCGGGATGCAGCGCTACCTCGAGCTTTGCGACATCCTCGGCAGTGCGCCGGACGTGCTCACGGTCACGATCCCCACGCCCGAGTCGCGCGACGCGGTCCGGCGCGCGATGCGCGCGGCTCTCGAACGTGGCTCCCACCTGGTGGGCATCGTGGAGAACATGGTGGGTCAGCAGTTCAGTGGCACGGCCGCCGCTGATCTGTCCAGAGAGTTCGACACCCCAGTGCTCGCGCGAATTCCCTGGCACCCGACACCTGACACCTGGTCGGCGTTAGGATCCCGCCTGTGAAGTTCTTGTGCGTCGACTGCGACCGGCAAATGACTTTCGAGGAGCGCGCGCTTCCCGGCGACGGCACGCTGGCGGCCACATTCAAATGTCCGAAGTGCGGCCGCGTCATGGCGCTCCTCACCAATCCGATGGAGACGCAGCTCGTCTCCTCGCTCGGCGTCGAGATCGGCGGGCGGACGGTTCCGGCGCAACCGCTCGAGACGGTGCGGAAGATGGTGACGACGGGCAGGGATGACGCGTTCGAAGAGACGGCCGGACGGCCCGACGGCCCGACGGCCCCGTTCTGGTCGAGCGAGGCGCAGGAGCGATTGGGGAGGGTGCCGAATTTTGTGCGTGGTATGGTGAAGAGAATTTACGTCGATTATGCGCGCGAGCGCGGTATTTCGGAAATCACGCCGGCGATCATGGACAGCGCGCGCAGTGAGTTGGGACTCGAGGGCATGTGAGCGATTTCGAAGAGCGTGCCGTCGGCGAGTTGCGCGTGCGCATCGATCGCACGTTGTGCGTCGGTTTCGGCGACTGCATCACTGCAGCGCCGGAAGCGTTTGTGCTGGACGAGAGCGGCACCGCCGTCTTCACGAGACCGGAAGCGGTCGAGCGCGAGCGATTGCTACGCGCGTGCGATGCGTGTCCGGTAGACGCAATTACGGTTTGGAACAATGACGGCAGCCAAATCGTCCCCTCTCCGGCGGCTTGTGAACAAGTTCCTTGACAGTACTGGAACCCGTCTGCATATCCCTTAACTCTGACGGCATCCACACCGACATCTAAGCTGTAAAGCCCGCTCGAGCGGCGTCACTCGGGGAGGTAGCGGTGTACCGCGAGATATTCGTTCCGGTCGACAACTCGCCGCACTCCGATTGGGCCGTGGACCGCGCCATCGAGATGTGCCGCAAGACCGGCGGGCGCATTACCGGCAACCATGTCTACGCCGCCCGCCTCCACGATGTCCGCTTCCGCCAGCTCGAGACCGGCCTCCCCGCGCAATTCCAGACGCCCGCAGAGATCAAGAAACAGCGCAAGATCCACGATAAACTGATCGAAAAGGGTCTGCAGCTCATCGCCGACAGCTTCCTCGATCAGCTCGACAAACGCTGTGAAACCGCGGGGGTAGGACTCACTCGTCAGCTGCTGGAAGGTATCAACTACGAAGAGATCGTGAACGAGGTGAACCGCGGCGCCGGCCGGCTTCCCGGCCTCATCGGCTTCGATCCCAATCGTGCCGCGGGCTACGACGGCGGCGACAAAGTCCGCAGCGACGTCAAGCTCGGCGAAAACGGCCGGCTCGTCGCGGAAGACGAAGACAGCGCTGCCCGGCTCGTCGGCTCGTCGGGCCGGCAGTACGATCTGCTCGCGATTGGCGCGCATGGGCTGGGGCGCCAGCAGTTCTCGCAGCTCGGTGGTGTAGCGGCTCGCGTGCTACGCGGCATCGAAAAAGACGTGTTGATCGTGCGCGATCAGCAGCCGCTCACCGGCGGGCGCTTCATGGTGTGCGTGGACGGATCGTCCTACAGCTACAAAGCCATGAAAGCCGCGCTCGAGCTCGCGCAGGAGTTCGGCGCCTCGCTGTTCGTGTGCAGCGCATTCGACGTCGAATATCACCACGTCGTGTTTCACAACATCAAAGACGTGTTGTCGTATCAGGCGTCGAAAGTCTTCAAGTTCGAAGAGCAGGAAGAGCTGCACAACAACATCATCGACAAAGGGCTCCTCAAGCTCTGCCAGGCGAATCTCAAACGTGCCGAGGTGATGGCGCAGCAGTTCCCCGACGTACCGCTCAAGACGCAGATCCTCATCGGCAAGCCGTTCCAGGTGATCATGCAGTGGGCCGACGAGATCAAGCCGAGCCTGCTGGTGCTGGGTCGACACGGCGCCCACCGGATCGAGAACACCGAGCTGGGGTCGCAGTCGGAGAATCTCGTCCGTCTGGCTCCGTGCTCTGTGCTCCTTGTCGGTGTGGTCGGAGTGCGGCCCGAAGACATTCCCTGGATCGAAGAAGACGGCCAGGCCGGATTACCGTGGGCACCCGAAGCCGAGGTGCGGATTCTCCGCGTGCCGCCGTTCGCGCAGGGAATCGCGCGCCGAGCCGTCGAAGAGTACGTGCTCGAGAACGTGGGCAACGCTGGGCCGCCCCCGACCGTCACAAACAAATGGCTGGATGAAGCGATCCAGAAGCTGCTGCCCACCCATATGCAGCTCATCATGGGCATCGGCAGTGCGGAGGAGATCGCGCTCGCGGAGGTCAAGGCGACCGAGCAGATGAAGGCGACGAAGGTACAGGGACACGACTCCGACGCCGAGCCACTTACGCCGGAAGTCGAGACGAAATGCCCGGTTACGGGAGTCCTCTCGAGGCGTCCCCGCGTCGCGACCGATCCCATCACCTGGACCGAGGAGGGATGGCAGCGTCTCCAGCTCGTGCCGCTGATCGCCCGGCCGCTCGCGCGCAACACGGTTGAGCGTTTCGCCCGCAATCACGGCATCTGGCGCGTGACCACCGCCGTGATGGACGACAACAAGCAGGCGATGATCGAAGCCGATGAATTCGACATCGACACGATGATGGTGATGTTCACGGAGCTGCGAGCGAAGCAGATCCGGGCCGAGGCGGAAGGGAAAGACGCGCTGTCACCCGAAATGCGCGCATTTATCGAGGAGGCAAAGGCGCAGGGAATTACGCGCTGCCCCATCCGGGACATCGAAGAGAAGATGGACAAGTGTCCCGTTGACCTGAAGGCGGTCACGCCCGCCGACGCCAAACGGGCGGTCGAGAAGCTGCTGCAGTGAACTACCTGCCACACGTCGTCGCCTGGAATCTCACCCGGCGTTGCAACCTCGAATGCGCGCACTGTTACATCTCAGCCGGCCCGCGCGAGAGTGCGACCCCGGGGGGGGAGCTGGAAACCGCGGAGTGCCTGCGCATCGTCGATGAGCTGCTCGTGGTGAATCCCGCGCCGATGATCATCCTGTCGGGCGGCGAGCCGTTGCTGCGGCACGATCTCAATCAGATCGCCGCCTACGCATCGCAGCGCGGCGCGACTGTCGTGCTGGGCACGAACGGGACGCTGCTCACGGACGAGCGGATCGCGGGGCTCAAGGCCGCCGGTATCCGCGGCGTCGCCGTCTCGATCGATTCATTGCGCCCGAGTTATCACGACAACTTCCGCCATGGTCGCGGCTCGCTCGGCGACACAATCGCGGCGTTGGGCCGGCTGCGGGCGCAGCGGCTCGATTTCATCATCCAGACGACGGCGACGAAGGGCAATCGCGCCGAGCTCGAGCGCATTGCGCAGTGGTCGGCGGAGCAGGGCGCCGTGGCGTTCAACTGCTACTTCCTTGTCGCGACGGGCCGCGGCGCGGGTATGTCCGATCTTACCCCCGCGGAGTACGAGGTCGTGCTCGCTGATCTCGCGCGTTGGCAGCGCCAGTATCGCGGGCAGATGATGGTGCGCGCGAAATGCGCGCCGCATTTCATGCGCCATGTGCACGCCGCCGATCGCCACTCGCCGATCCTCAATTACGAGACGCGCTGTCCCTGCGGGACCCAGTACTGCCGCATCACGCCGGACGGCAAACTGACGCCCTGTCCCTATCTCCCCGAGGTCGCCGGCGATTTGCGCACCCAGAGCTTCGCCGAGATCTGGCAATCGGCGCCGCTGTTTCGTGCGTTGCGCGAGGGTGCGCTCGGCGGGAAATGCGGTGCCTGCGAGTACCGGAAGCTGTGCGGCGGCTGTCGCGCGCGCGCCTTCGCGCTCGAAGGGGACGTCCTCGCCGCGGATCCATCCTGCGTCTATGAACCGAAGGGCGTCGCCGTGATCGAAGCCGAACATGACGTCATGTACGGCCAGGACTTTGTCCCGGCGCTTGCCTGGTCACCCGGCGCGCGGGCGCGACTCGAGCGCATTCCGTCATTTGTGCGGGGCGTCGTGACCAAGCGCGTCGAAGATTGGGCCCGCGAGCGTGGCATCCACGAGGTGACGCCGGAGCTCTTGAGCGAAATTCGCAATTCGATGCCAATCGATTTCTCAAAGCGGCGGCCGTTCTTTGCAGAAACCGACGGCTGATGGCCGATGA
This sequence comes from Gemmatimonadales bacterium, assembly GCA_035299765.1. GTDB lineage: Bacteria > Gemmatimonadota > Gemmatimonadetes > Gemmatimonadales > GWC2-71-9 > 20CM-2-65-7. The sequence goes on from DATGVZ010000001.1 coordinate 18,419, forward strand.
CTGACGGCCTGCTAGTTCTTCAAGCCGCAGCCGATACGGCCAACGCCTACCGCGACTTCCCGGTGATCGGCAGTCGCGCGGCGATCTGGATCGCCGCCGAGATCCATCTGATGTTCGCGGCGTTCGTGCTCGGGGTCCCGATCTTCGCGGTCGTGGCGGAAGCGATCGGCATCTTCGGCAAAGACCAGCGGTATGACCGGCTGGCCAAGGAATTCACGCGGCTCCTGCTGATCGCGTACAGCGCCACGGCAATCTGGGGCGCGGTGCTCGTGTTTCTCTTGTCGACACTGTATTCCAAGTTCTGGGCGTACCTGACGGCGATCTTCGCCGTCTCGATGTGGGTGTACGTGTCGCTGTTCTTCGTCGAATCCTTCACCCTCTATCTCTACTACTACGGCTGGGATCGCTGGAAGTACGGACGCTCGAAGCTGGTCCATCTGGGGCTCGGAATTCTGCTGAATCTCTGGGGCACGACTGTGATGTTCATCGCGGACTCGTGGCTCACATACATGATGACGCCGCCGCGCGACATCACCCCCGAGACGTCTCCCACCAGCATCAAGCTGTGGCACGCGATCTTGAACCATACCTGGATGCCGATCAACATCCACCGCCTGATCGGCAACGTGGTCTTCGGCGGCGCAATCGTGGGCGCGTACGCGAGCTATCGATTCCTCGCGGCGCGCACGGACGAGGAGCGCGCGCATTACGACTGGATGGGCTACGTCGGCAATTTCATCGCCATCTCGGCGCTGATCGTGCTGCCGTTCGCCGGCTACTGGCTCGGCCGCGAGATCTACCAGTACGACCAGTCGATGGGCATCACGATGATGGGCGGCTTCATGAGCTGGCTGTGGGTGATTCAGGCGTTCCTCATCGCGGTGCTCTTTCTGGCGGGCAACTACTACCTCTGGGTCGGGATGGGCCGCATTCCCGGCGCCGAGCGGTACCGGCCGTACACGAAGTGGCTGCTTGTGGTGCTCGTGCTCGGCGCGCTGGTGTGGGGGACGCCGCATACGATGATCGCCGATTCCCGCGAGCTCGCGGCGATGGGCGGTTCCCACCATCCGCTGCTGGGCGCACTCGGCGTGATGAGCGCCAAGAACACCGCTGTGAATCTGATGATCCTGTCGACGTTCCTTTCTTTCCTTCTCTATCGGCGCGCCAACATCCGGCAGGTGGTGCCGTGGGCGAAGACGGGCACGCGCATCCAGGCAGGGATGTTCGTGATCGCCGCCGCCATCGTGCTGTTCTTCGGCATCCGCGGCTACTTTGTGGAGGCCATCGTCCGGATCGGCTACTCGGTCTATCAGGTGGGCTCCGTGCTGGCGTGCATCATCTTCGTGACCCTCATCGACGTACTCATGGCGCGCGGCGCCCAATCGCTCGGCGCGATTCAATGGGGGAAAATGCCGCCGCGCTCGCAGTACGCACTCTTCATTCTCGCGGTCACTTTCACCTGGCTGATGGGGCTGATGGGGTTCGCGCGCAGCGGCATCCGGCAGCACTGGCACGTGTGGCAGATCATGCAGGATACGACGAAGTACGCGGCGACGCCGGCGCTGGGCTATGCGGCGATCATGATCAGCACCTGCGTGCTGATCTTCCTGTCGCTCGTCGCGTTCATCTTCTGGCTCGGCGGGCTCGCCGAGAAATCGACGTTCGTGCCGGCGGTCAGTCCAGTGGAGGCGCCGCATGTGGGCGACTAACCTCCGCATCATCGGGATCGTCCTCGGCGTGCTCGCGCTGTATACGCTGATCGCGAACAAGATCCCGCAGGTCCAGTCGGAAGTGCCGAAGGCGCTGAACTTGGGCTCCAACGTGACGCCCGAACAGCTCGTGAGCGCCGGCGATCAGCTGTTCCATGGCGCCGGTGGTTGCACGGCGTGCCACGGCCTCGGCACGCGGGCGCCGAACTTGCTCACCGACGAAAAAGGTCTGGGGCCGATCGGTGCGCGCTGCGGCAAGCGCGAGCCCAGCAAGGACTGCAAGGCCTACCTCTACGAGTCACTGGTCAATCCGCGCGCGTACGTCGTGCCCGGCTACGAGCCCATCATGCCCGAGATGGGCCGCACACTTTCACCGCAACAGCTCTGGGCCCTGGTGGCTTTTCTCGAGTCGCAAGGCGGGACGGTCGACGTGAGCGCGTCGGACATCCCTGCCGCCAGTGCCGCCCCTGGCGCCAATTCTGGGGGGGGGGCGGCAGGGGCGCCAAAGTCGGCAGGGATTGCGAATGGGAGTACGGATCCCATGGAGATCATTCGCGGCGCCGGCTGCATCGGCTGTCACAAGATCGGCACTGAAGGCGGCGCGATTGCGCCCAACCTGACGCACGTCGGCTCGCGACTCTCGCAAGCGCTGATCCGCGAGTGCATCCTCAAACCGGACACGCGGGTTTCTAAGGGCTACGAGAAGTTCGTCGGCGTCATGCCCAAGACCTTCGGGAACATGCTCACCGGGGCACAGCTCGAAGCGCTCGTGCAATTCCTGGCGAGTCACAAGTGAAGACTTATCTCCGCCATCCGTTCTGGCAGGCCGTCGGGCTGCTCGTACTCGCCTATCTCGTCATCGTTTTCGTGATCCCGGCGTTGCCGGGCAGTGCGATGGTACCCGGTAGCGTCGTACTCCAGTACATGGCGACGGTGCTCGTCGGGGTGCTGATCTGGGTGAGCGACGACGAAGCGCGCTGGACCCAGTTCAAGGAGCCGCTGCACGAGATGCTCGTGCAGCCGCGGCTCAAGGTCGTCCGCACGGCCGTGCTGGCGGCGGTCACACTGGTCGTCGGATGCATCACGTACGGCCAGGTCAAGGCGGGTGTCGCGGCTCCGCCAAATCTGCGCTCCATCCATCCCGCCCCGCCGTCGCAGATCACCTTCCGCGGCAAGATGATCACGCTGGTGGGGCTCGACAATCCGCTGCGAAAGACCGGCGACATGGCGGCCCATCTCGCGGTCGGCCACAAGATCTACTATCAGAACTGCGTTCCCTGTCACGGCGATCATCTCGACGGGCAGGGGCACTTCGCGTCAGGCCTGAATCCGCTGCCCGCCAACTTTCAGGACAACGGGACGATCGCGCAGCTCACCGAGAGCTTTGTGTTCTGGCGCGTCGCGAAAGGTGGACCGGGGCTGCCGCGCGAAGGCACGCCGTGGAACTCGGCGATGCCGGCGTGGGAGGAGTTCCTGACCGAAGACGAAATCTGGTCGGTCGTGCTCTTCCTCTATTCACAGACCGGATGGAAGCCGCGGACGTGGGAGGTGGGCAGCACCGAAGGGACGAGCAAGTGACGGCCGCCCTGATTCTGATGGCTTTGCTGGTCACCCAGGACACGACAGCGGGGAAGCACGTCTACGTGAAATGGTGCGCGGGATGTCACGGCGATAACGGCGCCGGCGACGGTGAGGCCGCCCATCGCATGATTCCGCCGCCGCGCGACTTTACAGGGGCGATCTATCAAATCCGCACGACAGCCAGTGGGCAGTTGCCGACGGACGCCGATCTGCTCCGGTCTATCGACGCAGGTCTCGGCGGGACCGCGATGCCGGGCTGGAAGTCGCGGCTCTCCGACCGGGAGCGCCACGACGTACTCGCATACATCAAGACATTCTCGACGTTTTTTGCCGATACCTCCCTGCGGCCGAAGCCGCTCACGTTTGGCAAGGAGCCTGGAGGCGGGACCGGTGCCGATGCCTTGAAGGTAGGCCGCCAGTTCTATGACTCGATCGGCTGCCGGAAGTGTCACGGCGATCAGGGCCGCGGGGACGGGCCGTCTGCTCCCACGCTCAAGGATGACGCCGGCCACCCGATGTTTGCGGCGGACTTGCACGAGAATTGGCGCTTCAATGGCGGCGGAACCGTCGAGGATATCTACCACCGCCTGCGCACCGGGCTGGACGGCACGCCGATGCCGTCGTTCAGCGATCTCCTGGATCAGAAATTCCTCACGGAAACCGAGCTGTGGCGCGTCGCGGAGTACGTCCGCAGTCTCTCGCCCGCTAAAGCGCCGGTTGTGCGAGACGTCATCCACGCGCCGCTCGTCAATCGAGCGTTGCCGCATTCGCCAGATGATTCCGCCTGGACTGCAGTCGACGCCTACTGGTTCCCGCTCGTCGGCCAAGTCATCCGCAAGAGCCGGTGGTTCGCGCCTTCTGTGAGCGGCGTGTGGGTCAAGGCGGTCCACACCGCCGACTCGATCGCGCTGCGTGTCGTGTGGGACGATCGCTCACAAAGCCCCGATACAGCCTGGCTCGGACACGTGGGTCGGGTCTTGGCGGCTCTGGATCCCGACGTAGGCACTCAGGAGCAGCCGGCCTTATGGCCGGATCAGCTGGCGGTGCAGTTCCCCGTTGCGATTCCGACCGGAATGGAGCGGCCGTATTTTCTCATGGGCAGCAGCAGCGCGCCGGTGTACCAATGGCGCTGGGCCAGTACCGCGCGCGCCGCGGCAGTCGCAGGCCTGGCGCGCGGCGTTGACCGGTTCGATTCATTGCCGGGCACCGGGGTTGGCGCCCAATCGGTCTATGACCACGGTCAATGGCGCGTCGTCTTCACACGCGCACTTGCCTCGCCCGATACGGCTAGCCAGCTTCCGTTCCGGACGGGCCGTGCGATCCCGGTGGCCTTCTTCGCGTGGGATGGGTCCAACGGAGAGCACGGCACACGCATGGCCATCAGTACGTTGTATTTCCTCGCCCTCGATGAACCAGTGCCGGCGCGGGTCTTCATCTCGCCTGTGATCGCGATGGTGCTGACGCTCGGGCTCGGCATGCTGGTCGTTTGGCGCGCGCAGCAGAAGACAACATTCCGGAGGAAGCAATGAACGGCAGAATCTTCAGCGTGGTGGGCGGGATGTTCCTGCTCACCGTGTGCAGCAAGGGAGACCGGAGCTCCGTGCAGGCCGCCCCCGCGGCCCCGGCGGCCCCGGCGGCCCCGGCGGCCCCGCAGCCGGCAGCAATAGCGGCATCATCGGATGGGTCGGCAGATGGCGGCACGATCACCGGCAAGATCAAGTTCACCGGCACGGCGCCGCGCAATCCCGCAATCGACATGAGCGAAGAGGCGGCCTGCAAAGCGAAATACAAGACCAGCCCGACCGAAGAGAACGTCGTCGCCGGCCCAGCGAATGCCCTCGCGAACGTGTTCGTGTACGTCAGCGCCGGCTTGCCGGCAAATGCGAAGTATCAGGCGCCGTCGACGCCGGTCACGCTCGATCAGAACGGCTGCCGCTATCATCCGCACGTGCTGGGCATCATGGTCGGCCAACCGTTCGAAATCATCAATTCCGATCCGGTGCTTCACAACATCAAAGCCATCGCCAAGAAGAACCGTCCCTTCAACGTGAGCCAGCCGTCCGCCGGTATGAAGACGACGCGCACGTTCTCGACGCCTGAAGTGATGGTGAACCTCGAGTGCAACGTGCACGGCTGGATGAAGGCATTCCTGGGGGTGCGGTCCGATCCGTTCTACGCCGTGTCGGGTGAGGACGGCAGCTTCTCGATCAAAGGTCTGCCGCCGGGGACGTACACGGTCGAAGCGTGGCATGAGAAGTTCGGCACGCAGACGGCCACGGTCACGGTGACGGGAACCGAGAGCAAGACGGCCAACTTTACTTTCGCCGCGCACTAGCGCGAGGAGAACTCGCCGCATGCATTGGTGGCTTCCTCCCGCGGCCTCGACGTTCGCCGGTCCGATCGACGGGCTGTTTCTCGCGATCCTGATCATCACCGGGATCGCGCTCGTGATCGTCGAGGTCGGCTTGGTCACGTTCGTCGTCCGCTATCGCGCTCGCCCCGGCCGGAAAGCCTTCTACACACATGGGTCGACGCGCGCGGAAGTGATCTGGACGGCGATCCCGGCGGTGACCATGGTGGCGCTCGGACTCGTCAGCAATCACTACTGGGTGTTGATCAAGGACAGAAAGAGCGTGCCGCCCAACGCCTACCATATCGGCGTGCACGCCAAACAGTTCGAGTGGCAGATCACCTATCCTGGCCCGGACGGGAAGCTGGGTACGAGCGACGACTTCACGGTTCGCAATCAGCTGCACGTGCCGGTCAACCAGCCGATCGCGGTCGAGCTCAGCTCCGAGGACGTCATCCACTCGTTCTTCGTCCCCCAGTTTCGGTTGAAGCAGGATGCCGTACCCGGGATGCACATCATCGTGTGGTTCCAGGCAACCAAGACGGGGGAGTACGAGCTGGGCTGCGCCGAGCTGTGCGGGATGGGGCATTACAAGATGCGGTCGCGCGTGTTCGTGCACACTCCTGAGGAATTTGCCGCCTGGATGAAGCAACAAGCCGCCGGAGGAACCGAATGACGAGCGTTGCGCACGCGAGGCCGGAAGGAGGAGGGGGGGCTCACGACGCGCATCACGCGCCGATGAGCTTCTGGCGCAAGTACATCTTCTCCACCGATCACAAGATCATCGGCATCCAGTTCCTGTTCGTCAGCCTGTTCTTCCTGCTGGTGGGGGGACTGCTGGCGATGCAGATCCGCTGGCAGCTCGGCTTCCCCGGGAAGCCGATGCCGGGCGGCGGGCTGCTTCCCGAGACAATGATCGTCAACGGCGTGATCCTGCCGGAGTATTACGTCCAGCTCGTGTCGATGCACGGCACGTTCATGGTGTTCTTCGCCATCATGCCGCTGCTCGTGGGCGTGTACGCCAACTTCCTGATTCCGCTGAAGATCGGCGCACACGACATGGCGTTCCCGCGCATCAACATGGCGTCGTTCTGGCTCGCGCTCCTCGCCGGTCTGATCATGTTCTCGAGCTTCTTTGTGCCCAATGGACCGATTCGCTCCGGCTGGACGAACTACGCGCCACTTGCGGCACGACCCGATCTCTCGGGCGTCACCGTCGGTCAGATGCTCTGGTGCGTCTCGATCGTGGTGCTCGGGCTCTCATCCGTGTTGGGCTCCTTGAACTACATCACCACGGTGATCAACCACCGCGCGCCGGGCATGACGTGGTTCCGCATGCCGCTCTCCGTCTGGGCGCTCTTCATCACCGCGATCCTCGGCGTGCTGGCGCTGCCGGTACTCCAGGGCGCGGCCATCATGCTGCTGTTCGATAACGTCCTCGGCACGCACTTCTTCGATCCGGTCGCGGGCGGTCAGGCGCTGCTCTGGCAGCATCTGTTCTGGTTCTTCGGGCACCCCGAGGTCTACATCCTGATTCTGCCCGCGATGGGCATGGTCTCGGACATCATCGCCAATGGCAGCCGCAAGCCGATCTTCGGCTATCACTCGATGGTGTTCGCCATCATCGGCATCGCGTTCCTCGGCTGGCTCGTCTGGGGTCACCACATGTTCATGAGCGGCATGAACCCGACCCTGGGGTCGACGTTCATGGTCTCAACGCTACTCATCGCGGTGCCGTCGGCGATCAAAGTCTTCAACTGGCTGGGCACGATGTGGCGCGGCAATCTGCGGTTCCATGTGCCGATGCTCAACGCCGTCGGCTTCGTCTCGATGTTCACGATCGGTGGGCTGTCGGGCATCTTCATGGCGGCGACGCCCGTCGATATTCCATTGCACGACACGCAGTTCATCGTCGCGCACATCCATTACGTCCTGTTCGGAGGATCGCTGTTCGCCCTGTTCGCGGCGATGACGTACTGGTATCCGAAGATGTTCGGCCGCGTGATGAACGAGCCGCTCGGCAAGCTGCACTTCTGGCTGACGTTCATCTTCTACAACATGACGTTCTTCCCGATGCACATCATCGGGATGGGTGGGCAGATGCGCCGCATCTACGACCCCACCATCTACGACTTCCTGAAGCCGCAGCAACCGCTCAACGTCTTCATCTCCCTCAGCGCCTTCGCGCTGTTTGCGGTGCAGATCCTGTTTGCGATCAACTTTCTCTGGAGTCTGAAATTCGGTAAGAAAGCGCCGCAGAATCCGTGGGATGACAATGGGCTCGAGTGGTCGTTGCCGAATCCGGCGCCGCACGGCAACTGGGAACGGACGCCCAACGTGTACCGTGGGCCGTACGAGTTCAGCTCGCCTGAAGCGGGCAGCGCCGACTTCCTCCCACAGAACTTGAAGCTCCCCTCCGACCGCGATCCGGTGCCGGCGACGTTGCCGGCCGGACACTGACCGGGAGACCGAGGCGATGACGCACGCGACGCAGACTGTCGACATGATGCGGCCCCCGTTCCCGGCGGAGCCGGGGGCGGGCGTCTACAGCAATAAGCTCGGGATGTGGGTGTTCCTGGCCAGCGACGTGATGTTCTTCACGGCGCTGATCGGCTCCTACATCGTCCTCCGTTTTGGAGTCACGGAGCCGTGGGCGAAGCCTGGCGCGGTGCTCAACGTGCCGCTGACGGCCGTGAACACGTTCCTGCTGATCTGCTCCTCGGTCTCGATGGTGAAGGCCTACGCCGCCATCGCCGACGGCAAGAAGTATTTCCTGCGCCCCGTGCCGGGGAAGCTGCTGCGCGACGGCGGCCTCAAGTTCTGGCTGCTCGTCACGATGATTTGCGGCGCGGCGTTCGTGGGCGTGCAGCTCGTCGAGTACATCAAGCTGGTCGGCCACGGCTTCTCGCCCGCCGGCTTCCGGGAAGGATCGTTGCTGGCCGAGCACGCCGCCGCGGATCCGGTGAAGTACGGCGCCGCAGTCGCGGGGATGTACGGTTCGACGTTCTTCACGATGACGGGCTTCCACGGATTTCACGTGACGTGCGGCGTCATCAGCATGACATATCTCTACTTCACCAAGGTGCTGCCCGAGAAATACTCACCGCAGGACTACCGCGGCATCGAGGTGATTGGGTTGTACTGGCATTTCGTCGATCTCGTGTGGATCATCCTGTTCACCATCGTCTACCTGATCTGAGGACCAGCGGGGGCCCCATGACCAGCACGACTCCGACGACCACCGGGCATAAGCGCCCTAACTACATCCTGATCTGGCTGTACCTCTTCGTGCTGACCGTAATTGAGGTGAGCGCGGCGTTTCTGTCGCATATCCCCAAGAACTGGCTGATTCTGATTCTGCTGTTTTTCGCGGTCTGGAAGGCGCTGCTCGTCGCCCTGTTCTTCATGCACCTCAAGTTTGAGCGCTGGCGCCTGCGGCTCATCTTCATCGTGCCGTTGCCGCTCGCCGCGATTCTCGTCACCGCCGCGATCATGGAGAAGGTCTGGTAGCACGTCCGCTGCTGGAGCTCACCAAGCCGCGCATCACGCAGCTCGTCCTGCTCACGGCGGCCGCCGGGTTCTACCTCGGCTCCCGCGGGCACGTCGACTTGTGGCTGCTGGCAAACACGTTGCTTGGCACGGCCCTCGTCGCGGGCGGCACGAACGCGTGGAATCAGATCTGGGAGCGCGACGTGGACGCTCGGATGGCGCGCACACGCGGCCGCCCGCTCCCGTCGGGGCGTTTGGCCGCTTCGCACGCGATGTGGTTTGCGTCGGCGATCACCGCCGCCGGGGTCATCTATCTCGGTGTGACGGTGAATCTGCTGACGGCGGGCTTAGCCGCGTTGACGTTTGCGAGCTACGTGCTGCTATACACGCCGCTGAAGCGGCGGACCTCGCTCAACACCCTTATCGGCGCTGTGCCGGGCGCGCTGCCGATCGTCGGTGGCTGGACGGCCGCCGGTGGCGGACTCGATGTCGCGGTCGCCGCGCTGTTCTGGATTCTGTTCCTGTGGCAGCTGCCGCACTTTCTCGCGCTCGCGTGGATCTATCGCGAGGACTACCGTGCCGGCGGGTTGAAGATGCTGAGCGTCGGCGACCACGACGGCCACGACACGGCGCGCATGGCGCTGCTCTACGCGATGGCCCTGCTGCCGATCAGCCTGTTGCCCACACTGCTCGGCGTGACCGGCGCATGGTATTTCTTCGGCGCGCTCGCGCTGGGCGTGGTCTACGTTGCCGCGGGGACGGGCTTG
>DATGVZ010000002.1:0-2263 GCA_035299765.1 Gemmatimonadales bacterium
AATCAAAAATGCCTCAAGAACTTAACAACCAAGCTCGACTTTCTCCATCCACCGCGCGTCGACTTGTCCGAACCGCGTTGATGAGCTTGCTGCCCATCGCGCTCGCGGGCGTTGGCGAGCCGGCGGAAGCACGCATCACCAAGATCCAGATCAATTCCCGTGCAGTGGACTTCGGCGGCGCCTCGTTCGGAGCCGTGGGGCAGTACGAAACGCTCAGGGGGGTGGCCTTCGGCGAGGTCGATCCCAACGATCCCCTGAACGAGGTGATCACCGACATCAAGCTCGCCCCGCGCAACGCGCGCGGCATGGTCGAGTACAACATGGACTTCTGGATCAATAAGCCCGTCGACCCGACGAGGGCGAACGGCACGCTGCTGCACGATGTGCCGAATCGCGGCAACGTGCGCAGCCTCGAGCTCAACGTCGGCGGCGCGGGCGACGCCAACGCCGGCGACGGCTTCCTGCAGCGGCAGGGATTCACGATGTCGGACAACGGGTGGGAAGGCGACTTGTCTACCGGCCTGCAGATCAGACTGCCCATCGCCAGGAACCGCGACGGCAGCGAGATCACCAACCGCATACGGACCGAATACATCCTGAACGGCGCCCCGGCAAGCACCCAGGACCTGTCGACTCCACCCGCCTACGAGTCCGTCGGCACGAGCAACGCCGGCGCGACGCTGACCAGGCGCGTTCACCAGGACGACGCCCGCGAGCCCATCTCGAACAGCGATTGGGCCTTTGCCGATTGCTCGACAGTACCGTTCCCCGGTGCTCCAAGCACGAAAAAGATATGCCTCAAAGGAAACTTCGATAGCAATCACATCTACGAGCTGCTTTACACCGCGAAGAACCCCATGGTGCTGGGGCTGGGCTTCGCAGCAACGCGCGACTTCATTTCGTTCCTGCGCAACAGCAACGGCGCGAGCACCGGGAGGTGCGGCCGGAAAGACGATGACGAGGATCGCGGCCGCGGCCGGGACGATGACGACGATGACGGCGCGGACGAGCACGGCCGCAGGCACGTGTCGTGTCCGGCAGCCGGGCCGATGCCGGATAACCCGCTGGGCGACTCGATCCGGAACGCGATCATCTACGGCTCGTCGCAGAGCGGCCGCAATATCCGCACGTTCATCCAGCTCGGCTTCAACCAGGACGAGAACCGCAACCTGGCGGTGGAAGGCGCCATCCCGCACAAGGCGTCCAACCGCGGCGCCTTCAACGTGCGCTTCGGCCAGCCCGACCGTCTCTCCGGCACGCAGCACACGGAGCGGCAGTTCCCCGGCGCGGAGTCCTCGCAGACCTGGGGCGTGAGCCACGACAGGATCTCGGGCGTGAGCGCCGGCCAACTCGATCGCTGCCGGAAGACCCACAGCTGCCCGAAGATCTTCCACACCAATACCGATACCGAGTACTGGCAGGCCTTGATGGCGCTCAACACCACCGACTCGGAGGGCAAGCGCGACCTCGCGATCCCGAAGAACGTGCGCATCTACCTGTACGCGGCCACGCGCCATGGCGGCGGCGACGTCACGAAGCAACCGACGACCTTCCCGAACGCGCCGGGAGCCTGCCAGCTGCTCAACAACAACAACCCGTTCATCCACGGGCAGCGAGCGCTGCTCGTCGCGCTGCGCGAGTGGCTCCTCGACGGCACCGAGCCGCCGCCAAGCCTGTACCCGAGACTCGACGCCGGCACGCTCGTGCCGCTTTCCGCGATCCGCTACCCGTACTTGCCGGCCGTGAACTTCACGCTCTCCGGCGTCACCACGGAGAAGTTCTTTCTGGACCGCGGACCGAAGTTCAACGTCGAAGACATCTCCGGCGTCATGGTCGAGCCCCCCATCAAGCGAGGCGCCTATAGCGTGCGCGTACCGCGGGTCGACGCGGACGGCAACACGATTGCCGGGCTGCCGAGCACGATGGTGCTGGTGCCGGTCGGGACACATCTCGGCTGGAACGTGAGGAAAGCCGGATTCAGCGAGGGCGATTCCTGCGACCTGAACGGCGCCGTCATTCCGTTCTTCCGCACATTCGCCGAGCGGCAGGCGGCGAACGATCCGCGCCCGTCCCTGCAGGAGCGCTATCCGACGCATGCCGATTATCTCGCGAAGGTCACCGCGGCGGCAAACGGCCTCTTCGGAGCGCGGCTGCTGCTGCGCGAGGATGCGGATTCCCTGATCACTCAGGCGAACGCGACTCCTGTGCCCTAAGGCGAGCCCGTTCACCACCCTGGAAAGCGCAGGTCCCACAAGCGAACGCC
>DATGVZ010000003.1:0-45857 GCA_035299765.1 Gemmatimonadales bacterium
CGCGTCGTGGGCGCCCGCCCGTACGCGCAGGCGCTGGCTGAAGTGATCGGGGAGCTGTACTCGCCGGACCTCGCGGAACGGTTTCCCCTGTTGCGGCAGCCGGGGCAGAGCCTGCGTGGGGCAGGCGTGCGGCGGTCCGCCGTACTGCTGATCACGTCGAATCGCGGGCTGTGCGGCGCGTTCAATTCCAACCTGATCCGTGAAGCCCGGCGCCGGCTCGAGGAGCTGGAGGCGCAGGATGCGCATACGGAGCTGCATCTCGTCGGAAAGAAGGGCATCAGCTACTTCAAGTTCACGCGCCGCAACGTTGCGTCGCAGCGGGTCGACATCGGCGATCGTCCCACGCTGCGGCACGCCGAGGAGCTCGCGAAGCCGATGATGGATCGGTTCGCGGCCGGAGACCTCGACGCAGTGGATGTCGTATTCGCGAAATTCAACAGCGCGGTGAGTACGCCGCCGACAACGATGCGCATTCTACCGGTGACGCCGCCGGAAGGTGTCCGACATTCCGTCAATTACATCCTGCAACCGTCCGCCGAGGCGATCCTCAAAGAGTTGCTGCCGCTGTACGTGCAGAATCAGGTGTATCGCGCCCTCGTCGAGACGGCGGCCGCCGAGCACGGCGCGCGCCGTACCGCGATGAAGAACGCCACCGACGCCGGTCAAGACATGCTGACGATCTTGCAGCGCACGTTCAACCGCGCGCGCCAAGCGCAGATCACGCAAGAGCTCGCGGAAATCGTTGGGGGAGCCGAGGCTCTCAAAGGATAGGAAATGGCGAACATCGGCAAAGTCGTACAGGTCATCGGCCCCGTTCTCGACGTCGAGTTCGAGCCCGAGCAGCTGCCCGAGCTCTACAACGCGATCACCGTGAAAGTCGATTCCGGACAACTGGTCGCGGAAGTCGAGCAACACATCGGGCGGAATCAGATCCGCGCGGTCGCGATGAGCTCGACAGACGGGGTCGTGCGCGGCATGGACGTGGTCGATACCGGCCAGCCCATCACCGTCCCGGTCGGCAAGCCGGCGCTGGGCCGCATCCTCAATGTCATCGGCGAGCCGGTGGACGAAGGGCCGCCGATTCCCAAAGACGCCGAGCGCTGGCCGATTCACCGCGGCACGCCGGCGTTCGTCGACCTTGAGCCGAAGACGCAGGTGTTTGAGACCGGCATCAAGGTCATCGACCTGATCGCGCCGTTCGTGAAAGGCGGCAAGATCGGGCTGTTCGGCGGCGCCGGCGTCGGCAAGACGGTCGTGATTCAGGAGCTCATCAACAACGTCGCCAAGGCGCACGGCGGCAAGTCGGTCTTCTGCGGCGTGGGTGAACGCACGCGCGAAGGCAACGACCTCTACCTCGAGTTCAAAGAGGCGCACATCCTCGAGAACGTCGCTCTGATTTATGGTCAAATGAATGAACCGCCGGGCGCTCGACTGCGCGTCGGACTTACCGGCCTGACGGTCGCAGAATATTTCCGCGACGTCGAAGGTCAGGACGTGCTGGTCTTCATCGACAACATCTTTCGGTTTACGCAGGCGGGCTCGGAGGTGTCGGCGTTGCTGGGGAGAATGCCGTCGGCCGTCGGCTATCAGCCGACGCTCGCGACGGAGATGGGCGAGCTGCAGGAACGAATCACCTCGACCAAGAAAGGATCGATCACGTCGGTGCAGGCGATCTACGTGCCCGCCGACGACCTCACCGATCCGGCGCCGGCGACGGCGTTCTCGCATCTCGACGCGACAGTGGTGCTCGATCGCGCAATCGTCGAGCTGGGCATCTACCCCGCCGTGAATCCCCTCTCCTCCTCGAGCCGCATACTCGATGCGCAGTATCTCGGCGACCGCCATTACAATGTCGCGGTCGAAGTGCAGCGCATTCTGCAGCGCTACAAGGATCTCCAGGACATCATCGCGATTCTGGGCATGGATGAGCTATCGGAGGAGGACAAGCTGCTCGTCGGCCGCGCGCGCCGCGTGCAGCGGTTCCTCTCGCAGCCGTTCTTCGTGGCGTCGCAGTTCACGGGACTCGAAGGAAAGTACGTGAAGCTCGAGGACACGATCGCGTCGTTCGAACGTGTGGTGACCGGCGAGTTCGATCAGCTGCCGGAGCAGGCGTTTTACATGCAGGGCGGAATCGAAGACGTCGTCGCGCAAGCGAAGAAGTTGGCCTCGGCATGATACGCGTCTCGGTTATTTCCGCCGAGCGATCTGTGTTCGAGGGGGAGGCCGATGCGGTCGTCGCGCCGGCGTATGATGGATTGGTGGGTATTCTGCCAGGGCACGCCCCCTTTATGACCCTCCTGGGCACCGGAATCGCGACAGTCCGCCGTTCCGGCGAGACCATTCGCCTCCAAGTGGCCGGCGGGTTCCTTCAAGTCGCCTCAAATGTGGTCCGAATCGTGGCTGGGAGTGCCAGTCAGGCAGACTCTTGACTTCTGCAAGGGTTTTTCCTGCCCCTGACTATTGACTTCCGCAAGGCTTTTTCCAACCGTAGTCCCGGCTAACGCGCCCTAATTCCTAACCCCCTACAGGGGTGCTTGTCTACGACTTCCATCTGGAGGCGGGATATGAAGCGTCTTAGCAGCGTTGTGCTCGCGGCGGCGGCTCTTTGCATGGTTGCGGCCCCGTCCGCAAAGGCCCAAGGCACTCTGCGGTACGGATTCAGTGCCGGCTTACTGATGCCCACCAGTACCTACAAGCAGGGTGACAAGCTCGGCTGGGTCGGCGGCGTAGGCGCGACCTATTGGTTGCCGGGCAACTTCGGCGTGCGTGGTGAGCTGTCGTATTCACAGACGTCTCACGATTCCGCCACCTTTGGTGCCGCGGGCCACACGAAGCTGATCGGTGGGATGGCGTCTGCCGTCTATGCACTGAACCCGGCAAGCGCACCCGCACGCATCATCCTCTCGGCTGGACTGGGCTTTTACAACGTGAAGGCTGACGCGAACGGCGTCTCCCTCCCTTCCAGCACGAAGGTCGGGTTCGGTGGCGGTGTGGCGGTAGCGTTCAAGCTGGGTACCGGCAGCACGCGCCTGGTGGTCGCGAGCCGTTATCAGAGCGTCAGCACGAGTCCGTCGTCGCTGAGCTTTATCCCGATCACGGTCGGCTTGAGCTTTGGCAAGTAACCCGGGGTTCACTACTCGCGCCTAACAGTCTCAACTACTGGAGGGTTCGGTAATGCGTAAACTCATGGGTTGTGTCGTGGCGGCAGTCGCGCTGCTGGCGCTTCCGCACCTCGCGTTCGCGCAACGGGCCAGCGCCCCCGCCGCCGCTAAGAACGAAATCGGTGTCGATCTGGGCGCCGGGTATAGCCACATCGGCAGCGGCTGCACATCGAGCTGCGGCTTCTTTGAGGCCGGTACGCCGGTGGATATTCGCTGGGGGTTCGTGTCGAGTGGGCCGCTCTCCTTTGAGCCTCGCTTTACACTCAGTTATCTCACGGGCGGCGGCGGTCATGCGCTGTCGTTCGATCCCGATTTGAACCTATTGTACAGGTTCGGTTCCAGCACCGCGAGGAAGGGTGCCTACGCCACTGGTGGGCTCGGTGTCGCTATCTCGAGCTTCGGCACCTCGCTGACCCCGAGCACCAGCTCGACGCAGTTATCACTGAATGGCGGTATTGGCACGCGTATTCCGATGCAGGGTGCGGCGTCGGCGTGGCGTGTGGAAGGATTCTTCAAATACAATTTCTCGCAAACGAGCAAGGGCATTCCGAGCAGCTACGGCATCGGGGCCCGGATCGGCATGTCGTTCTGGCGTTAAGCCCGGAGCGGCGTGAGCCGCGTCACCAGATTCTGCGTAACCCATGGCCCGTCAGGCTTCTAGCCGGCGGGCCATTGGCTTCTCTCACATCGCCGCGCTTGACAGAAAATCGGGTGGTTCTTAACGATGTGGCGGCTTTGACCCTCTCAACTGGAGGCTTCGCTATGCGGAAGCTCATTGGCGCAACCGTGTTGGCGGCGATCGCCCTATCGCTTCCTCAAGTAGCCCACGCGCAACGCCGCGCGACGTCTACGAGCTCGGGCGGCGCTGAACACGAACTTGGGGTCGATATCGGCGTCGCGTACACGAAACCTTCAAACGTGAGCGGCGGCATCACCATTCAGACGCCATTCGACGTGCGGTTCGGCATTGTTCCATCGCATGGCAACTTGATGTGGGAGCCACGCGTCACGCTCAACTTCAGCTCCGTTGGCGGTACGACCACGTACCTCTTCACGCCGGACGTGAACGTCCTCATTGCGAATAGCCCGGGTGGGCACCGGCGGGGAATGTATTTCACCGGTGGCGCCGGTTTGGTCATGGGTGATTTCGGCGCGGGCACCGGCACGGCGCTGGCGCTGAACGGTGGAATCGGTTGGCGGAAGCCGTATGGCAGCGCCGCCTGGCGGTACCAGCTCGGTGTGCAGTGGGTCTCCTCGAGCACCAAGCTCGGTCCGTTCGCGGATTACATTGCGATCGGCGGCAGCATCGGCCTTTCACTCTGGCACTAAGCCTTCACACCTGGCGCGGCGTTCCGGTCTTTCGGAACGCCGCGCTGTCCGTCGGGTACGGCTTCGCAACCCAATTCAGGAGATCAGGCATGCGACGGTTTCACGCCGTGTGGCCGCTGCTCATGAGCGCTGGGTTAGTCACCAATGCCGCGGCACAGGCGACCGGGTTGCCGAGCTTCAACGCACCCTATCGCGCGTTCTCGCGGTCGGAAATCGGCGTGGTGCTCACGTTCCCCAATGGCGGTGGCACCGCGATCGAGGGCGCGTATCGAATGTCCAGCGGCAAGTTCGATCTTGGCTTTCGCGGCGGCATCTTCGCTCCGAGCGGCAGCGGGAACAGCGTGCTGCTTGTCGGCGCCGAGGCGCGCGAGCGCGTGGTGACGCACACGGAGGATTTTCCGCTCGACGGCGCGTTGATCGTTGGGGTGGGCGGCGCCTTCGTCAGCGGCAGCTCCGCGTTGTTCATTCCGGTCGGCTTATCCCTCGGGCGGCGCATCGATCCCAAGGGCTCGAAGATCAGCATCGTTCCCTACGCGCAGCCGACCGGCTTGCTGGTCGCGGGCAGCGGGACGTCGCACGTCCATTTCACGCTCGGCCTCGGCGCCGACTTCCGGTTGTCGCCCCGGTTCGACGCGCGGATCAGTGCGGGCCTCGGCGACGTCGAAGGTGTGTCACTTAGCGCCGTGTGGGTGCATTAGGCCGACACGGATTGACTTGCCCGACTGGTTTTCCTACCGTAGGAGCCCAGATCAATGATCAATGATCATTGATCAATGATCATTGACCTCGGAGGATACGAATGAAGCGGATAGCGACGATAGCGGCGCTGATCACGTTTGCGGCGACGCCCCCCCCCGCGGTGGCCCAATGGGCGGGGATGCCGGTCTGGAATAATCCCAAGGGTGGCACGGGCGTCACGATCGACGGTGACCTGGGCTTCCCCAACAGCAACGGCGGCAAGGGGACGGCGTTCGGCGCGCGCGCCACGCTCGGTCTCGCCAACATCAGCTTCACCGCCGGCGTTGCGAGCTGGAAGCCCAGTGGATCCAGCAATAGCCTGACGTCCGTCGGCGGCACGGCGCAGTTCAAAGTCATCGGCGGCAGTCTCATTCCGGTGGCGCTGAACTTCCAGCTCGGCGCCGGCACGACCAGCTCGGTGGATACGGGGGCGGTGACGCTTGTACCCAAAGTCACCACGCTCCTCGCGGGCGCCGGCGTCAGTGTGAACGTGCCGACACCGGGGATCAACATCGAGCCGTACTTGTCCATCAGTAATCGTTGGAACAAGCCGTCAGGCGGCAGCACGGCGTCCAACGTCGGCTGGGTGATCGGCGCGAACGTCGGCTTCGGGATGCTCGGCCTGCACCTGGCCTATGATTCTCAGAAGCTGGCTGGCGTGACCCGCGGCGTCATCGGCATCGGCGCGCACGTCGCGTTGAAGGCTCCCATCGGGATGTAACCCGCAGTAGCTTTGGGGCGCGCCGTCCCGTCTTGGGGCGCGCGCCCCCAGTCTTTCCCAGGAGATTCGTGATCAAGACTGCAACGCGGGCGGGGGGGGGCCTAGCGGCCCTGGCCCTCATGGTGAGCGGCTGCGCCCTGACCTTTGACGCGACGGAGCTGGGGGTGCCGACCTCGCTGGCCGAGTCGGCGCAGTCGCCGGTTTCGCAGGGCACCCCATTCCGCATCACCAAGCATCCCGTCTTCCTGCTGTGGGGACTCGCTGGAGCCTCCCGCCCCCACGCGGAGGATCTGCTGGCAGGTCAGGTCGGGACAGGCTCCCGGATAACGAATCTGCGCATCAAGGTGCGAAGCCGGTGGCCGGATCTGCTCGTCACCGTGCTGACCGCTGGCGTCATCTCTCCCCGCTCGGTCACCTTCGAAGGAGTCATCGTCCCGAAGTAGTCCCCGCCAGATTGAGACATGGCTCTAGCGGTCCCTCCGTTCGCGTGGTATATGGAAAAAATCGTTGTGTAGTCCGCAGGTGCACCGTCCACCTGGGAGGACTCATGCGTTTCTCCGTTTTTCCTTTCCTTTTATCAGCTGCAAGTGTGTGTGCTGCGACGCCGAACTGGGCGGCGGCGCAGGAGCCTGTCACCCTGAGCGGTCGGGTCATGGCGATGGGCGCGCCTATCGGGTACGCCGAAGTCATCATTCCCTCGCTCGGGTTGGGAGCGAACACCAGGGATGATGGCCGCTACGCGATCGTGATCCCCAGCGCCCGTGCGCAGGCGGGGCAGACGATCGCCGTCGTCGCGCGCCGCCTAGGGTACAAGCCGACGACTGTTCAGGTGACGCTCAAGCTTGGAGTCATGGAGCAGGATTTCAATCTCGCGCCGAACCCGCTGCAGCTCGGTGAAGTCGTGGTCACGGGCGCGGGCACGACCAGCATGACCGAGAAACTTGGGAACGTGCGGCAGAGTGTGTCGGCGGACTTGATCTCCAAGAGCAACGAGCAGAACGTCGTCGAAGCGCTCGCTGCCAAGGCGCCGAACGTGTTCGTCAGCGCGCAGTCGGGTGATCCCGGTGCCTCGTCGTTCATCCAGATCCGTGGCATCCGTACGATCGTGGGCAACAACCAGCCCCTCATCGTGGTCGATGGCGTTCCCATTGACAACTCGGCCAAGTCGACTTCGGACTTCAATCCGCACGACGGCGGCTACTCGGGCGAAGGCACGGTGGTGACGAACCGGGCGATGGATCTGAACCCCAACGACATCGAGACGCTGGACATCCTGCCGGGCGCGGCTGCGGGGGCGATCTACGGCGCCCGCGCGGGCCAGGGCGTCATATTGATCACCACGAAGTCCGGCCGCGCCGGTGCGACGCATTTCTCGCTGCGCTCCTCCGCCTCATTCGACGACGTCAACCATTTCGTCCCGCTGCAAACGAAGTACGGTCAGGGTCGCTTTGGCGTGCACGCCGACACGTCGGTGGGGGGTGCCTGCGACGACCCGGGGAACAGCATCTGCCGGCGCTCCTGGGGTCCGCTGCTTCCGGGGAGTACTCCGGTGTTCGATCACGCTCACGAGCTCTACACGACTGGGCACGTTGTGGAGAATGCGATGACGATCTCGGGGGGCACCGACCGGACGACGTTCTACCTCTCCGGCGAGAACATGGACAACAACGGAACGTTCGTGGGTAATCACGACCGGTTCAACCGCACGACGGTGCGGGTGAAAGGGTCGCACCGGTGGTCGGACCAGCTCAGGATCACAGCGAACCTGGCCTACGCCGACAGCCGTGGGCATTACATTCAGCGCGGCAACAACGTGAACGCGGTGCAAATCCCAGCGCTGCGGACGCCGCCCGAGTTCAACAACCTGCCGTACCTGGACCCGGTGTACCGTCAGCATCGGTCTTACCGGTTCCAGCATCCCACGGCCGGCAGTCTCGAGGCCGACCGCGGATTCGACAACCCCTTCTTCGCTCTCAATGAGCAGGTCAACACGTCGACTGTCGGTCGCGTCTTCGGCAACATCGGCGCGGAGTATCTCGCGACGTCATGGCTGAAGATCGATTACACGCTCGGTGCCGACTACGCGAATGACGAACGGCTGGAGGGATGCGCCATTTCGTCTTCAGATGTGTGCAACGGTGGGCGGGTGATCGAGGGCAAGGTCGTCAACCATCAGATCGATCACAACCTGGTTGGGACCGCGCAATACACCGTCAACCAGAATGTGTCTGGGACGATCACGCTGGGCCAGAACCTGAACAGTCAGAACAACCGGAACCTATTCGCGGTCGGGCGCGGCCTCGTGGCGCCGACTCCGTACAAGTTGTCCAATACGGTCGCGCGCGATCTGCCGCTTGACTATGAGATCGTGATCCACCGCGAGTCGTATTTCGGTCAGGCAACGATCGACTTGTACCAGCAGCTTTACCTCACGGCCTCGCTCCGCAACGATGGCTTCTCGAACTTCGGGCGGCTCTCGCGGCGGGCATGGTTCCCCAAGGCCAGCGCGGCCTGGACGTTCACGAAGGTTACCGGTGAGCGGCCGTGGCTCACCTTCGGGAAGCTGCGCGTCGCCTACGGCGAGGCGGGCAACGAGCCGCCGGCCTACGTGACGTCGGGAACCTACTTCTCGCAGATCTTCGGCGGCATCGCGCAGGGCACCGGGGAGACGCCCACGCAGAACGGGATCGGTGGGCTGCTCACGAGCGGCCAAAAGCCGGCGGACGTGCTGCGGCCCGAGCGCTCCAAGGAGCTCGAAGCGGGGTTCGACCTCGGCCTGCTCCACGACCGCGCGGACGCCGCGTTGACGTACTACAACTCCAAGACCGTCGATGTGATTTTGCCGACGCCGCTCGCTCCTTCGACGGGGTACTCGCAGCAGTACAGCAATGCCGCCCAATTCCGGAACCGCGGGATTGAGGCGACGCTCAACATGCGGCCGATCCAAAAGCCGGACTATGGCTGGGAGGTCGGCCTCCAGTGGGCCCGCAACCGGGGCGTCGTGCTCACGTTGAACGGCCCGCAGTACATCTTCTTCGGGTCGGGCGTCGCGCAGGTCGGTCAGGAGATCGGTGTGCTGCGTTCGCAGGGCTACATCCACTGCGGCCTATCCGATCCGACCCTGCTGGGCGGCGCGGTGGGCACAGCCTGCGCCGGCGCTCCGCGGGGTGCGATGTACATCGACGCCACGGGCTTCCCGGTCACCGACCCTAACCAGCGCATCCTCGCCAACCCGAATCCCCGCTGGACGGGGAACGTGCGGAGCGCGTTCCGCTACCGCAAGCTGCAGATCTCCGGGCTGCTCGACATCCGGCACGGCGGCGTGGTGCCGAACGATGTGAAGGGTGCCCTGTGGAGCTACGGGACGCATATCGACACGCAGCAGCGGGCGACCTGCGACGGGACGACATGCACCGGCAATACCAAAGTCTTTGGAAAGGGCGGCTGGTTCGACGGGCCGGTTGTCGGTCCGGGGGCGGGAATGGCCGTGCCGATCGGCGAGAGCTGGTACCGGCAGAGCGACGCGCCATGCCCGTTCTCGGGCATCGAGGAGGCATGTCTCGAGCCGCACGGCTACGTGAAGCTCCGCGAGATCTCGGTTACCTACACGCTGGACGCTCTCTGGGTCCAGCGCACACTCGGGCTCGGGAGCATCGACCTACGGGTCTCCGGCCGAAATCTCAAGACCTGGACCAAGTGGACCGGCTACGATCCGGAGACGAGCGGCGGAGGATCCACCGATCCGATTCAGGGATCGGAATACTTCGGCAATCCGCAGACACGGTCGTTCGTGTTCACCGTCACCTTCAACCACTAGCCCGAGGAGATCGACCTATGACTCGCTCTATCAAAGTCGCGGCCGTCTCCCTCTGGCTCGTGCTTGGGGGCTCAGGCTGCGGCAGCTTCCTGACCGGGGACAAGCTGTCCAGTGACCCCAACAACCCGAGCCAGGCGACGGCGGTGCAGCTCTTCGTCGGCGTGCAGGCGAACATGTTCAGCTCGCAGGAAAATACGGTCGCCATGACCGTGTGCATGTGGATGCAGCAGTGCGCCGGAGTGGGCGGGCGGTTCGTCGACCAGTACGCCCACTACACCGTCAACGAGTTCAGTTGGGATGGCAACTGGTTCCAGGTCTACACCGGTGGCGGCCTCATCGACCTTCGCAAGATCGAAGCGGCCGAGCGCGCGGCCGGCGATAGCGTTTTCCTGGGGGTCGCGAAGGTCTGGGAGGCGTTCAACATGGGCGTCGCCGCGGACCTCTGGGGCGATGTCCCCTACACGCAAGCAGTGGGAGCCGCGCCCACGCCGGTGTTGGACAACCAGTCGGCCGTCTACGACTCGGTGCAGTCGCTCCTCTCGCAGGCGATCGTCGAGTTGGGGGGACCAGGCAGCGGGCCGCTGGGGAACGATCTGGTTTACGGCGGTGACAAGGCGAAGTGGATCGCGGCGGCGCACACGCTGAAGGCGCGGTTCCTCCTGCATACCGTGGAAGCGGCTGCGACCAAGGCCACGGTATACGGGAACGCCATCACGGAGGCCACGTCGGGAATCGGCAGCACGGCAGGTGACCTGACCGCGTATCACAGCACGGCAACGTCGGAGCGAAACATCTGGTATCAGTTCCAGACCACGACATTCGGGCAGGATGTCGTGGCGGGGAAGGCGCTCGTGGATATCATGAACGGGCGGACCGATCCCCGGTTGCCCCAGTACTTCGCCAAGAATGCCCTGGGCACATACGGAGGCGAGGACCCGAACGTCGCTCAGCCCGGCCCTACGGTGTCGCCGCTCAACGGGATCAGTGGAAATACTTCGCTTCGCATGTGTCCCACGTCGTCAACCTGTGGGGCGTTCCGCCAACCGCTCGTGACCTACCAGGAGAATCAGCTCATTCTGGCGGAGGCCTACAACCAGACGGGGAACGACCCATTAGCGCTGACTCATCTCAACAACGCTCGTGCCGTCCCCGGCTTGTCGGCGCTGGTCGGTATTACGGCAACAGCCCTCCTCGACTCGATCATGATCGAGAAGTACGTGGCGCTGTACCAGAACATCGAGGTGTGGAACGATTACCGCCGAACCTGCATTCCTGCCCTTACGCCGTACAACACCGGCAGCGTGAACCCGCAATGGAACGGCAAGATTCCCGGGCGTCTCTTCTACAGTGGGACCGAGATGAACGTGAATCCTCATATTCCGGATCCGGGCACGCAGCTCGCCACGAATGGCTTCCGGAACCCCAACGACAAGGCCTACTGCCCGTAGCTGGCGAGCGCGCGGCGCATTTGATTTGAAGTGAGGCGGGCGGACCGCCAGAGTACCGGCGGTCCGCTCCTTCATTAATAGGGAGAGTGTACTGACATGCGTTGGGCAAGAAGTTGCATCGTGATGTCCCTGCTGATCTCTGCGACGGGCTGCTATTACTACCAGCCTCTGGAAACTCCTGCCCCCCAACCCGGCACGTACATGCAAGTGATGCTCACCGACTCCGGGACAAGCCACTACTGGGGTTATCTGGGTCCGGATGTTGGCAACGTGCGCGGCCGCCTGACTACAGCAAATCCCGAAGCGCTTGCGCTATCGGTCGAGTCGGTAGAGCAGCGGCATGGGCAGATCTTGTCCTGGAAAGGGGAGACGGTAAGGCTGGGTCGGGAATACGTCGCCACGATGCAGGAGCGCCATCTCTCCAGGGTACGAACAGCGCTCCTGGCCGGAGGTTCGGTGATAGGCTTTATCGCGGCGCTCGCCGCGTTCACGAATATCGCCAGTGGATCGGGTGGCGCTGGTGGCGGGGGACCCCCGCGCTAGAAGCTCAGTACACTCCTACGCTCGAGCGCCGCAGGTCCGTTTCCAAGGTCCACTCGATGAACTGTCCGGGCTGAATGTTGAGAACCTCTGTGCGTGCGAAGGCCGGACTGCCGATCGCTTCACCCAGCAGCTCGAGCTCGTGTGATTGTCCCAGCAACCTCCACGGAAGCACGAACTCCTGCGCCGCGGAGCCTGTTACCTGGCCGATCCGGGTCCGCTGCCCATCGTGTAGCACGTAGATCGTCACGTCGAGCCAATTATGATTCGTCACTTTCAACGGGATATCGCTCACCGGCTCGGGTTTTGAGTGGTGACGGCCGGCGCACGCGATGGTCGCCAGAGCAATCCCCAAGATCAGAACCCGCGGAAAACGAGCCATGGATCCTCTTAACTGACGGCCTATGAAGTGGTCACAAGCCCCTGCACCAATGCTGTCGTTCGTTCCGACGCACCACGCCCCTCCGCCACCATCGCCTTCGCCGCTTTCCCCGCCTTTCGTCGAGCCGCCGGATCATGGTGCCACACGAGCCACTGCGAATGCAAGGGATGCCGGCCGTCCCCGGCCAACGCGACGGCGCCTCCATGCTCGAGCAACAGCGCGGCGTCGCGACTCATGCGCCAATGCGGCCCGAACGTCGTCGGGACACCGAACACGGCCGGCTCGAGCACGGAGTGAAGGCCGGCACGATGGAAGCCGCCGCCGACGAACGCCGTATCGCCGAGCGCATAGAGATCGGCGAGGATACCGACGCGGTCGACGACGATCACAGGCGCAGGTTTCGCATGTTCGAGTTGCGATAGTCGTACGGGTCGCGGCAACTTGAGGTGTCGCACCCGCTCGGCGATTCCGGCCAAGTGGTCCGGGTTGGGCTCGTGCGGCGCGAGCAGCAGGCGAGCCGTCGGTAATTGGACCAGCAAGTCGGCGAATGCGGGTAGCAGCACCGCTTCGTCCGCCGGCCACGTCGATCCCGCAACGATCGTGAACGTATCCGGAGACGTCGCCGTGAGTCGCGCGAAGGGCTCACGCGCCAGATCGAGCCGCTCTGCGCGCTCCGCGACACTGTCATAGCGAGTGTCGCCCGTGACCGCGATCGCTTCCGGGCGCGCGCCCAGCAGCTCGAGCCGCCGCCCGTCCTCCTCACTGATCGTCCCGATGCTGTCCAGCGCGGCATACGCCGGGTGCGCCCAGCGTCGCGCCGGCCAGCGTAGCCGCGAGCTCTCGGACGAAACGGTCGCCGAGATGAGGCCAAGCTTCACGCCGCGACTCGCGGCCGCGAGGGTCAGCTCCGGCCAGACGTCGAGTTTGCTGAAGACGAGAGCCGTCGGCTGCAAGGCGTCGAGCGCCGCGGCGACCTCGCCGGGACGATCGACCGGCAGGTAATCCGCGAGATCGACGGGCAGATTCCTGGCCAGGCGTTCGGCGGAAGGCGAAAAAAAAGTAAACGCGAGCTGCCAGTCGGGGTGCTCGGCCCGCAGCGTCTCGAGTACGGGCTTCGCCTGGAGGCCTTCGCCCACCGACGGCGCATGCATCCAGACGAGCGGCCGGCGCGGATCGCGTTGCGCCGCGGCCCATGCAGCAAGACGGGCGGCCAATCCTCGCCGCCCGTTAAGTCCGCGTGCCACCTTCTTATCGAATCGCGCAATCAGCGGCGCGGCGCGCGTCGCCATGTGCACGCTCAGGCGGTACAGCAATGCCGGACGCTTCACTTGGGATTGCGCCGCGGTGCTGTGCGTACGGCATAGACCGAGTCCAGCACGTGGCGCATCGGATCCGGCGTGTAGGGAGCGCCCTCGAGCAAACCACCCTCGATATAAAAGGAAGGGGTGGAGTGCGCACCGGAGCGCGCGGCGCGCTCGGCGTCTTGCTGCACCGCCGCCCGCGCGGTCCCGCCCTGGATGCAGGCGTTCAGCTTGTCACGATCGACCCCAGCGCGCTGCGCCAGCGCGACGAGCGTATCACGCGGCTGGGGCAGCTTCGCCCAACCGTCCTGATGCAGATACAGCGCGTCATGCGTTTGCCAGAATCGGCGCTGCCGGGCGGCGCACATCGCCACCTCGGCGGCCGCCAGGGCATTCGGGTGGATGCTCGGGAGGGGGAGATTGATGAATACCCACCGCACCTTGCCCGTGCGAATGAACTCGCTGTCGAGGGCCGGCATGACCGTGACCGTAAACATCCGGCAGGCAGGGCATTGAAAATCCGCCATTTCGTAAACGGTGACGGGCGCCTTGGCCGAACCTTTGGAGCGTGCGGCCAAGGGATCCGTCGTCTGAGCGAACAACGCGGATGGACCCAACAAGACGGTCCCGAGCAGGAAGCTCGAGAAGCTGAGCGCGGGGGTCAGGGGCCTGATTTCGTCCAGATGACGATCACACCACACTGCGAATCGGACTTCAGGAACTGCGCTGGTGTCTCGCCCGGGCTGCGGTAGATCTCGATACCCACGATACCGACGACGGGGAGGTGCGGAGTCCCCGATTCGGTGGCGGGAAAACCATCCACGACCCAGTCCGCCCGGCAGATCCCCTGTGCGGACCGCATCATTTCCACGACGCAGTTACCGACCCGGCAGGAGAGGCGGACACCGGGGACGCCCCGCAGGACGTCCATGAGTGTGGCCGCCCGGCGTTCGTGGATCTCTTCTTCGGTGAGGAACACCCCGCGTCGCGTCTGGCGCCGTTCATTGAATTCTCGCATCCGCTGCTGAAAGAACGTGGGACGTCCTTCGACCGTGATGGGTGCCAGCGTGTCCCCAATGGGGGGCAGCTCAAAGGCCTGCTCCAGTAACTCGCCGTCGTGCAGCGGGATGACCCATGAGGTCACCTCATAGCCGGTGGCTCGTGCCTGCAGGACATAAGTACCGCTCCGCAGGCTGTCGACGGCAAAGCGGCCGCTGCTGTCGGTGGCGGCCCGGAGCGGCGTGCCCAGCAGGGCGATGCGCGCGTCACGAATCGGCGATCTCGACTGGAGATCTACTATCCGCCCCACGATGCCCGCGTGTGACACAGCGTTCTGTGCCGGAACGCTGCGGATGCCGAAGCCCGCGGTGCCGATGGCCAACAGCACGACGATGGAGTGCGCTCTACGTGCCATGAACCGGCCGTGTCAGAGGAACCGGATAGGCGATGGTAGTAGATGATAGAGGGTGCGGGCCGGGATGCAAGCGAAGGCAAGGGGGTTGACGAGTTATGCACGGAGGCGTATAAACCCGATGGAGGCGTGAACAGCCTCCCAAGGGTTTTCAGGCCGTCACCTGACAGCCGAGCGTCATGACCGTCGCGCTCGATCGTGCCAAAATTCCCGCCTTCGTCCAGCGGCTTCTCGTGCGAGAGGTCGCTTCATGTTCTCCTGCCCATCGTCGGCGATTTCCCCGTTCCCAGGAGGATGGCTTTATGGTCCACCATCGTCGTGGCGTGCTCTTCGTCGGGATTGCCGTATTAACGCTGTCCATCGTGGGTGCGGGCACAGCCTGGGCGCAAGATGCGGTGCTGCGCGGCAAGATCAGCTCCGATCGCGGCGAGCCCGTATCCGGTGCGAACGTCGTCGTCGAAGAGCTGCGGATGAGCGCCTCGACGAACGCCACCGGGGAGTATTCGCTCGTCGTGCCGGGTGCGCGCGTCCGCGGTCAGCAGGTCGTCGTGCGCGCGCGGGGGATCGGCTTCAAGCCGAACAGTAAGGCGATCACGCTGACGCCGGGCGAGCAGACCGTGGACCTCACGCTGCCATACGACGTCAACCTGCTCGAGGCGGTCGTCGTGACCGGTGTGCAGGAGGCGACCGAGCAGGTGAAGGTGCCGTTTACCGTGTCGCGCGTGGACGCTTCGCAGCTCCCCGTTCCGGCCGCCAACCCCTTGGCGCAACTCCAGGGGAAGGTCCCGGGTGCGAACATCGTCTCGGCGAGCGGGCGGCCTGGCGCGCAGCCCGCAATCCTGCTCCGCGGGCCGACCTCGATCAACGCCGCGGGACGCGGCCAGGATCCTCTGTACATCGTTGACGGCATCATCATCAACGGCAATCTGCCCGACATCAATCCCAACGACATCGAAAACGTCGAAGTGGTGAAGGGCGCGGCGGGCGCGTCGTTGTATGGTGCGCGCGCCGGCAACGGCGTGATCAACATCACGACGAAGTCGGGACGGCACGCGCTGGAAGGCGTGAGGTTCGACGTGCGCAGTGAAGCGGGTCAGAGCGACATCGAGCGGGATTTCGGGCTCGCCCGCTTTCATGCGCTGGCGACTGACGAGTCGGGACAGATGTTCTGCCAGAACGTTAGCGGTCAGCCCTTCTGCGCTACGACATTCGACTACCGGCGGGAGCAGGCGCGCATCAATAATGACCCCGGCCCGTTCGCGAAGAATCCCGTCGGCTTCCCGGTCGATCCGGGCGCCACGATTGCCGGCAACGTGCTGCGCGAGCGCTACCAGATCAACCCATGGCCCGGCACGAGCTACAACGCCGTCGCGCAGGTGGTGCAGCCCAAGCCCTTCTTCGACAACAGCGTGGACATGACGGGTCGCTTCGGATCCACGCGCTTCTTCGTGAGCGGCTCGAACTTCCGGCAGGAAGGCGCCATCCGCTTCCTGAACGGCTTCCAGCGCAATGCGGTCCGGCTCAACGTCGACCAGGCGATCGGCACGGACTGGAACATCGCGCTGCGCACATCCTACAGCCGCAGCACGCAGGATGGATTGAATCAGGAGGGCGGCGGCCAGGCGTTCTTCCGGCTGACGCGCGTCCCCGCCATCGTCAACGTCCTTCAGGCCGACACGCTGGGCCGGCTGTACATCCGGCCGAACCTCCAGGGTGGCGGGTCGCAGAATGAGAATCCCCTGTCCACCCTCTATCAGACGTTGCGGACAGATGTGACCAACCGCTTCATCGGCGGCATCACCGCGCAGTACGCGCCCGTGAACTGGTTCAACTTCAACGCGGACTTCAGCTACGACTTGCGGCGCGGCGAAGGGTCGCAGATCAGCGACAAGGGTTTCCGCACGACGTCGCAGAGCACGGCCAACCTCGGATCGATTCTGCGCGGCACGAGCGGGCGCGAGTCACTGAACGGAAGTCTCAACGCCACGTTCAAGAAAGAGTTCGGGCCCGATCTGCAGACGCGGTACAGCCTGCGCTACCTGTTCGAGCAGCGGGATGCGGATACGCTCAACGCCAATGGCAGCCAGCTGGCTGTGCAGGGCGTCACTGCCTTGAACAACACCTTGCAGAGCACCCGCTCCACGACGTCCGACTTCACGCGCGTTCGACAAGTGGGATTGTTCGGCGGCGTGGGGCTGGATTACAAGGGCCGCTACATCGTCGATGCACTGCTCCGGCGCGACGGCAGCTCGCTGTTTGGTGCAGCCAACCGGTGGGCCACGTTCGGCCGCGCTTCCGCGGCGTGGCGCGTCGCGCAGGAATCGTGGTGGCCATGGCCGCAGGTGAGCGAGCTCAAGCTGCATGGCTCCTACGGTACGGCGGGTGGTTCGCCGCAATTCTCGGCGCAGTACGAGACCTTCGCGATTGCCGCGGGCGGTATCCCGACGATGCAGAACCTCGGCAACAAGAATCTGCGTCCCGAGATCAGTCACGAGACGGAGGTCGGCGCCGACCTGGAACTCTTCAGCCGCTATGCCTTCAACGCGACCTACGCGCAATCGCGGATTACCAACCAGATCCTGCCCGTGCCGGTGTCGGCGTCAACGGGCTTCGTGATTCAGTGGCAGAATGCGGGGACGCTCCAGAACAAGACCTTCGAGATGTCGCTCAACCTGCCGCTGCTGCAGCGTCGGGAGGTGCAGTGGTCGGCGCGGGTGATTTACGATCGCAACCGGTCGGTGGTCACCGCCCTCAGCGTTCCGCCGTTTTTCTTCGGAGCCACGCTGCAGGCGACGGATCAGATCTTCCTGGCCAAGGTGGGGGAGCGATTCGGCACGTTCTATGGCCGCGCATTCCTCAACAGCTGCTCCCAGTTGCCTGCACCGTTCAGCAGCGATTGTGGCGGTCCCACCAGCTCGTTCCAAAAGAACGATGAGGGGTGGCTCGTGTGGGTCGGCGCGGGCAACAATCCCAAGATGGGCATCACGAACAACCTGTGGGAAACCTACCTTCCCGGCCCGCAAGCGCCGTGGGGGGTGAAGATGAACTGGGGGATGCCCATCATCCTCCGGGGCGGAGGCGCCAACGGCCAAAGCGCCTTGAGCGTGCCGCTGGGCAACGCGCTGCCGGATTTCCGGTTCGCGATCACGCAGGACTTCCGGTATAAGCGGTTTACCGTCTACGCGTTGCTCGATGCGTCCGTCGGACAGCACGTTTGGAACCAGGGCTTCCACTGGGCGCATCTGGACTTTCTGTCGCACGACGTGGATCAGCGCGGCAGGTCGGTCGAGGACGCCAAGCCGATCGGCTACTACTATCGCGCCGCGGCGCCCGACAACAACAATGGGCTCGGCGGACTCTACGACATCCTCGGGCCGAACAACTTCTCGGTTGAGGATGCGAGTTATGCCAAGGTCCGCGAGCTCCTCGTCTCCTATCACCTCGGTCCGATTGGAACCACGGGCGACTGGGAGGTGAGCCTCGTTGGTCGGAACCTGTGGACGATCACTGGTTACCGCGGCTTTGATCCGGAAGTCGGCATCGCCGGTGGGCAAGCGACGTCGGCGGCTATCAACGCGATCGACGCGTTCACGTTCCCGAACACGCGCACGTTCACACTCGGCCTGTCCACGAGCTTCTAGGGGGGAAGACCGATGCTCAACTTTCGTATCGTTCTGTGCGGCGCAACCATTGGCCTCACCGCCTGTGGCAACTTGCTGGTCAACGATGTAACCGACCCGGACCGCAACCGCGTGCTGGGCACCCCCGCCGATGTGGAGAGCTTCATCGGCGCGACGTATGCCCAAATCCAGAACGCCACACTCGGGGGTTCCAACGATGACATCCAGACCCAAATGCAGGTCATGGGGATGGAAAACGTCTCCGGGCTCGCGAACTTCGCGATGGGCCCGCGGGGCGCCGTGCCGCGAAATCCAATCGACAACACCCGCGGCAGTCAGGGGAACGCGGGCAACGTGCGGGACTTCCAGGTCCTGCACCGTGCCGCACGGATGGCGACAATCGGCATCGCCCGGCTCAAGGACAGCATCAATCCCATCTCCCTGGGCTCCCCCGCGCGCAACGCCAGGGCGCTCGCCTTTGCCCGCTTCACGCAAGGCGTCGCCCTTGGAAACCTGGCGCTGGTGTATGACTCCGCGGCGATTCTGACTGAACACGACAATCCGCAGGCGACGATTAAGCTGTCGGACTATCGCGCTGTCATGACGGCAGCGCTGGGGTACATCGACTCGGCCATCGCCATCTGGTCCGCGCCCGTGCCGGCGGGGCCGGCGGCAGACTGGCTGCCGTCGCCGGCGACGGCAACGTGGATCAATGGCCAGAACCTGACGGCGCCCCTTCTCATGCAGCTGGCGCGGTCGTACAAGGCGCGACTCCGGGCCGGAGTGGCGAGAAACCCGGCCGAGCGGGCCGCCGTCGATTGGGCTTCCGTAATCGCGGATGCGACCGCCGGCATCACCGCCGATTTCAACATCGGGACCAATCCGGCCGCTGGTTGGGACGTCGTGTGGCCCATCCAGGCGTTCGCGACCGGATCGGCGAATTGGCATCAGATGTCGCAGTTCTGGCTCGGCATGGCGGATAGCTCGGGTGGCTATGACAACTGGCTCAACACGCCACGTGCGAACCGGGTGCCGTTCTTAGTGGTCACCGCCGATCATCGCTTTCCGATAGGCACGACACGAACCGCTCAGAGTGGGGTGGCCGTGGCGGGCACCTTCACCTCACTGCCGTACGTGCGAAACCGTCCGGCCGGCGAGGATCAGCCTGGTGACGCCTTGCAGATCTCCCAGTACGACTTCTATCGGTCGCGGCAATTCTTCCTGGCGGGACGGATCGGGACCTATCCAGTCATGACGCGGGCAGAGATCCGGTTACTCGCGGCCGAAGGCCGCATCCGGACGGGCACTCCCGCGCTCGCGATGGCGCTGATCGACAGCTCCCGCACAGCTGCGGGGCTGCCCGCGCTGGTCACCGCGGGAATCACTGATACGATTGCCGCAGCTCCGGGTGGGGCCGGTTGCGTCCCGCGCGTGCCCGATAAAGCCACCGGGTACAAGTCAACCAAGTGCGGGAATGCGTGGGACGCCCTCAAGTGGGAATACCGGATGGAGACGATGTACACGGGCTACGGGATGTGGTACCTCGCCAGCCGCGGCTGGGGCGATCTTCCTGAGGGGACGGCGGTCAGTTGGCCGGTGCCCTATCAGGAGATGGATGCACGGGCGCAGCCATTCTACGGGCTCGGAGGAGTGGGGCAGCTCGGTGGATCGGGCCCCGGCAATTACGGCCTCTACAACGGGGGCGTGTACTAGTTGTGCGCCGTGCCGTCGCGTTGTTGCTGCTGCCGCTGGTGGCGGGATGCTACATGTTGCTTCCCCTCACCATCCCGGCACCCGCACCGGGCACGAAGGTCTCACTGGTGCTGAACGACCGGGGACGCCTTGACGCGGCGCCGCAAATCGGGCCGTACGCCGACCGCGTCCAAGGCTCACTGCTGCAGAGCACGGATAGCGACTACCTCGTTTCCGTCACTGACGTCGTCGACATCCGTGGAGTACACAACAGATGGCTGGGAGAGGCGGTGCCGCTGCGGCGCAGCAGTCTCGCGACGACGTACGAGCGCCGTCTCTCCAAGCCGCGTACCATCGTGCTCGCCATGGGTGTCGCGTCGGCCATTGTCGCGCTGATCGCGTCGCGCAATCTGCTCGGCATCGGCGGGGCAGGTGATAGTGGCGGGATAGGCGGCGGGAACGGGCAATGAAACCGATCACCATCCTTTTTCAAAAGAGCGTGCGATGAATTCACTCCGGTTTTCACTCATCGGTTGTCTTGCGGTGGCGGCTACCGCGTGCTCGAAGGATGCGACGTTCGTCGAAACCAATCCGCCGCAGGCGTCGCTGCACTGGATCAATGCGATCGCCGATACGGGGGCGCTCGACATGCGGCCCATCGACATCGTGACGAACGCCGGCCTGTTCTCAGCGACGTTCCGCAGCTCCAACATGTTTTACCAGGGGATCGACGCCGGGGCGCGCAAGATTCGGGTCTTCGTGCACGATTCGAATCCCGCCATTGCGGGAGTGCCGATCTTCGACTCGACGTTCACGGTGACGGCCAACACCGGCTATACACTGCTGTACGCCGGTCTTGCGCGCACGGGCTCTACACCGGCTCGCGCCTTCAACGTGATTCCGGATAATCCCGCTGCACCCGCGGCAGGGCAGATCGGCTACCGCATCATTCATGCGGGAGCCGGGCTCGGCAACCTGGACGTGAACTTCGTCCGGCACGCCGCCGATACGCTGCCCGACGCCCCGCAAATCGGGAACGTCGCCTACCTCGCGGTGGGCACGTACGCTATGGTCGCCCGCGATAGCGCGGCCACGGACTCGCTGCGCATCGTCGTCACCGCGGCCGGCACCAAGGCGCCGCGTCTCGTGAATCTGAAGCTTCCAGTCGGAATCGCCGGCACGGACAGCACGAATCCCATCGCCGGGACCCGGATCGCGGGCTCTGTCATCACCGCGGTGATTGTCCCTGCATCGGTGGTCGGGAGCCGCGCTCCGCAAGGCGGTGCGTTTGCTGCGCCGAGCACGGTATTCCTGGTGGACCGCCGGCCGCCGAATACCGCGCCGTAGCGATCCAGGCGGCTGCTACAGGATGGGACGCCACCGGGGGACACCGTCCACGATGGCTGGTCCCACCGTGATCCGTACCTTGTGCGAGCCGTCGGGGTTCATAACCCACAGATCGCCGTCCTGCTCGTACGCAATGCGGGTGTTGTCGGCCGACCAGTCGGGCAGCCCTGCCTGAATTGCGGGATCCGTGAGTCGCACCGGATTGGACCCGTCGCTGTTCATCACCCAGATGGCGAAGTCGGTTTCGCGGTTCGAGTAGAAGGCGATCTTCGTCCCGTCGCGTGACCACGCGGGTCCCCAATCGGTTCCCGGGTTGTTCGTGAGGTTGACGAGCCCGGTCCCATCCGCCGCATTCATGACGTAGATCTCGCTGTTGCCGTCGCGGTCGGTGACGAATGCGATCTTGGATCCATCCGGGGACCACGCGGGCTGGCCGTCTTCCCCTGGCGACGTGGTCAGTCGCTGCTGGTTCTGCCCATTGGCGTCCATGACGTAGATCTCGCCGTCCCCATCCCGCTTGGAGACGAACGCGATCTTGCTGCCATCGGGGGACCATGCGGGCATGATGTCGGTACTCGTATCATACGTGAGCCGTGTAACATTCGAGCCGTCGGAACTCATGACGTAGATCTGAAAGCGCGTGGTCGGCGCCCGATCGGATTGGAAGGCGATGTGGAGCGTGTCGGGAGACCACGTTGGCCAGCCGTCGTCGCCCAGGTGCGTCGTCAGACGCTTGAAGTTCCGGCCGCTCGCGTCGATCGCGACGATGTCGAGCGCGCCATAGCGGGTCGTCTGATATGCGATTCTGCCCGGGCCCCCGTTCCCCGATTGCTCGCCCGTGCCGCAGGCCGAGAGGGCCAGGGCCATGGCGGTGAGCGGTGAGACCAGCCTGCGAATGGGCTTCACGAGTGAGAAACTAGCATGTGGGGCTTCCCTTGCGGGCTCCTCATCTGCGGTTCAGAATATGGATGACCGCCCAGAGGAGGCCAGATGGATCAAATTTCTGTTCGCTGCGTTCTCCACCTTCAGCGCAACATCATCATTCCCGGCCGATGTAGTCGCTAGCGACCTCTCTGCTCTCAATTCGCCTTTCGCTGTCGTACAACCTTTAAGCGTGAGGAAGAGGGAACTATGCGATTTACTATCGGTCGCCCAGCACTGAGCATCGGGCTGGCGCTGAGTGCGCTGCTGCTCGCGCCGCAACTGGCGGCGCAGCAGAGTGAAGTAACCGGACGCATCACCGACAAAGCGTCGGGGCAGGGGCTCGCCGGTGCGCAGGTCTCGATCGTTGGCACGACGATTCGAGCCTTATCGGGCCAGGACGGCCACTATCGTGTGGTCAACGTGCCCGCGGGACAGGCCTCGGTGCGCGTGGCGTTCATCGGCTACGGGACGGCGACGCAACCCGTCACCGTTTCTCCGGGTGGCTCCGCCGAGGTGAACGTCGCGCTCGCGCAGGTTGCCGTGGGCCTCGAGGCCATCGTTGTTACGGCAACCGGCAACCAGGCTGAGCGCGAGCAGGGCACCGTCGCGCACAACGTCGACTTGCGGGACCGTACCAGCGCGAACGCGATTACGAATCTGTCGGACGCCCTCAACTCGACGGTTCCCGGCGTGCTGGTGCAGTCGAGCGGTGGTACGACCGGCACGGGTACACGGATCCGCATCCGGGGCTCGAACAGCGTGTCGCTGTCCAACGATCCCGTGCTGATTGTGGACGGGATTCGGGTGGAGAACACCGCGAACTCGACGTCCATCGGTGTCGGTGGACAACAACCCTCCCGACTGAACGACATCAGCCCGCAAGATCTCGAGGCGGTGCAGGTGAATAGCGGGCCCGCGTCGAGCGTGCTCTACGGCACCGACGCAGCGAACGGCGCGATTATCATGCGCACCCGGCGCGGCCAGCCCGGCGCGACGAAGTGGTCGATGTCCGCGGAGGCCGGCGCGCTCAACGATTACGGCAGTTATCCCGACAACTTTACCGGCCTCACCGCGCTCGATTCGGTCTGCACGCTGACCCGCGTGGCGGCCGGAACCTGTGTCCAGGCGCGTGTGCGCCGGTTCAATCCGATCGAACAGCGCAGTCCGTTCCGGACGGGACACCGCCAAGAGTACGGGATCAGTGCCTCTGGTGGGTCCGAGCAAACGACGTTCTATCTCTCCGGGCACTTGAACAACGAAGACGGTGTGTACCCCGTGAACACGAGTCGCCAGGTCAACCTGCTGGCGAACCTCTTCACCTATGTGCGGTCGGACTTGGACATTCAGGGGACCGTGCTCTACACGAGCGGCAAGCTGCGGCTCCCGCAGAACGACAACAACGTCTTCGGTGTGCTCTCCAGCGGTTTCCTGGGAGGTTCCGACAGTACCGTCAATAATGGTTACGGCTTCCTGTCACCGGCGCAGAGCTTTTCCATCCACACCTTCCAGAACGTCGATCACTTCACGGGAAGCATGCAGGCGAACTATCGGCCGTTGACATGGCTCGAGGCGCACGGCGTGATCGGCACCGACTTTCTCAGTCGCTACGATGAGAACACCACCATCCCTGGCGTCATTCCGGCGTCGTTCAATCCCTCGGCCAACCAGGGAAACCGCAACGCCAATCCGTTCCAGATCTACAACTGGACGGGGAATTTCTACGCGACAGCCTCGTTCGCGCTGACCCCCACGCTGAACTCCACGACCAGTGGCGGCCTGCTGTACTATCACCTGCGCAATCACGGTGTGCTGGCGGGCGTGCAACAGCTGACTGCCGGGACCAATTCGTTGGCGGGCGGTGTGATTCCTTCGGTGAATGAAGCCACCGTCGAGACGATCACGCTGGGCCGGTTCGTGGAAGAGCGCGTCGGCTACAAGAATCGGTTGTTCGTGACGGGCGCGCTCCGCAGCGACGACAATACCTCGTTCGGGAAGAGCTTCGGCAACATTCTGTATCCGCGGCTGTCGGCGTCGTGGGTGGCGTCGGAGGAACCATTCTTCCCGAAGCCGAGTTGGCTGGACGCGTTGAAGCTGCGCGCGGCATACGGTAGCTCGGGATTGCATCCGGGACCCACGGATGCCTTGCAGTTCTTCAACCCGACGCCGGTGGTCATCAATAACACCGACGTGCCGGGCATCACGATCGGCAACCTGGGCAACGCCGCTCTGAAGCCGGAGCGTACCAATGAAGCCGAAGGCGGCTTTGACGCCGAGCTGCGCCCGCTCTCTGCGCGGCTGTCGTTCACCTATTACTCGAAGGTGTCGCACGACGCGTTGATCGCCGTTGTCCTGCCGCCGAGCTGCGGTTGCGGAACGTCGATCTTCCGGAACTTGGGCTCCGTGAGCAATAAGGGTGTCGAGATCTCTGCCGCCGCCTCCGTGCTGCGCAAGCCGAACGTTTCGTTCGATCTGAACCTCGCGGCGTGGGGCACCAGGAGTCGGGTCAAGAACCTCGGCGCGAACGTCGCGCCCATCATTTTCGGGCTCGGCGGCGCGACGCAGCGAATTCAGGTCGGGTACGCGCCGGGGAGCTATTTCCAGCGGCCCTACACGTTCGATGACGCGAACAACGACGGCATTATCGCGACCAGCGAAGTGACGCTAGGTCCGACCGCCACGTTCCAGGGACAGCCGTTCCCCGATCATGGCGGCTCCGTAAATGCCACACTCACGTTGTTCCAGCGGTTCCGGCTCTCGGGTCTGGTCGACGGCCGCTTCGGCAACAAGCTCTTCAACAGCACCGAGCAGTTCCGCTGCGGGCTCACCAACTGCCGCGGTCGCAACGATCCCAAGGCACCGCTGGCCGAGCAGGCTGCCGCAGTCGCCAATATTCTGGGCACGCAGGCCGGCTACATGGAGGATGCCGACTTCATCAAGTTCCGTGAGCTGTCGCTCTCGTACGATGCGCCGGCGAACTGGAGCAACCGGATCGGTGCGTCAACGCTGAGCTTCACGATTGCGGGACGCAATCTCGCGACGTGGACCAGGTACAAAGGACTCGATCCCGAGCTCAACGAGGCCGGCCAGAACAACTTCACAACGGCCGACTTCCTGACCCAGCCCCCGGTTCGCTACTGGATCGGGCGCATCAACGTCACCTTCTGACCGGAGCATACGGACCCATGACTCTCCCAATGCGGCACATCATGGCCCGCGGCCTCCGCTCAGTCGGAGGCTCGGCGCTTGTCGTCGTAGCGATTGCGTCGTGCAATTTGTTGGATGCGAATACGCCGGATGTCGTTCCTACCGGCGGTTTGAACGATCCTCTGGCGCTGCCGACGATCCGCGCCGGGGCCATCGGCGATTTCGGCATCGCCTACACGGGCTCGGGCGCGCAAGGCTCTGGCGGCACCACCGAAGGGCAGGTGCTGGCCAGCGGCCTGCTCGCAGACGAGTGGATCAACACGGAGACGTTCCCCGATCGCGTCCAGGCGGATGCCCGCCAGACCGATCCAGCAAGCGCCACGTGGACAACGGTGTATCGGAATCTCGCCCGGGCGCATTTGTCGACAATCAACGCCGCGGCGAAATTCCAAGCGCTTTCAGACAGCACCGCCAATTCCGGTCGTGCCGAAATGTTGGCGTTGGCCGGATACACGCGGTTGTTCTTCGCCGAGAATTATTGCTCCGGGGTGCCACTGAGCTATCCCAATCCAGACGGTACGGTGCGGAATGGCGCGCAGCTCACGACGCAACAGTTGCTGGATTCCGCGTTGGTTTTGTTCAATCAATCGATAGCGGCAGCGCAGTTGCTGACGAGCGCCAGCGCGAAGGCGAGTTTCACGTCGCTGGCGACGGTGGGAAAGGCGCGCACGCTGTTGGACATGGGTCGACTGGTCGACGCCGATACTGTGGCATCCGCCGCCGTCGTGCCGACGACGTTCTCCTATGTCATCCAGCACGATCTCAACACTACGCGCCAGCAGAACGGCGTGTACTCTGGAATCCGGAAGTTCAAGCGGTACGGTGTGGCAGATCGCGAAGGCGGGGCGGGATTTTCTTGGCGCACGACGTTGGATCCGCGCACGCCATTCACGCGCGTACCAGCGACGAACCGGGGATTCGATGCGGCGACCCCGCAGTTCGATCAGCTGCGCTATACGGATGAGAAAGCGTCGATCACGCTGGCCACTGGTTTGGAGGCGCGGCTGATCAACGCCGAGGCGGGCCTGCGCCGGGGCGACACCGTCGGATTCCTGGGGAGTTTGAATGCGCTGCGCGCGGCACCACCGGCGTACATCCTCGCCGGTGTGCAGGGAACGACGACCCCAACTGCGGCGCCGCAGCCGGTCGCTCCTGGTAGTCTGGCGCCTTTGACCACGCCCGCCGACTCGACGGCGGCGATCAATTTGCTGTTCAGCGAACGGGCGCGGTGGCTCTGGGGGACGGGACACCGGTTGAATGACCTGCGGCGGCTGGAGCGGGCTTCTACGGTCCGCGCAGGCTTTGGTCGTCCGGACAGCACCGTGTTCCCGCACGGGTTGTACTTCAAGAACGGATTGACCTACGGCACGGACGTGAACTTCCCGATCCCGCTCGATGAGCAGAATAACCCGAACTTCGTTCAATGTCTGGATCGGTTGCCGTAACGGCGTAGTTAGCAAGCCGCAACAAGAGGGAGCGTTTCGCTCCCTCTTTTTTGCGCCGGATGTTATTGGTCGGAGTTGCCCTTCTTCGTGCGAACCAGGATGACGCCGCCGACGGCGTCCGTCCCGTAATACGTAGTTCCTTCCGCGCCGGTGAGCACCTCGATGCTGTGCAGCGTAGCGGCGGGGAGCTGTTGCAGCGTGGCGAGCTCCTGAATGCGGACGCCGTCGATGAAGAGCATCGGGGAATCCTTTAACAGAATGCTCCCACGGCCGCGCTGCTCCATCCCAGTCGCTTGCCCGTTGCGATTCTCCCCGTAGGACATCTGCGGCGCCTCGCGCCGCAGCACCTCCCACGCCGTCTGTCCGCCCGACTTGGCGATCATTGTCTCGGTGATCATAATGCGGCTGCTACCATTGGCCGGGATGACGGGAGCCGGACGAAATGACTTGCAGCTACTTCCGAGCCCTAGCAGAAACACGGCGACGATAATCACACGAGGATTCAACGAGGCGCTCATGGCGGCCTCCGGCCCGGGTCAGCAGCGAACTAGCGGATGGATCAAATCAGGAGCATGAAGCGGCGCGAGTCAATGGCGAAACTGCAGGCCTCAATCGACGATCGCGTCCGGCAACACGTACTTGATCGGATCGACCGGCCGCCCGTTGACCCACACCTCGTAATGCAGATGCGGGCCGGTCGACAATCCCGTCGAGCCAACCAGCGCGATCTTCTGGCCGCGCTTCACGCGTTGCCCGCGCGTGACCAGAATCTTGGAGCAGTGCGCGTAGCGCGTGACCAGACCGTAGCCGTGGTCCAGCGTGAGCATGTTGCCGTAACCTTCGACCCATGACACTTGAGTGATGACGCCGCCCGCCGGCGCCTCGATCTCCGCCCCCATCGGCGCGGAGACGTCGATGCCTTCATGCGGGCGCGCGAGGTGCAGGATCGGATGGACGCGCTCGCGAGCGAAGGCACTCGTCAACCAACCCTTGGTCGGCATGATCGACGGCATCGCCGCGTAGCGCGCGCGCTGGCTCGATGCGGAATCGTACG
The DNA here is from genome assembly GCA_035299765.1 of Gemmatimonadales bacterium. GTDB lineage: Bacteria > Gemmatimonadota > Gemmatimonadetes > Gemmatimonadales > GWC2-71-9 > 20CM-2-65-7. The sequence continues at coordinate 28,135 of DATGVZ010000003.1, forward strand.
CTTCGCTGAGTGAGCGAACGAGGATGTTGGCGCGGCGCGTCAGCTGATCCATGTCCATGCGGACCGCGAGCGCCTGCGCGCCGTTCGGACCGGCGGCCGACAAACTGTCGCGCTCCGCCCACTGACCGGTGGGTCCGCCGATGCCGGCTTGCTGCACGTCCTTGTCGACGGGCGAGAGTCCCGCCATCAACCGCAGCGCCTGTTCGCGCTCGCCGAAGACGCTGAGCGTGTCACGCAGCCCGACGAGCCGCTCGCGCAGCCGCTGGATCTCGCTCGCGAGCAATTGATTCTCGCGCTCGAGCGCGCGGCTCTTCGTGACGTTGACGCCGCGCGACAGCGCCGCGCCGCCGAGCACGAGGACCAGCAGCGCGATCACGCCGCCGAGGCCGACGAGCGCCTTGAGGACCGTCTGCGAAACCTCGACGGCACGTGATGCCCCCGAGCCGTGAGGCACGACCATGACGGTCCAGCGACGCTCTGCGTGCTTCTTCTTCATAGGGGGATGCAAACATACGACCTGGCGCACGAACCCGTCAAATCGGACGGTGTGCGCTCCGTCACGCTTTTTGCGGCAGGCGGTTAAGCTGCGTCGTCCTTGGGAAATAGTGGCGGTGGCTTGGCAACGCGCTGCCGGCCGACCGAGAGATCCGCGAGATCCGTCAGGCGCACGTCGCTGAGTGGCCGTGGGGCTCCCACTGCGGTCCACGTTTCTTGCGCCTTCGCGGGAATGAATGGCGCGGCGAGGACCGCGAGTCGCGCGACCGTGCGCACGAGACTGATGAGGATCGCGTCGAGCTCCGCATCCCGCTTTTCTTTCGCGATCTTCCACGGCGCCGTCTCCTGGACGTAGCGGTTGGCGCGCGACGCGAGCTCGATGAAGAGCGCGGCGCCTCGCAGAAGATCCTGGTTGTCCATCGCGAGGGCGTACGCAGCGATGGTCTCCTGTGCCGCGCGCTCGAGCGGCGTGTCACTTGCGCTGCGATCGGGAACGATGCCGCCGCGGTAGCTCTGTACCATCGACAGCGTACGGGAGACGAGATTGCCGAACGTGTCCGCGAGATCGGCGGTATAGCGGGCGTCGAACCGGTCCCAGGTGAAGTTGCCGTCATTCTCGAAGCCGACCTCGCGCAACAGGAAGTAGCGCAGGGCATCGGCGCCATGGCGGTCGATCGCGGCGCCCAAACTCACCGCGGTGCCCGCGGTCTTGCTCATCTTCGTGCCTTCCCATTGCACGTAGCCGTGCGCCCACACGAGTCGCGGCAGCTCGAGGCCCGCAGCGAGCAACATCGCCGGCCAGATGATGCAGTGAAAACGCGTGATTCCCTTGCCGACGACGTGGAGGTCGGCGGGCCAGAGGCGCTCGTAGCCGGGCTCGGGAAATCCGGTCGCCGACAAATAATTGATCAGCGCGTCGAACCAGACGTAGACCGTCTGCTCGGCGTCACCGGGGAAGGGAATGCCCCAGGGCAATCGCTGGCGCGAGATCGAGACGTCCTGCAATCCGTCTTCGATGAGGCGCACCACTTCGTTGCGGCGAATCGCCGGCTCGACGCGGAGCTCGTTCGTGCCGATGAGACGCAGCAACCGCTGGCCGTACGCGCTCAGCCGGAAAAAATGATTCCGCTCTTTCGTGCGGATGAGCTCGAGCGTCGGATGCTCGATGCAATGGCCGTTGACGATCTGCGCCGGCTGCTTGAACTCCTCGCAGCCGGTACAGTACAGCCCCTCGTAATCCGCGACGTACAAGTCATCGGCGCGGCGCTGCTGGATGCGCTCGAGCAGGGCCACGACGCCGCGCACGTGCCGCGGCTCCGTCGTGCGAATCCAATCGTCGTTGCTGCACTCGAGCGCGCGCCAGTAATTCGCGAAGGTCGTCGCCATGCGGTCCACCCATTCGCGGGGCGACACGTTCCCGCGCGCGGCCGCCTGAATCACGGACTGGCTGTGCTCGTCCATGCCCATCAGAAAGTGCACCTGGTCGCCGCGCAATCGGTGATACCGGGCGATGCAGTCCGCGCCGACTTTCTCCAGGGCGTGCCCCAGGTGAGGATCGCCATTGGAGTAGTCGATGGCTGTGGTCAGGAAGTACTTCGTGCCCCCCCCCACCCACTACACGCGCAGTTGATCGAGGGAGACGACGCGGGTGCTGCCGGCGTCGGAGCGGAGGGTGACGCGCTCGCGAAAGATGTCGACGGCCACGACCTGCTCCATGCCTTCGGACGTCTTCAGCGCCTTTCCTTCTTTCGGGAAGCGCTTCCGCTGCTGCACGTAGAAGTCGTGCTCATAGTGGAGGCAGCACAGCAGCCGGCCGCACGGTCCCGAGATCTGAACGGGGTTGAGCGACAACCCCTGCGCCTTGGCGAGCGACAGACTCACGGGGCGGCCCTCAGGCAGCCAGCTCGCGATACAGAGCTGCCGCCCGCAGCGGCCGATGCCGTCGAGGCGCTTCGCTTCGTCGCGAGCGCCGATCTGGCGGAGCTCGATGCGCGTGCGAAACAGACTCGCGAGATCGCGCACCAGTGCTCGAAAATCCACGCGCTGCTCGGCGGTGAAGTAAATCGTCAGCTTGCGCTTGTCCCATTGCCACTCGGCATCGGACACTTTCATTGGGAGGTCGTGTTGGCGGACGCGATCCCGCACGGTGCGGCGTACTTCTTCTTCGTTCAACCGGAGATCGGCAGCGACCTTGCGGTCCTCGTCGGTGGCGCGCCGCACGAGGGCCTGAAGCACAGGTGCGGGCGGGGCGGAGGGGGCGGGGGGGGCGGGGGGGGGGCTCGCTTCCTCGTTGCAGGCCCCACAGCGTTTGCATTTCTTCTCGGCCAGGTCCCCGAGCGCCGAGACAATACCGAAATCCTGCCCTCGCTCTACTTCGACGATGACGGCGTCATCGACGCGGAGTGAGGGGGATTCTTGGGACGGCCACGTATAGTATTCGCGCCGGTTCCCTTTGAACCGGACTTCCAAGACATGGGTCAAATCACTTCTCGGTTAGCGCACCCATGGAAAGGTACTTTTCTTCGCGACGTTTGAGGAGTTTGTCGACCTTCAGTCTCCGGAGTTGCCCCAGATGGCGCTGCAGCGCGTCGCCGAGGGAGGCGGCCGCCGCGTCGGGGTCCGAATGCGCCCCGCCCGGCGGCTCGGGCACGATCTCGTCGATCACACCGAGCTTCAGGAGGTCCTGGGCGGTGATCTTGAGTGCTTCCGCGGCGCGTTCCCGCTGGCTCGCGTCCTTCCAGAGAATCGCGGCGCATCCCTCGGGAGAAATGACGGAGTAGACGGAATTCTCGAGCATCAGTACTCGATCGGCGAGGCCGACCGCCAGCGCGCCACCCGAGCCGCCTTCGCCGATGACGGCGGTAATGATGGGCGTCTGCAACGAGGCCATCTCGATCAGACTGCTGGCGATCGCTTCCGCCTGGCCGCGTTCTTCCGCCCCGAGTCCCGGGTAGGCGCCAGGCGTGTCCACGAGCGTGATGACGGCCGCGCCGAACTTGGCGGCCATACGCATGAGTCGCATCGCTTTGCGGTAGCCCTCGGGATGCGCCATCCCGAAGTTGCGATACAGGTTCTCCTTGGTATCACGGCCTTTTTGATGACCGATAACCATGACGCTCGTGCCATCGAGCCGCGCCCACCCTCCCACGATCGCCGGGTCGTCTCGATAGAGCCGGTCGCCGTGGAGCTCGACGAAATCGGTGAAGACGGTGTTCACGTAGTCGAGCGGGTAGGGACGGCGGGGATGACGGGCGACCTGCACGCGCTGCATCGGCGTCAGGTTCTTATAGATCTCGAGACGCAGCGCGGCGAGCTGGTCTTCGAGCGGCCGGATGTTCTTCGCCACATCCGGATTCTCACCCGCGACACGCTTCAGCTCCTCGATCTGTTTCTCCAGCTCGAGCAGCGGTTTTTCGAAATCCAATGTGTATATGGCCATCAATTCCTATTGGTGATGAATTCAGTAGGGGCGCAGCATGCAGCGCCCCTACTGAAACCAATCGGGTTCCTATGCCCGAACGAATGCCACCCCATCAACCCCGACGATATCGCGCAATGCCGCCAACAGATCGTCGGCCGCGTCCACGCGGAACGAGCGGCTGCGCAACCGCACGGTTTCATTGCCCGATCCGTTCGCGCCGTTCCACTCGAGAAAGACAGGCGTGGGACCGGGATGCGCGGCGCACAGCGCCGCAATCGCACGGGCCGTTTCGGGGTCCGGCCGGGTGTTCGCAGTCCAGCGCAGTGCGACGCCGATCGCGCCGTTCGGTTTCAGGTCGTCGAGGCTGCGTGCCGAATCGACAATGAACGGCGCCTGCTCTTCACCACGATCGCGCGGGATGTAGCCGCCCGTGAGCAGATAGGCCCCGTCCACCTGAATCACCCCGTTCAGCTTGGCCCACGCCTCCGGGAATACCAACGCCTCCGCCGTTCCCGTGAAGTCTTCCAGCGTCAGCCGCGCGTACTCGGCACCGCTCTTTTTCGAGATCTGCCGCTTCAAGGCCGTGATCACCGCCGCAACGTAGACCTTCTGCTCGCTCCACGTGCCCAGTGTCGCGGTCGTCCGATTCCCGAAAAGCTCCACCTCCGTGCGGTATTTGGCGAGGGGGTGGCCGGAAATGAAGAAGCCGAGCACCGCTTTCTCCCGTGCCAGCCGCTCGTGCTCGGTCCAGGGCGGGACGTCGGGCAACGTCTGCGGAGGTGACGCCGCGGGCGTGTGCTCGCCGAACAGCGCGTGCTGACCGGAGGTCCGTTCCTGCTGGCGCACCTGCGCCTCGCCAAACGCGTGATCCAACGCGGCGACGAGCTGGGCACGATGTCCGTCCAGGGAATCGCATGCGCCCGCATCGATGAGCGATTCGATCACCCGCTTGTTGCAGAGGCGGAGATCCACGCGGTCGCACAGCTCGACCAGCGAACGGTAGGGCGCGTCGCGACGGCCCGCGATGATCGAGGCGATCGCGCCTTCACCGACGTTGCGCACGGCGCCGAGTCCGAAACGAATGCGGGTGTCGCCGACGACCGTGAACTTGTAACCCGACTCGTTGACGTCGGGCGCCAGCACCTGGAGGCCGAGCTCGCGCGCCTCGTTGATGTACTGCACCACCCGATCGGTGTTGCCGATTTCCGACGACAGCAACGCCGCCATGAACTCGGCGGGATAGTAGGTCTTGAACCACGCGGTCTGATACGAAAGAATCGAGTACGCGACGGAGTGCGACTTGTTGAAGCCGTAGCGGCCGAACGTTTCGATCTGCGCGGCGATCTCTTCGACGGTGCGTTTCTCGTGGCCGCGCGCGATCGCGCGCTTCACGAAGTTGCTGAGCTCCTCCTGAATCAGCTCTTTGATCTTCTTACCGACCGCCTTGCGCAGCACGTCGGCTTCGGCGAGCGAGTAGCCGGCCAGCGCGCTCGCGATCCGCATCACCTGCTCTTGATACACGATCACGCCGTACGTCGGCGCGAGAATCTCTTCGAGCGCGGGATGCGGGTAGCGCACTTTCTCGCGGCCGAGTTTGCGATTGATGAAGACGAGATACATCCCGGTGTCGAGCGGGCCGGGGCGGAGCAGCGCGTTAGTCGCGACGAGATCGTCGAAGCGATCGCACTTCATGTTGCGCAGGCAGTCGGTCGCCAGCGGCGATTCAAACTGGAAGATCCCGGCCGTCCGGCCCGACCGCAGCAACGCGTAGACTTTGGGATCGTCGAGATCGGGGCGTTCGAGGTCGATCGTGACGCCGTGCCGATCGGCGACCATGCGCGTGGCGTCATGCAACACGGTGAGTGTCTTGAGGCCGAGGAGGTCGATCTTCAGCATGCCGACTTCTTCGAGACCCACCATGTCGTACTGCGTGATGATCGCGTCGGGGGAGGAGGCGTCGCCCTTGGAATCCGGAGCCGTGCAGACTGGGACGTAATCGGTGAGCGGTCCGGGAGCGATTACGACGCCCGCCGCATGTACCGATGCGTGCCGCGCCAGTCCCTCGATGCGCGACCCCAGGTCGAGCACTTTGCGAATGCGCTCGTCCTGAGCGGCGGCGGATCGGACCTCCGGAACTTTGTCGCTCGCCTCGGCCAACGTCATGCTGAACGCCGGCCCCGATGGAATCAGTTTGGTCAAGCGCTCGACGTCGGCCATCTCGACGCGCAGGGTCCGGGCGACGTCCCGGAAGGCGGCGCGCGCCTTCAGCGTGCCGAACGTGATGATCTGGCCCACGGACTCCCGTCCGTAGCGCTCGCGCGCGTACTCGAGGACCTCACCCCGCCGCTCGAAGCAGAAATCGAGATCGATGTCGGGCATCGAGATGCGTTCGGGATTGAGGAACCGCTCGAACAGCAAGTCGAACTTGAGCGGATCGACGGTAGTAATGCGCAGCGCGTATGCGATCAGCGAGCCCGCGGCGGAGCCGCGTCCCGGGCCGACCGGAATGCCGCGGTCGCGAGCCGCCTTGACGAGATCGTAGACGATCAGGAAGTAGCCGGCGTACCCGGTGCGCGTGATGACGTCGAGCTCATACTCGAGCCGCTGCTCGACCGCGGCAGGCAGGGGGTCGCCGTAGCGCTCCACCGCGCCCTGGCGCGCCAAGTGGACGAGCAGATCCTGATCGGTCGCGAACTCCGCGGGACGCGGATACTGCGGCAGGAAGTAGCGCTTTTCGAAATCGAACTCGCACAGCTCCGCGATCCGCGCGGTCTCCGCCAGGACATCGGACCGATTGCCGAACAACTCGCGCATCTCGGCCTCCGATTTGACGTAGCTCTCCTGGCCGAAGAAGCGGAACCGCTTGGGGTCATCGAGATCTTTCCCGGTGCCGATCGCGAGCAGCACATCGTGCGCTTCGGCGTCTTCCTTCTTTAAGTAGTGCGCGTCGTTGGTCGCGGCGACCGGCAGCCCCAGCTCCGCGGCGAGGCGGAACATCCCTTCAGTGACGATCTTCTCCTCGGGAAGGCCGTGATTCTGGACCTCGAGCCAGAAGCCGTCGGGGCCGAGTGTCCGCGCGAACCACGCCGCGCTCGTCTTGGCCGCTGCGTAGTTGCCCTGCCGGAGATACAGCGCGATTTCACCCGAGAGACACGCGGCCAGCGCGACGATCCCCTCGCGATGGCGCTCCAACACTTCCTTATCGATGCGCGGCCGGCGGTAATAGCCCTCGAGGAATCCGATCGACGACAGCTTGATCAGGTTCTGATAGCCGATGCGGTTCCTGGCGAGCAGCACCAAATGGGAGTAGGGGGAACCGAGTGGCGTGTCGGCGCCGGGCTTCTCGCGGCTGAGGCGGCTGCCGAACGCGAGGTAGGCCTCGAAGCCCAAAATCGGCCGGATGTTGCGCGCCTTCGCTTCGGCGTAGAACGACCAGGCGCCGTGCAGATTGCCGTGGTCGGTAATCGCCAACGAATCCATCCCCAACGCCTGCACCCGGTCGAGCAGGTCGGGGATACGGTTCGCGCCGTCGAGGAGAGAGTACTCGCTATGCGTGTGGAGGTGAACGAACGGCATGGTTCCGCCGCTGAAGATGCCGTATTTTCGGCGCTCATGCAATGGCTGCTGCTTGCATTCACGTTCGTCATCATGGCGGTACTCCAGCGGTTCACGCGTGCGGGCGGCCTCGCTCCCGTGGAAGCGCGCGCGACGCTGTCACTCGGGTTCCTGCTATTCGCCGCGTATTTGGGCGGCGGGATCGCGCAGCGGAGCCGGCTGCGGGTGCCACGCATTGTCGGTTATCTCGTCGTCGGTTTCCTGGTCGGATCCGGTTGGCTCGGGCTGATTCGCTCCGACGAGGTGCAGGCGCTCAGCCCGATTGCGACTGGAGCGTTGTCGCTCATCGCGTTGGCTGCCGGCTGCGAGCTCGACGTCCGCTCCCTCGCGCTGCGCGGGGAACGCCGCGTCACGATGCTGCGAATGATGACGGGTGCAATGGCGATTCCGTTCGCCGTCGTCGCGCTCGTCGTCCTCACCGTCAGTCCGTGGTTCCCACTGACCGCCCACCAGCCGTTCCGCGACGCCATCGCGCTCGCGCTCGTCTTCGGAGCCATGGCGGCGATGGTATCGCCCACGACGACCTTCGCGCTCGTCACCGATGTCGGCGCGGAGGGATCGCTTGCCAGTACGATGGTGGATCTCACGATCGTGCAGGCCGTCGCCGGCGTGCTGCTGTTGATCGTCGTCCTCGCCATCGCGCAGCCGCTCGCGAGTGGCGGGGCGGTCATACCAGGAATCGCCGGTCGCGGTTTGCTCCTGCTGTTCGGCTCGCTCGCCGGCGGCGCCGCATTGGGACTCGCCGCGGCGCAATATCTCCACGTGCTGCGCGAGCGATATGTGGAATGGGCGTTGTTGATCGCCGCTTTCATCGTGTCACAGGCGGTCCAGCTGGCTCACCTCGATTCCGTTCTCGTTGCGCTCGCGGCCGGCGTTACCGTGCGCAACGTCGATGCTCGTGAGGGGGAGCGCCTCCGCAGCGAGCTCAAGCGATGCGCGGTTCCGATCTATGTCGTATTTTTTGCGCTCGCCGGGACCAACCTTGGACTCGACGCGCTGGCCGACATGTGGCCGTGGGTGTTGCTGCTAGTCGGCTTACGAATCAACGCCTTGCGTTGGGGATTTCGCTGGGCGGGAGGAGATTTCGCGCAGTACGGATGGCTGGGCCTGGTCTCCCAAGGAGGGCTGGCCATCACGCTCGCCGCGCTGCTGCGGCGCGCATTTCCCGAGTCGAACGTGTCGCTCCAAGCACTGCTCGTCGCCATGGTCGGTGTGCACCAGATCGCCGGGCCGCTCTGCTTCCAATGGGCTCTGCGGCGCACCGGTGCGGTAACGGAAAGGGAGAGGAATGAACCGCATGTCCCGGAAACCGCTGTGGCTGTTGGCAGCGGGAATAGCGGCATGTAGCAGCGGTACGGAGCCGCACCTGCGTCCTTGTACAGCGAAAGGGGACTCCGTGGTGTTGGCCGTCGCGGCCTACCGGTCGATCGATCCGGCGCTCGACTCCGGGTGCACGGTCTTTCCGGCCAACGGAACGCCCGCGACCCTCGAGTACCTCGTGGTGCCGCAATTCGCGACCGGGGTTCCCGGGACATCGGGGTCGTTCCGGCTGGGTGGCGACACGATTCTCCCGGCACCGAAACCTTCGCCACGTATTGGCGAACCCACGTCGTCTCCGGCCCTGCAGTTTCACGACTTCTTGCGCCTCGGCGAGGAGCGGCGTTCCTGGGGTTTCGCTCCTAATCACGATGATATGGCGAAGGCTGCTCCTCCCCCCCCCGCCAGAGGGCCGGCGGTTCAAGCCGGTCCTCCGGCACTGAACGACCAGCGCGCATTCATGGTGTGCGCCCGACTCGATTGCTCGGCGTTCACTCGGGTCATCGCGCGGGTGCGCGCGGTGCAGAGCAAAGTGGCGATCTACGTCGACACACTTGCCCCCGCCGGCGGTCTCGATTCGACGCAGCTCGATAGCATTGCAAGGACCTTCAACCAGCGTCTCTATCCCATCGATACGGCGGCCTTCGGGCGCGAATCGGACATCGACACGAACAGCGTCGTGCTCGTCCTGATGACGAACGTCGTGAACCAGCTCGTCAGCGCCAGCGTCTGCCAGACAACCGGTTTCGTGGCGGGCTTTTTCTTCGGGCTCGATCTGGACCCGCAATTCCGCAACGATGCGCGCTCCAACAAGGGAGAGGTGTTCTATTCGATTGTCGCGGATCCGACGGGCAAGTTGAGCTGTTCCCACACCGTCGACCAAGTTGAGCGCTTCTTGCCGGTGACGTTCATCCACGAATTCCAGCACATGATCAGCTTCAACCAGCACGTGCTGGTCCATGGCGGAACCAGCGAGGTCCTCTGGCTTAATGAAGGCTTCTCGCACTACGCCGAGGAATTGGGTGGTCGCAGTTACGAGACGCAGCCCGATGCACCGGTCTCCACCTGTGTGATCGGAACAACGCAATGCCGGTTTTATGGCGGCGATCTCATCAATGCCTATACGTATCTCGATTCCACCGGCAAGCATTTTCTTCTGCCCACCGCCGGGATCGGTACGCTGGCCGAGCGGGGCGCCGCCTGGATGTTCGTGCGCTACGTGGTCGACCGGTATTCGGGCGGCACCACCACCGCGCAATGGAACGCGTTAACCAGGCGGCTGCTGCAGACCGCCAACACCGGGGCGCAGAATGTCGCCGCGGTGACTGGCGTTCCGTTCGAAACCGTCGTGGGCCGCTGGGCGCTGGCCAATTACGTATCCGATCTTCCCGGCTTCGCGCCGTCGGCCGAGCTGAAGTACGACTCCTGGTCGTACCGCGCGACGTTCGCGTCGCTCAACACGCAGGCAGACACGACGTTCAAGAAGCCCTTCCCCCTCGTTCCTACGGTGAGCGAAGGGCGCTCGGTGCTGCTCAGCGGGACGCTGCGAGCCGGCTCGGGGATCTACCATCGGGCGACGCAGGCACCTGGGGACCCCGGCTTCACGCTCGAGTTCACGTCGGCGAACGGCGGCCTGTTCAACGTGGCGCTGGTGCCGCGACTGAATGTGATTCGGATCAAATGAGGACGGAACGACGGAACGACGGACGGGCGGGACGGATTGCGCTATGTCTGCTTTCCGTCCTTCCGTCCTTCCGTCTTTCCGCACAGACCGAAGGCAGCGTCCTCACCGCACTCCCCGGGTCCACGCGTGCCGCCGCGCTCGGCGGCGCGGGCGCGGCGCTCGTCGGCGACGCGGGCGCCATCTTCGCGAATCCGGCGGGCATCGCGACCATCCGGCATCTGGGGCTCGAAGGATCGTACGAGCCATATCTCTCGGGAACCGCGATCTCCACCGCCGCGGTCGCGCTGCGCGTGACGCGACTGACATGGGGCTTCGGCGCACAGGCGCTCGATTACGGCTCGGAGCCGGAGATCGTCCCCGATCCCGCGACCGGCGGCCGCCGCGGCATGGCGACGGGTGCGTCCTTCCATCCGTACGAGGCACTCGCGGTGACGTCGCTGGTCTATCGCCGCGGCTTTGCCGCGCTCGGCGTCACGGCGAAATACGATCGCCAGCAGATCGGATCGTCAGTCAGCGATGCCTGGGCGGGCGACATCGGCATGGCGATCGCCGTCTTCGACATCATGGCGTTCGGCGTGAGCGTCCAGAACCTGGGCGGCGACCTCGGCGGGGGGGCATTGCTGCCTCGCCGCACGCGCGCCGGTTTGACGCTGAACTACACCGATCCGGAAGGCACCTATCGACTGCTCACGACACTCGAGGGGCAGTGGACGCGCGACAAGCGCGCCGTGCTGATTCAAGGAATCGAGGGCGGCATCGTAACCGGCGGCGTCGGCCTGGTCGCGCGCGCGGGCTACTCGACCCGGCCGGCGGTCACCGACGCGTCGCGCTTCACGCTGGGCGGCGGCGTGGTGCTCGGGCGCCTCGCGATGGATTACGCCTTTCAACCGTATGATGCGCTGGGCGGGGGCACGCATCGCGTCGGGCTCAGGTGGACGCCTTAACCGAGCGGGCTCGACCCCGCTGGGGCCGCCTCCTTAAGCGTATCGTCGTCATCGCCCTCGGTGCCGCCGTGGCCGGCATCATGCTCGTGTTGCTCTTCAGTGCCGACGCGCGCTACATCGCCAGGGCCGGCATCGAAGAAGCCCGCCTCCTGCTGCGGCGCCGCTCGATCGAGAGGTTGATCGCCGATTCGGTGACACCGGCGCCGCTGCGCCAGCGCCTGAAGCTCGTCCTTGCGGCGCGCGCCTTCGCGGCCGATTCGCTGGGCCTCGTCGTCGGCAAGACCTACACGACCTATGTGGACGTGGGGCGCGATACGCTACTGCTCGTGTTGTCGGCCAGTCGTCGCGACAAGCTGCGCGAGATCACGTGGACGTACCCGATCGTCGGCGTGGTTCCCTACAAGGGCTTCTTCAGCGCGGCACGCGCCCGGCGCGAAGCGGAGCAGTTCGAGCACCAAGGGCTCGACGTGTTTCTTCGTCCCTCCGGCGCGTTCTCGACCCTCGGCTATCTGAGCGATCCGCTGTTCTCGACGGCGATGAGCCGGGACACGATGGAGCTGGTTGCGACGGTCGTACACGAGCTAGCGCACAACACGCTGTATGTGAAGAGCCAGACGCCTTTCAATGAGAGCTTCGCGAGCTTCGTCGGCTATCGCGGCGCGGAGGCGTTCTTTCGCTCGCGCCACGACACGCTGGATGCGCGGCGCGCGGCAGCACGCTGGCGCGATGAGCGCACGCTGGACGTTTTCTATGCGGAGCTCGCGCGGCGACTCGATTCGGCCTACGCGGAGCCGCTGAGCGGCGAGAAGCTGGCGCAGGTGCGCGCCGCACTGTTCGGGTGGGCGCGTGATCAGTTCAAGGGACCGACAGGCCAGTCGCTGGAGACGTACGATTGGCGCTGGTTCGCGCAGGCGCCGCTCAACAACGCCGTCGTCATCGCAGAGCGCTTATATCGGATGAACTTGAATTTGTTCGACGAGATTTACTTACAGAACAATGCCGACATTACGGAAACTATTCGGGCGATCCAGATCCGAGTCTTTACGCAACCAGATCGTGACCCCTACCGCGCACTCTATTCCCGTCCCGGCATGAAGGTCGAAGACTAGTTTCCTCTAAGCCGCTCGGCATCAGCTACCCTCTGCAAAGCAATACCGTACGCGGCCGTTCGAAAGGTCACGGCCTTCTGCTTGGCTAGATCTCGTACTGACAAGTAAGCCTTCGTGATCGTGGCCTTGAGCTCGCGATTCACCTGCTCGTGCGTCCATCGGTACTGCTGGAGATTCTGCGCCCACTCGTAGTAGCTCACGGTCACGCCGCCGGCATTGGCCAGGAAGTCGGGAATGACCGCGATGCCGCGCTCCTCGAGAATGCGATCGGCGGTCGGCGTGGTGGGCTCGTTCGCTCCCTCGACGACGACCTTGCAATCGATCGTCCGGGCGTTGGACTCCTTTGTAATGACGCCGCCGAGGGCCGCCGGCACGAGCCAGTCGCAGGGAATCGTCCAGAGCTCGTCGTTGCTGATCGACTTGCCGCCCTTCCATTCGGGCACTGGCTTGCCCTGCGCGACATGCGCGAGCAGCCCCGGAATGTCGAGCCCCTTGTCGTTGTAAATCCCGCCCTCCACGGCGCTGACGGCGGTGACCTTGGCGCCTGCCTCGCTATCGAGCAAGCGAGCCAGGTGGCTGCCCACGTTTCCGAATCCCTGAATGACGACGCGTGCCCCCTGTAGCGGGATGCCGAAGTCGCGCGCGTATTCCTGCATCACGTACATGACGCCCCGGCCGGTCGCTTCTTCGCGCCCCAAAGAACCGCCGAGTGCCACCGGTTTCCCCGTCACCACTGCGGGGGTGTAGCCCTGGCGGCTCGAGTATTCATCGAGAATCCAGGCCATTACCTGCGCATTGGTGTTCACGTCCGGCGCGGGAATATCCCGGTAGGGGCCGAGCACGATCGCGATCCGTTGTGTGAACCGGCGGGTCAGCCGCTCGAGCTCGAGCTTCGAGAGCTTCTTGGGATTGACCGTGACGCCACCCTTCGCGCCGCCGAAGGGGATGTCCATCAGCGCCGTCTTCCACGTCATGATCGTCGCGAGCCCGAGCACTTCGTCGTGATCTGCCTCGGGGTGGTAGCGAATGCCCCCCTTGCACGGACCACGGGCGCCATTGTGCTGTATGCGATAGCCGGTGAACACCTCGATCCGCCCGTCATCCATCCGCACCGGCACCTCGACCTGCACCTCGCGGAACGGCGACATGAGGATTTTTCGCATGTACGCTTCGAGGTTGATCAGGTCGGCGGCGCGATCGAACTGACTCTGGACGATCGCGCGGCCCGACATCGGCGCACGACTGGGTCGCGGCGTCTGGTCAGCTGCAGTCATGAGTAGGACAGGCTCAAGCACCCTTCAGGGTGTGAAAAACCTGATCGCGTCATCCGTTATTGAGGACGCAGCCGGCGGCCCGCCAGCCGGGCGCCGGGGTGTTGAGCCTCGCTCAAGGCCTGCGCGGGGTTGGGCGCGCGGGAGCGGCGGTTGCCACCATCCGTCAGAACACCGATCACGTCCGTGGTGACGGCGGGCGTGGATTCCGCGGGATGCTCGATGGTGAAAGCAAGACCCGCTCCCTCGCGCAGCAGGGTCGCGACGAGCTCCGTCCACGTTCGGTCGGCCGGCAGTGGCCGCAACGCGACCACGAGGGGACGAGCGGCGGGGTCAAAGAGCGCCGGTGTGACGAGCGGCGCGCCCAGGAGCTCGGCGAGCGCGTTGTACGCCGAGAACTCGGCACCGAGGAGGATCATCTGGCCGAATTGCCAATCGGCTTTGGCCGCCACCTCGGCGAACGTCGCCACGAGCGTTTCGTCGCTGGGCGCCACAGGCCCCGGGGTGGAGGCCAGCACGATCGCCCCCGTGTCGGCAAACCAGCGCTCGGCAGCGCTGAGGTCATCCGGCCGGCGCGGCGCATACGAGCCATACCGCTGCGTGACCGCGATCTCGCGCTCGGCATCGGCGCGTTGCTCGGCATGCTCGGCGGCCTGGGCAGCGCCCTCGAAGGCCACTTCCGCCGCCTGGTAGCGGCCCGCATCGCGGAGCACCTGTCCCCGGAGCTTGAGCGTATCAGTATGCGGCTCGAGGGCGAATGCGCGATCGAGCGCGAGCAACGCCCGATTCTTATCGCCCAGTTTGTAGGCCACGTAGCCGAGCTCATGCCAGACGAGCGCCAAGTCGGGGTCGACCTCGACGGCCCGCTCCAGCTCCGCCAGCGCGTCCTGGTAGCGACCCAGCTCGGCGAGCGCCGCGCCACGCAGGGTGAAGGAGAAGCCGGTCGCGCCGAAGGCCGCTCGGGCACGATCGGCAAGCTGCAACGCTTCCTCTTTTCGTCCGCCGGCCCGCAGCAGCTCGAAGTACTCGGCCCAGCATGCTTTGAGGTCGGGCTTTGCGGCGAGCAATTCGTCGTACGCGGCCTGCGCATCCCGCATCCGTCCTTCGCGCGCGAGCCAACGCGCCCGCGCGAGCGCGCGCTCGCTGCGCGCATCAGGAAATAGATCGTAGGATGCCGTCGTACGCATGGCGCTCAAATCTACCCCGACCCGACTCGCTGGCTAGGCGCGACGGGTGTCTCTACATTTCTGCCGCGATGAATCGAGACCAATTACTGAACGAGCTGAGCGGATTCCTCCGCATTCCTTCGGTGTCGACATTGCCGGCACACAATCAGGATTGCCGCGCCGCGGCGGAGTGGGTCGCGCAAGAGCTGCGACGACTCGGTTGTCACGACGTGCAGTTCCTCGGCAGCGAAACGCATCCGGTCGTGTGGGGTGCGGGGCCGGAGGTGCCCGGCGCGCCGACGTTGCTCATTTACGGCCACTACGACGTCCAACCGCCCGATCCCCTCGCCGAGTGGACGACGCCACCGTTCGAGCCGACGGTGCGTGACGGGCGGCTCTACGCGCGCGGCGCCGCGGACGACAAAGGGCAGGTCTTCTGCTTGCTCAAGGCGATCGCGGCGTCGCCGCGAGCGCCGGTCAACTTCCGGTTTCTGATTGAAGGCGAAGAGGAATACGGATCGAAGGTTCTGTTCGATCTCGTCGAGCGAGAGCCGCAGCGCGTGCATGCCGACGCCATACTCGTGGCCGACATGTCGTACGTCGCACCGGGTTGGCCGGCGGTGTATTCGACGCTGCGAGGACTCGCGTACGCGGAGATCACGGTACGCACGTCCAAAACCGACTTGCATTCA
The DNA here is from genome assembly GCA_035299765.1 of Gemmatimonadales bacterium. Taxonomy (GTDB): domain Bacteria; phylum Gemmatimonadota; class Gemmatimonadetes; order Gemmatimonadales; family GWC2-71-9; genus 20CM-2-65-7. The sequence continues at coordinate 43,849 of DATGVZ010000003.1, forward strand.
GGGGAGTACGGCGGCGCAGCGCCGAACGCGCACGAAGAGCTTGCCCGCCTGCTGACGCGAATCAAGAGCGAGGATGGCAAGATCAACATCCCGGGGTTCTATGGCCCGGTGCAGCGGCCTTCGAAAACCGAGCGCGCCGCGTGGAAGAAGCTGCCCTTCAAGGAGAAGGATTTTCTCAACAAGCGCGTGCAGGGGAAGGGGCTCGTCGGTCTCAAGAAGTACTCAGTCCTCGAGCGGCTCTGGGCGCTGCCGACGTTCGAGATTCACGGCATCCTCGGCGGATTCACGGGCGAGGGAGCCAAGACTGTGATTCCGGCCGAGGCGACCGCCAAAATCAGCATGCGGCTCGTGCCTAATCAGAAGCTCAAGACCGTGGAGCGACAGCTCGAAGCTGCCCTGAAGCGCTTCGCGCCGAAGTACGTAACCGTAAGTGTCCGCTTTCTCCACGGTGCGGATCCGGCGCAGATCAAGCTGAACGATCCATCGTTCAAGCTGCTCGATCAGGCGTTCAAGCAGGTGCTGGGGCGTGGGACGGTGCCGGCGCGCGCGGGCGGATCGATCCCGGTCGTCCCGGCTCTCGCCTCGGGAGGCGCGCCCGTGATCCTGACGGGAATCGGATTGCCGGATGACCGGCTGCACGCACCCAATGAGAAGCTGGAGCTGAAGCAGTTGTGGGATGGAATCGAGGTGTTCCGGACCTTCTACGAGTTGCTGGGAGAGTCGCGGCGCGGCTGACCCCAGGGCGGTGCCCCGGGGGGGGGGTCATTTAGCAATTCGCTTACTCGCGTTCCGGAACTTGTTGATCTCGTGCTGCGTGAGACCCCGGCCTCCGTAGCGCTCTTCCGTCCACGGATCGCCGTGCATGTGATAGCCGTTCTGCTCCCAAAACCCCGGCAGATCTTCGTCCAACAGCTCGAAGCCGCGCACCCACTTGGCGCTCTTCCAGAAATAGAGATGCGGCACCAGCAGCCGCGCCGGCCAGCCGTGCTCGGGGGTGAGTGGCTCACCCGCCCACTTCAAGGCGATCAGATTTTCAGGGCGATTCAGATCCGACAGCGGCAGATTCGTCGTGAATCCCTGCTCGGCGACCACGAGACAATACTTCGCTTCCGGCTTTAGCTTCGCGCGCTCGAGCAGCAGCTGTACGGAGACGCCTTCGAACGTGTTATCGAGCCGGCTCCACGTCGTCACGCAGTGGATGTCGCAGTTCACCGTCTTGCGCGGCAGCTTGAGAAATTCGTCGTAGCTGAGGGTGAACGGATTTTCGACGAGACCGGAAACCATGAAGGTCCATTTGGACGTGTCGACCGTCGGGACGTCGCCGTAATGCAGGACCGGCCATTTGGTGGTTTCGACTTGGCCGGGAGGGATACGCGACCGGGCGGGCTCAGTCATTCATGATTCCCAGGCTAGAGCCGCACCTTTTCAGGGTGTGAAACAGTCACTCCGAACGCGGTCTCGAATCCTTTCACGACCGCACTCACCGCCTCATCCCACAGCTGCTCCCCGCTCCCTGCTCCCCGCTCCCTCAGAATCGACGTCATCTCCACGCCCTGGATTCCGCATGGCACGATGCGGTCGAAGTATGTGAGATCAGTGGCCACGTTGAGTGCGAATCCGTGCCACGTGACCCATTGCTTCACGTGAATGCCGATGCTCGCGATCTTCTTGCCGTGCGTCCAGACGCCCGTGAAACCGGAATTGCGCTCGGCGGGGATATGGAGGACGTCGAGCGCCGCGATCAACGCCTGCTCGAGCGTACGCAGGTACCAGTGCAGGTCCTGCTTGTACGCGCGGAGATCGAGAATCGGATAGCCAACCAACTGGCCCGGACCGTGGAACGTGACGTCCCCGCCGCGCTCGACTTCGAAGACGTCGATCCCGGCAGGCTGGAGCAGATGAGCGGCGTGGGAATTCCGGCCCAGCGTCACGACGGGGGGATGCTCGAGCAGCAGCAACACGTCGTGTGACAGGCGGCCGGCAATGCGATCCTCGGCGAGCCCGCGCTG
>DATGVZ010000004.1:0-4339 GCA_035299765.1 Gemmatimonadales bacterium
CAAGTCGAACTTCCGCGAAGGTCTCTCCGTGCTCGAGTACTTCATCTCGACGCACGGCGCGCGGAAGGGTCTCGCCGACACGGCGCTCAAGACGGCGGACGCCGGCTATCTGACGCGGCGGCTCGTCGACGTGGCGCAGGACGTCACCATCACCGAGGAAGACTGCGGCACGATCCTCGGCCTCGAGATGTCGGCGCTGAAGGAAGGCGAAGACATCATCGAGCCGTTGCGCGAGCGCATCGTTGGCTGCGTGGCGCTCGAAGAGGTCATGGATCCACACGAGCTCGATGAGGACGGCCGGCCCAAGGTGCTGGTCGAAGCGGGCAAGCTCGTCATCGAAGAGACCTCGCAGGCCATCGAGGATGCGGGGATCGAGACGGTGAAGATCCGCTCGGTGCTCACGTGCGAGGCCAAGCGCGGTGTGTGCCGCATGTGCTACGGCCGCAACCTCGCCACGATGGACATGGTAGACCTCGGCGAAGCGGTCGGCATTCTGGCCGCGCAGTCGATCGGTGAGCCGGGCACGCAGCTCACGCTGCGGACCTTCCACATCGGCGGCACGGCGGCACGCATCGCCGAGCAGACGGTGCGGAAGACGAAGGTCGAGGGCGTCATCGAGCACGGTGACCGGCTCACGTTCGTCGAGACGCCGGAAGGCCAGAAGGTGGTCACGAGCTACGAGGGCGAGCTCATCCTCAAGGCCGCGGCGCACAGCACCGGCGCGCATGCGACGGCGGCGCAGAAGCTGTCCGTCCATTCACGCTTTCAGGTGCCGCTCGGCGCCACGCTGATGGTCGAGGATGACCAGCAGGTGGCGAAGGACGGCGTCCTGTTCACGTGGGATCCCTACACGAACCCGATCATGACGGATGTGGCGGGACTCGTGCGCTTCGTCGACATCGTCGAAGACGAGACGGTGCGTGAAGAGCTCGACGAGATCACGGGCCGGCGCCAGCGCGTGATCATCGAAGACCGGGAGAAGAAGCTCCACCCGCACATCGAAGTCGTCCAGAAGAAGGGCGACAAGGAGAAGCGGCTCCGCGACTTCGTCATTCCCGAAGGGGCGCAGCTCACAGTCGAGGACGGCCAGGAAGTGTACGCGGGCCAGGTGCTCGCCAAGGTGTCGCGTGAGGCGTACAAGACGCGCGACATCACGGGTGGTCTGCCGCGCGTCGCCGAGCTGTTCGAGGCGCGCCGGCCGAAGGATCCGGCGACGATTTCCGAGGTCGACGGCGTCGTGCGGTTCGGCGAGATCAAGCGCGGCAAGCGCGAGATCTGGGTGCATCCCGAGGAAGGCGAGGCGCAGCTGTACGAGGTGCCCGCCGGGAAGCACTTGCGCGTGCACGAGGGCGACCGCGTGCGCGCCGGCGACCGCCTGACCGAAGGCCCGGTCAACCCGCACGACATCCTGCGGATCAAGGGGCCGCGCGCCGTGCAGGAGTATCTCCTGAACGAGGTGCAGGAGGTGTACCGCCTCCAGGGCGTGAAGATCAACGACAAGCACATCGGCGTGATCGTGCGCCAGATGCTGCAGAAGGTGAAAGTCGTCGATCCGGGCGACACCAATTTCCTGGAAGGCGAGAACGTGGACAAGCTCATCTTCACGGAGATCAACGAGCGGACGGTGAAGAAGGGCGGTAAGCCTTCCACCCGCGAGCCGTTGCTGCTCGGTATCACGAAGGCGAGCCTGACGACGCAGTCGTTCATCTCCGCCGCCTCCTTCCAGGAGACGACGCGCGTGTTGACCGACGCGGCGATCCGCGGGGCCAAGGACGATCTCTTGGGGCTCAAGGAGAACATCATCATCGGACACCTGATCCCGGCGGGGACCGGCATTTACCGGTATCACGACATCGAGATCGAGCCGCCGGAGGGCTTCCAGCCTCCGACGCCGCCGGTCGAAGCTGCTCTGCCCGGTACCGGAGCGGCACCGAGCCCGTTCCCGGAGGAAGTGGGAGCGGACTAGCCGGTGGGGAGCCTATCCAGGCAGCGCCCGGGATGCAGCTGCATCCCGGGCGCTGGTTGTTTCATTCGACGGCGGGTTGGCCGGAAGGTCGTCGCTCGTACCGGGTGATCGTGGCCGTCGTTTCGTCATAGCTGAACAGCTCTCCGAAACGGGCCCAGCCCACGAACGTCTCGAATACGTTCTCGTAGTTCTCCTGCGGCATGCGCATCACGATGGTCTCCAACACAAAGTCGCGATCGATAGCGTGTCTCCTCCGTCGCCGGAGTACGTCAGCGATCTCGCGGAATAGCGAGAACTTGAGCAGCTGCGCGCGCCAAATCTTCTTCCGCTGCTCGAGCGGCGCTTGGACGAAGCGGCGACCCTCCGACTCGAGAATCACCGCGCTCTTGGGGGTGTCCACGAAATTCAACATCTCGGCGGCCTTCACGACCGTGATCAGGTGGCCAAACTCCTGATTCGTTTGCGCGGCAATCCGGAACACATCGCCCCTGCCGCCGCGCGCGTCGAGATACTCCAGCAATCCTACGATCTCGCCGGGAGATACGTGCGGAAGGGGCTCCGCAAATGCCGTGTCCCGAGTCTCCGCCGCAGGGGCGACGTCGGGCAACTCGCTTCCCGTGATGACCGCGTACAGTTCGTTGATGAGGGCGAGGCATTCCGTGGACTGGTAGTCGCGCGGCCGCGGCAGGTCGTTGCGCACGACGGTGCGCACGCGCGCGGGATTCGCGCCACCCAGCACGACAATGCGATCTGCCATGAACGCGACTTCCCGAATATCGTGGCTGACCATCAGGATCGACGACGGATTGCGCTCCTTCCTGCTCCAGATGTCGAGCACCTCGGCGCGCAGACTCTCCGCGGTCAGCGCGTCGACCTGGCTGAACGGCTCGTCCATGAAGAGGATCTCGGGGTCGACGACGAGGGCGCGGGCCATGCCGACCCGCTGCTTCATGCCGCCGGAAAGCTCGCGCGGATAGACATCCTCAAAGCCGCCCAGGCCCACGCGTCCAATGGTCTGCTCGGCGCGCTCGCCGGCTTCCGATTGCGGCACCCCGCGTGCATCCAGCACGGTTTGGACGTTTTGCCTGACCGTCATCCACGGGAAGAGGGCGAAACTCTGAAACACGATCGCGACACCAGGATTCAAGCCATGCAGCGGCTGGCCGCGATACAGCACGTCACCGTGGCTCGGTTTGATCAGGCCCGCGAGGATCCGCAACACCGTCGACTTGCCGGAGCCTGAGGGACCCAGGAGCGCCACAACCTCGTTTTTGGCGACCGCAACGGAGATGTCTTCGAGGACCCGGAGCGGCTTGCCGTTGGGCAGGACGAAGTCATGCGACACGTGACGCGCCTCGCACAGGATCTCCGGTTCGTCCAGAGTCTGCGCCTGCTTCCGGGGATTGACGCGCTGCGCGTTCATGTCATTTGTTGAGCGAGAATCGCTCTTCGGCCAGACGGTAGCACCAGCGCCACACGGTCCGGTTGAAGGCCACCACGAGCACCGACATCACGAGAATGGCGGCTGCCAGGTGGGGAAAATCGGCACTGGCGGCTGCGCCGCTGATTTCCGCGCCGAGCCCCGGTGCGCGCAAGGTCTGTCCCTTGAATGTGACGAATTCCGCGACGATGCTGGCGTTCCATGCGCCTCCCGCGGCCGTGACCCATCCGGTCACGAGATACGGAAATACGGCGGGGAAGTACAGCGTGCGAAATCGGTGCCAGCCGCTAAGTCGATAACTCCGCGCCGCTTCCTTTAGGTCCGCCGGGATCGCGGTCGCGCCGGCGATGACGTTGAACAGAATGTACCACTGCGTCCCGAGGAGCATGAGCAGAATGCTGCCCCAGCCGAGCGAGACGCCGGCCCACTGCAGGACCGCGATGACCAACGGAAACAGCATCGGGGCCGGGAATGCGGCGGCGATCTGCACGACCGGCTGTAGCACGCGCGAGAGCCGGTTGGACAAGCCAATCGCGATACCTGCGGGAAGGGCCCACACGGTGCCGATCAGCGTGGAGATGAGGACCCGGCCGAGTGTGATGAACCCTGCCGTGATAGACGTGCCCCACACCCGGCCCGGCACCAGGTGCAGGAGATGTACGAGCTTCACGCCGCCCCAGGCGAGGACAGCGAGCAGAATTCCCAGCGCGAGGAAGGAAAGGCGGCCGGCGCTCCGCTCGGCGGCGACCGGCTCGGAGGCGGGGCTGCTGGCGACCGTGACTGGTCGCCGTGTGAATCGGCGAAGGCTCCGGCGGGCCAGCCGTCGCAACGCGCGAATGAGCCGCGATGCGCGGAACCAGTTCAGAAACCAGGACGTCATAAGCACCTGCTCCCCGCCTTCTTCCACGCGAAACTTCTGTGCCCACACCACA
>DATGVZ010000005.1:0-11457 GCA_035299765.1 Gemmatimonadales bacterium
GGACACGAGTGCGCTGAGGGCGTCGGTTTCGCCGGAGAGCTGATGATCCGCCGACAGCGTGTCGAAAGAAACGACTCGCCGTTGCGCGCGCACCATGTCGACACTGACGTGGCGCGCGATGCCCGCGACGAATGCCGGCAGCTTGGCGAGGTCGGACGGTTGGCCGTTCTGGAGCGCGACGATCGCGCGGGCCAACGTTTCCTGCACGGCTTCCCGAGCCGCATCGAGCGACCCGAGCGCGCGCAGAGCGAGCAGCTCGAGTCCCGGCCTGAAGTGCTCGAGCGCCTCAGCACCTGCCACCAGCTGTCCGGCCTGTTCCGCCCGGAGTGTCACGTTTCGGCCCTCGCCGCGACAGTCCAAGAAGCGGCGGCCCGCGCGTTGGTGGCCGTCGGCCGTCAAACATCGCGCCGGTTCCGGCGAACGCAAGCATTTTCGCTGTTTCGTGGGGGGATCATGACTCGAGTAGTGCGTTGGCTCGGAATTCGGCTGACATGACGATAAACCGAGCGTTCTAGGAACATTGATGCTGTCGGGCGTCGATACCATCCGCTCGATCGTAGTGCTCGTGGTGGCCATGGCCGCCCTGAGTGGCTGCGGCGGAACTGGTCCGGCCGGGCCAACAACTTCCGCCATCGCTCCGGTCTCGGGGAACGCCCAGAGCGGCACCGTCGGTCAGGCCCTGTCTCAGCCGCTCGCGGTTCGTGTGACAGACCAAGCAGGGGCTGGCGTCTCGGGAGTCCAGGTGTCCTGGGCTGTGACGACCGGCGCAGGCAGCCTCGCAGCCAGCTCGACGATCAGCGATGCACAGGGTCAGGCGTCGGTCATGTGGACACTCGGCACGACCGCCGGGACGAACACGGTCACGGCGACCGCGAGCGGTCTCACGGGGAGCCCGGTGACTTTCACCGCCACCGGCATCGCGGGCCCGGCGAGCGCGCTTGTCTTCAGCGGGCAGCCCGCGACCACGCCGACGGGTGCGCCCATCATCCCAGCGGTACAAGTGACTGCACAAGACGCGCACGGAAACCGCGCGACGAGCTTCACCGGAAGTGTGACAGTGGCGATCGGTAGTAACCCGAGCGGCGGGGCGCTCGCCGGTACGATCACAGTCGCCGCCGCTGCGGGAGTGGCCACCTTTTCCAACCTCGACGTGGACAAGGCTGGGACGGGCTATACGCTGACGGCTGGGGCCAATGGGGTGACTGGGGCGACGAGCGCGTCGTTTAACATCACCGCCGTGGCCACGATGCTCGTCTTCACGGTTCAGCCGAGCAGTGCGGTCCCGGACGCGCCGATCACGCCCGCCGTGAAAGTGACGGCGCAGGATGCCGGGGGGAACGCGGTGACGAGCTTCACCGGCAGCGTGACGGTGGCGATCGGCACTAACCCGAGCGGAGGGACGCTGTCGGGCACAACGAGTGTGGCGGCGGTGAACGGAGTCGCGACGTTCCCAACGCTTAGCATTGACCGCCCGGGGACCGGCTTTACCGTGAGCGCCACCTCCGGCGCGCTCGCGGGTGCGACGAGCGCTCCGTTTGATATCCTGCTCACCTTCGCCGCGGTGAGCGCCGGCAGCTCCCACACGTGCGGTGTGACGCCTGACGGGACGACGTATTGCTGGGGCGACAACACCTTCGGCGAACTCGGCGATGGGACCACGACGAACAGAACAACCGCCGTGCGAGTGCTGGGCGGACTTACCTTCGCCTCGGTAAGTGCCGGGAACCTCTCCACGTGCGGCGTCACGACGGGCGGTGCGGCCTATTGCTGGGGATGGAACGGAGCTGGGCAACTCGGTGACGGAACCACGACCAACCGGGCGGTTCCCGTGACGGTTCTAGGCGGGCTCACGTTCACTACCCTCACTGCGGGGCTCAACCACAGTTGCGGTGTGACAACTGCGGGTGCCGCGTATTGCTGGGGCCAAAACAGTCACGGCCAACTCGGCGACGGCACAACAACTGGGCGGAATAGTCCGGTGGCGGTCGTAGGTGCGCTCGTCTTCGCGGCTGTCAGCGCAGGCGGTTACCACACGTGCGGTTTGACAACCGCGCATGCGGCGTACTGTTGGGGCCAAAACACGGGTGGCCAGCTGGGCGATGGAACCACGACCGACGGGACAAGCCCCGTCCCGGTCCTTGGCGGCCTCAGCTTCGCTGCCGTAGGCGCCGGGGGCGGTCACACGTGCGGCATGACGACCGGTGGTGCGGCGTATTGCTGGGGCGGCAACAGCAGCGGCCAGCTCGGCGACGGGACGACGACCAACGATAGCATCCCTGTCGCCGTCCTGGGCGGGCTCAGCTTCGCTGCGGTAATCACCGGGGGCGGTCACACGTGCGGCGTGACGACCGGTGCTGCGGCGTATTGCTGGGGCGGCAACAGCAGCGGCCAGCTTGGTGATGGGACCACGACCAACCGGAGCGCCCCGGTCGCGGTTATGGGCGGGCTCCGTTTCGCTGTGGTAAGCGCTGGGGGCGCTCACACGTGCGGCGTGACGACCGGTGCTGCGGCGTATTGCTGGGGCAGAAACAGCAGCGGCCAGCTTGGTGATGGTACGACCAATGACGCTCTCGTCCCGGTGCGCGTGTTGTAGCGAAGCACGTTCCGCCCGGAGTCACGTTTAGACCATCGCCGCGACAGTCCAAAGTACGGCAACATCGTGCCAGTTCCGTCGACTGCAAGCCGTTTCGCTTTTTCGTGGGGGAATCGTGACTCGATCAGCGCGTTGGCTCGGAATTCTGCTCCTCACGGCTTGTTCATCCCCTGATCGGCCCGCGGCACCGCGCTGGGGGCCCGAGTTCTCAATCTCAGACGCGGTGCACGAAGGCGGGACGCGGGGCTTCTATTTTCTGCCTCCGATGGTTAGCCAGCCGAGTTTCAACGGAACATTCGACGCCGACATCGCCACACTCAATCCTCAGATCGCGATCTGCGACGTCACGAATGACGTCAATTGCGGCGTATCGAGCGCGACACTCATCGTATTCACGACCACGAGCGCGCCGGCGATCACCGTCGATCCGACGACTCCACAGTACCAGGTGAACTGGAATACGCAGGCCGCGGGCTTCGTCGCGGGGCACACCTATCGCGTGCACGTCACGGCGGTGGTGAGCGGGTCGCGACGCGAGTTGGGGTTCGCCGACGTGTTGCTCACCACGACCCCAGGGCAGGCGACGCGTGTTGAGACGGGCGACATCATCGTGCTGCAGGATGGTCGGACGCTGCCGATCCATGTCCGGATCGAGACGGGCATCGCGTGTGACTGCTGGGTCACCAAGGCCCCGATGCCGACGGCGCTCTATGGTATGGGTACTGCCACGATCAATGGGGTTCTCTACGTCGTGGGCGGCGTCAATGACCGAAATGAAGTCCTAGGGATGGTCGAAGCGTACGATCCCGTGACCGACGCCTGGAGCCCGAGAGCCTCACTTCCCACACCACGCTTTGACCTCGGTGCCACGGCTATCAACGGTGTGCTCTACGCCGTCGGCGGCTATACCTATGGGTATCCGCCACGTACGACAGTGGAAGCCTATGATCCGACTACGGACACGTGGACGACGAAAGCGTCGATGCCCACCGGGCGAGGGTTGCTCGGAGTTACGGCGATCAATGGGATACTCTACGCCGTCGGCGGCGACGGTGGCCCACGCGAGACGGTCGAAGCGTATGATCCGACTACCAACAGTTGGACCACGAAGGCGTCGATGCCCACAGGGCGCGAGGGCCTCGGTGTCGCTGCGATCAACGGCATTCTGTACGCCGTCGGCGGTGACCAAACCGGTCTTGACGAACTGGTGACTGTCGAAGCCTATGATCCCTCCACCAACACCTGGACCGCGAAAGCGTCGATGCCGACAAAGCGCGAGGGCCTGGGTGTTACCGCGATCAACGGCATTCTCTACGCCGTGGGCGGCGACCAGAACGCAAGTGGCGGCACCGTCTTGGCGACGGTCGAAGCTTATGATCCGACTACGAACACTTGGGCCACGAGGGCGTCAATGCCTACCGCGCGCTGGGGCCTGGGTGTCGCCCCGGTTAACGGGATGCTCTTCGCAGTCGGTGGTGTGAATGGTGGAGTTCGTGCGACGGTTGAAGCGTATTCTCCGTAGCGACAGTGGAGGCGTACCAACTTTGAGGTGACGAGCGCCGACTCCGGCTCTTGCGTTGCAGTCGGCAGTTGTGAATTAATTCACAATGCGGAAGATCTCCGACAGCACGGTGCGGCGGCTGTCTGTCTACCTTCGCTTTCTCGAGCAGGCGAAATCCCCCACCATCTCGTCAGGAGAGTTGGCGCGGCTGGCCGGTACGACTTCCGCCCAGGTTCGCAAAGACCTCTCCTTCTTCGGCTCGTTCGGCAAACGCGGCTTGGGCTACGCCGTCCCCGAGCTCGCGCGCCGCATTCGCGACATCCTCGGCCTCGAGCGCGGCTATCGCGTCGTGCTCGTCGGCGCGGGCCGCATGGGCGGCGCGTTGGTGCAGTATCAGGGATTCAAGCAGCGCGGCTTTCACATCACCGCGATCTACGATCAGGACGCTCGCAAAATCGGGTCGCGCTGGAATGGATTAGTCGTGAGAGACGTGCGCCATCTCGAAACCGATCTCAAGAAAGATCCGAGCGACATCGCCATTGTCGCGACGCCCGCCGAGTCGGCGCAGCACGTCGTCGACCGACTAGTACGGAGTGGCGTGAAGGCGATCCTCAACTTTGCGCCGGTCCCCTTGAACGTGCCCGCCGATGTCGAGGTCAAGACCGTCAACATGGCGCTGGAACTGGAGACGCTGAGCTACTCGCTGGCCAATCGTTAGCTTTCCCCCCCATGCCTCGGGTCCATGTCACCTCAGAGATCGGTGCGCTCCGCTCCGTACTCGTGCATACCCCCGGCAAAGAACTCGTTGCCGTCACGCCCGGCACCCGCCAGGAATACCTCTACGACGACATCATCGATCTCGAGATCGCGCAGCGCGAGCACCGGCGGCTGGTCGCCGTCCTGGAGCGGTTCGCCGAAGTGCACGAGGTGCGCGACTCGCTGGTCGAAATCGCGGGCCGGCCGGAAGTGCGCGAGTTCATCACGACCCGCGCGCTCGAGGTCGTGCCGTCGGACGTCTTGGCGAAGCAGCTGGCGGCGCTGTCGTCGGAAGACTTCGTCGCCCTGATGGTCGAGGGCGCACTCGAGGACGGCGGGCCGATCGCCCGCGCACTCAACGAGGTCGCTTACGCGCTGCCCCCACTGCCCAATCTCTTCTTCACGCGTGACTCCGGGATCGTGATCGGCGAGCACGCCATCGTGGGCTCGATGCGGCACGGCGTCCGGTGGACCGAAGAGCTGCTCATCAAAGCGCTGTTCCGCTACGACGCGACGTTCGAGAACGCCGGCATTCTGTACGACGGCTCCGACGAGAAACGCCTCAACTACACGCTCGAGGGCGGGGACGTGCACCCCATCCGTCCCGACTTGATGGTGCTGGGGTTCAGCGAGCGCTCCAGCCCCGCCGCGCTCGACCTGTTGTGCGAGCTCGTGTTCGCGAACTGCTCGGTGACGGACGTGATCATCGTGGTGTTGCCGACGGAGCGCACGGCTGTCCATCTCGACATGATCTTCACGCAAGTCGACAAGGATCTGTGCGTCGTATACCCGCCGCACTTCGTCGGCCCGGAACGGCTGGCAGTCCTGCATCGACGCAGACGCTCGAAGGGCGTGAAAGAAGTGCCCAACTTTTTCGCGGCTATGCAGGCAGTCGATCACCCGCTCGAGCCGATCTTCTGCGGCGGGAATCAACGGACGGTCCAGGAGCGCGAGCAATGGGCCTCGGCGTGCAACTGCTTCGCGGTGCGGCCCGGCGTGGTGCTGAGCTACGATCGCAACGATGCCACCCTCGGCGAGCTGACCCACGCCGGCTTCCGGCTCGTGTCGGCAGTGAACCTGCTGACCGGAGATGAGATCCTCGCCGACAACGAGCGCGCGGTGATCTCGATCGACGGCAGCGAGCTGGTGCGGGGCGGCGGTGGCCCGCGCTGCATGACGCTGCCCCTGCGGCGGGACGATCTCTGAACGCAGGCCTCGGCGCCGTCCCGGCATCGTCGCTCACGGCGCGCGCCCTTTCCTTCTTACAGAGCGGCCCCGCCGCGAGCCTGGCCATCGTCCGCGACGTGCTGGGGATCGCGCAGGCAAACCGCCACACGGCGGACCGCATCGCCCTGACGCTGCTCGCCGCGGATCCGCGGTTCGGACGCACCACCGACGGCCGCTGGGCGCTGGCGTCGCAGCCGGCGACCGAGAGCCCACCGCTCGACGCGTGTCGATTTGCAGTCGTCGACGTCGAGACCACCGGGGTCCGCGCGTTCCGCGGCGATCGCATCATCGAGATCGCGGTCGTGATGCTCGATGGGACCGTAGCGTTTCATTCGCTCGTGAACCCCGGCATGCCGGTCCCAATGTTCGTACAGGGCCTGACCGGGATCGCACCGCAGATGCTGCGCAGTGCGCCACCGTTCGACGCGATCGTTGACGAGTTACTTCATGTGTTTTCCGGCTGCGTGTTCGTCGCGCACAACGCGCGCTTCGATTGGGCGTTCGTGTCGACTGAGATCGAGCGCGCGCGCGGATTGCTGCTCCAGGGCCCGCGGGTCTGCACGGTCCGCCTGGCGCGACGGCTGTTGCCTGACTTGCCGCGACGTAACCTCGATGCAGTGAGCTATCATTTCGGCATCGAGATCGAGGGGAGGCACAGGGCAACAGGGGACGCAGTAGCGGCGGCGAAATGTCTCGCCCGTCTCCTGAGAATTGCCAAAGAGTGGGGCGCGATGTGCTTGAGAGACTTGGAGCAGTGCACACCACCTTCCATGTAGGGCGTCTCACCTGCCATGCCCTCGAAGGCGGCCGCCAGCGCTTAGACGGCGGCGCGATGTTCGGCGTCGTGCCCAAAGTGCTCTGGGAGCGGCGCACTCCAGCAGACGAGCGGAACCGCATCACACTCGCGCTACGGTGCTTGCTCGTCGAACATGACGACGGGCTCGTGCTCATCGACACCGGCATCGGCAACAAGGAAAACGAGAAATTTCGCGACATCTACGGCGTCGCAAACGCCGGCACTGATGGCCGCACCAGCCTGGAGGACGCGCTCGGCGAACTGGGCCACAAGCCGGACGACGTGCGCTGGGTCATCAATACCCACCTGCATTTCGATCACGCCGGCGGCGACACCTACCGCGATCCAACCGGGAAGGTCGCCTTGTCCTTCCCGAAGGCGCGTTACGTCGTCCAGCGTCGTGAGCTCGAGTTCGCGAAGCACACCAATGAGCGCACGGCCGGCAGTTATCTCGCCCACAACTTCGAGAGCGTGCCCTTCCAGCTGATCGACGGCGAAACGGAGATCCTGCGGGGGATTCGCGGGATCCCGACACCGGGTCACGTCCCGTTTCACCAGTCGATCCTGATCGAGAGCGGCGGCGAGCGGGCCTGCTTTCTGGCCGATCTCGTGCCCACATCGGCGCATTTGCCCTTGCCGTGGATCATGGGCTACGATCTTGAGCCGCTCGTCACGCTCGAGACGCGCCGCCGGCTGTACCAACGCGCCGAAGCGGAGCAGTGGCTGTTGGTTTTCGAGCATGACCCCCATGTCGTCTCGGGGCGATTGGCAAAGGACGGGAAGGGCGTCGGGCTTGTGAACGAGAAACGGCTGGACTAACTTGCCGTCCACAATATGGTAAGTGGGCGTGATGACGCCCCACCCACTGCCTCTCTCAAGGAGAGAGTGCTCCAGGGTTCCGAAACCTCACTTCCCAGGGGAGTGAGGCGCCGCGGATCTGGGGCAACCCGGGTCCGCTTTTTACTTCGGTAAAGGAGATCGCACAGCTGCCACCTCTCGACAACAGCAAAGCACCGCGCACGCGCGTCAATCGGCAAATTCGCATCAGTCCCGTGCGCGTGATTGCGGACAACGGCGACCAGCTGGGAGTGTTGACGATCGATGAAGCGATCGCCGCCGCGAATGAGCGGGGCCTGGACCTCGTCGAAGTCGCACCGCTCGCCCGGCCGCCCGTCGTCAAGATCATGGATTACGGGAAGTTCAAGTTCGAGCAGGCGAAGGCGGCGCGCGCCGCGAAGAAAAAGCAGCACGTCATTCACCTCAAGGAAGTGAAGTACCGGCCCGGCATCGACGAGCACGACTTCGACTTCAAGACCCGGCACGCGCGCGAGTTTCTGGAAGACGGCAACAAGGTGAAGGTGACGATGATGTACCGCGGCCGGCAGATGGCGCACATCGAGCTCGGCCGAGAGGTTTTGGATCGGGTTGCACAAGTGCTGAAGGATATTGGGAAGATCGAACAAGAGCCGAAACTCGAGGGCCGCAACATGTCGATGGTCCTCGCACCCAAGTGACCCCGGGGCCATGCCCCGGGGTTTGGAGCCCTAGCAATGCCTAAGCAGAAATCGAAGCGTGCCCTGAGAAAACGCGTCAGGCTCACGGGCACCGGGAAGCTGCGCCGCTATCGGGCGTACAAGCGCCATATCCTGACCTCGAAGCATGCGAAGCGGAAGCGTCACCTGCGCAAGGCGACGCTTGTCTCGCACGCCGACCGCCGCCTCAAGCGCCTGCTGCTGGCGTAAGGAGCAACCGATGCCTCGCGTCAAAAGCAACGTCGCGCGCCTGAAGCGCAAGAACAAAGTGATGAAGCTCGCCAAGGGCTACTGGGGCGGGCGCAGCAAACTGTGGAAGGCCGCCAAGGAAGCCACCGAGCGGGCCGCGCGGTACGCGTATCGCGACCGCCGCAGCAAGAAGGTCGAGTTCCGCCGGCTCTGGATCACGCGCATCAACGCGGCGGCGCGATTGCACGCGCTTTCCTATAACCGCCTCATGAATGGCCTGCGTAAGGCGGGCGTCGAGATCAACCGCAAAGTCCTCGCCGATCTCGCCGTGCGAGATCCGGCGGCGTTTGAACAGTTGGCGGAGGTCGCCAAGAAATCCTTGCAGCCCTAGAATCACTGCGGGAACGTCTTAAAGAGATCCCGCACGCAGACGAACGACGGCTCCAGGAGCTCAAAATCGAGCTCCTGGGCCGTAAGGCTGGTGCCCTCACCGAAATCCTCAAAGCCCTTCCGGGCCTCGATCCGGTGGAACGCAAACGCGTCGGTGGCATTGCGAACGCGCTGAAGCGCGAGTTCGCGCACGCCGTCGCAGCTCGAGAGCTCGAGCTGAAGCGCGGCAGCACCGCGCTGGCGGGGGTCGATCTCACCATGCCCGGCCGCCCGCAGTGGCGCGGTGGGCTCCACATTGTCACGCAGATCGTCGACGAGATCTGCGACATCTTCCGCGAGCTGGGCTTCACGCGCGCCGTCGGTCCTGAGGCGGAGACCGAGCGCTACAACTTCTACGCGCTCAATTTTCCCAAGGATCATCCGGCGCTCGATGCGCAGGACAGCTTCTACCTCGGCGGCGACGTCCTGTTGCGCACGCATACCTCGCCGGTCCAGATCCGCACGCTCGAGAACTACAAGCCCCCGATTCGCATCGTAACGCCGGGGCGGTGTTACCGCCGCGACCCATTCGATGCGTCGCACTCACCCGTCTTCGAGCAAATCGAGGGCTTCGCGGTGGACGAGGGTCTAACGTTCGTCGATTTAAAGGCGACGCTCGCGACGTTTGCGCGCCGCATCTTCTCGCCCACGACCAAAGTCCGGTTCCGGCCGTCCTATTTTCCCTTCACCGAGCCGTCGGCGGAGATGGATGTGCAGTGCCAGATCTGCGACGGCTCGGGCTGCGCGGTCTGTAAACAGACCGGCTGGATGGAAATCCTCGGCTCCGGCATGGTGCATCCTGCCGTGCTCGAGAACTGCAACGTCGACAGCGAGAAGTACACAGGATTCGCGTGGGGCATGGGACCCGAGCGGATTGCGATGCTGCGGCACGGCGTTCCGGATATCCGCCTGTTCTTCGATAGCGACGTTCGGTTCCTGGAGCAGTTCCGATGATCGTCTCGCGGCGCTGGCTCGAAGCGCTGCTCGGCCGCCCCCTCGAGGGAAAGGACGTCGCCGACCGACTGGCTCGGCAGGTCGCGCCGGTGGACGCCGTCGTTCCCATCCACCAGGACTTGCGCGAGGTGCTCGTCGCGCGCGTGCTCGAGGTGCGCCAGCACCCCAACGCAGACCGGCTTACCCTCTGCCTCGTCGACGCGGGAGGCAGTGCGCCCCTCGAAGTGGTCTGCGGTGCGCCGAACGTGCAGGCGGGGAAGGCCTATCCGTTCGCGCCCGTCGGTGCGACGCTGCCGGGCGGTCTGAAGCTCGAGCGCCGCAAAATCCGCGGCGTCGAATCGAACGGCATGCTCTGCTCCGCGAAAGAGCTTGGCCTCGGCGTCGATCAAGCGGGCATTCTCGAGCTCCAGACCGACGCTCCGCCGGGCACGCCGTTCCTCGAAGCGATTCCGGTCGCCGACGAGCAGATCGTCATCGACGTGTCGGCGAATCGTCCGGATCTGCTCTGTCACAAGGGCGTTGCTCGCGAGCTGGCGGTGAGTCTGGGGGCGACGGTGAAGCTTCCGGAGATACCGAGTGGAAAGATGGAAAGTTGGAATGTTGGAAAGAAAAACCTTCCAACTTTCCAACGTTCCAACGCAGTTGTCGATGGAGTTGAAGTGCGGCTGGAAGATCCAGAGGGCGCCCCTCGCTACATGATCGCGGTGCTGCGTGGAGTGACGGTGCGCCCCAGCCCCGCCTGGCTCGCGGCCCGCCTGCAAGCAATCGGCCAACGATCGATCAACAACATCGTGGATGCCACGAACTATATCCTCTTCGAAGTCAACCAGCCGCTGCATGCGTTCGATCTGGCGAAGCTGCGTGGACCGGCCGTGGTCGTGCGCCGTGCCAAGGCAGGCGAGCAGATCGTCACGCTCGATGGCGTCCCGCGGAAACTGACGGCGGAGATGACCGCGATCTGCGACGCCGAGCGCCCGACGATCGTCGCGGGCGTCATGGGCAGTGCCGAGTCGGAAGTGTCGGAGACCACGACGGACATCGTGCTCGAGTGCGCGTACTTCCAGCCGACGCGAATTCGCCGTACGCGTCGCGCGCTCGGTATCTCGAGCGAATCGAGCTACCGCTTCGAGCGGGGCATCGACATGCTCGGCATGCCTGACGCGCTGAATCGCGCGATCGATCTGATTCGCGCGGTCGCTGGTGGAGAAATGCGCGAGGCGCCGATCGATCTGTGGCCTGAACCCCAACAGCCGCGCAGCGTCTTTGTGCGCGATGCGCGCGTCTCGCACCTGCTCGGCGTCCCTGTGCCGCGTAAGGAAATCGAGCGCTATCTCTCCGCAGTCGGGTTCGTCGCCGCGCCGAAGGACGACCGGCTGGCGGTGCAGGTGCCGGGCTGGCGCCCGGACGTCACGCGCGAGGTCGACCTCATCGAAGAGGTCGCACGGCTCCGCGGCTACGACACATTCCCGGACGAGCTCAG
>DATGVZ010000006.1:0-2946 GCA_035299765.1 Gemmatimonadales bacterium
GACCGAGAATACCGGGAGTATTTGAGGAAGGAGCAACGCAGCCAGCGCCGGGGTCCCCGCCGCGCGTTTTCCAGCGCGGTGGGGTGGAGCGGGGATGCATCGCCGGCCGAATGCAGCCGGACTTTTACCACGGGCTGTTAACAGCGGAAGTCCTTCAAGGGCGGTTTCTGCAGTTCAAAGCGGATGCTGAACACGCGATGTGGGTTCCGGAAATTCTGGCGCATCAATTCCGGAAATTCTGATCACCTGGCGGTCAGGTATTCTGGCCGGCTGAGCCGATGCCTCAGGCGCGGTGGGGTCGTCAAGTCCCAAGTGCTTGGTCCGCATCGACGGACCATCCAGCGTGAGGAAACGACCGCGCTCCAGGACGCGGTCGACGATCGCGTGGGCGAGGTCTTCGTCATGCAGTACGCCTCCCCACTGGTTGAGCGGTTTGTTGGTGGTGAAGATCATCGCGCGCTTCTTCCGATGCCGATCGTTGACCACGTGAAAGAGCACGTTGGCGGCGTCGGTGCCACACGTGAGATAGCCAACCTCATCGACGACCAACACGGATGGATGCGTGTACGGCGCGAGCGCCGTCGCAAAGCGTCCGGCGCGAAACGCCGCTGAGAGATCGTCGATCAATTCAGCCGCCGTTACAAACAGCGCATCGAACCCGTGCTGGATGGCGCGGTACGCGATCGCGATCGCGAGATGCGTTTTACCACGGCCCGGTTTGCCGTTGAAGATCAGACAGTGTCCTTCCGTCGTGAAGTCGGCCGACAGCGCGGATCCGAGGAGCGAGAGTCGCACCGTTGATTGATACAGGAAATTGAAGTCATCAATCGTCTTGAGGAACGGGAACCGCGCGCGCCGGACGACCCGTTCGAGTCGCGTTTGTTGTCGGTGCGCGATCTCTTCGGTCACGAGCAGCGCGAGGAAGTCGTGATAGGTCCAGCCCTCCTGCTCCGCGCGCCGCGCCAGCTCGCGCCATTCACGTCGGGTATTGGCCAGGTGGAGCCGTTTCAGCAAGGCGTCCATTTCCTGATCGGCGACCATCATTGCCCTCCGTCGGCATCAAAGGGTAGCGCCGTGCTCGGCCGCGTCCAGGCGCTCCGCTTCGCTCCGCCCCCGCGTCGCGGGGCGCCGCTGGCGGCCTGGACCCGCCCTCCGCGCGGCGCCCGCGCAGCGCTTGCCGACGGCAGGTCGAGCGGGAGCTGGTGGCGCGCGATCGGCGTGACCACAGTGGCCGCCAGGTAATGGGCAATGTACTCGGCCCCGATCGCCTGCTCGGCCAGCCCGCGGGTGAAGGCGGCCCGCAACGCGTCCTCGCCGTAGGTCGCGAGCAGTTCGTGGAGACGATCGACATCGCGGATCCAGATGCGGGGACGTCGATGCGTGAGCTCGGTCAAATACTCCAGCGCGGCCGGTCCCAGCTCGAGAAGATGTTCCCGCTGCAGATAGCGTTTCGCGCGTTTGCCGGAGACGGCGGCCACGTGTTGCGCGCGGTGCTCCGGCAACGTCGACTTGGCGTTCGGCTCGAACAGCCGTTGATGAACGGCTTCGAAGCGACCCGCGACGATCCGGACGCGATCACGATACAGAAACAGCGTCCCCGGGATCCCGATCGCGTCGGGCGGCATCGAGTACGGATGCGTGTCGTGCACCACGGCCGCCGTGGGCCCGACCACGACGGGCACGCGGAGCGCGAGCTGATCGGGGGCGACTTTTACGGCGCGGAGCCGCGGCCGCTCGTGCTCCAGCCTTACGGCGGGGATGATCCCCGTCGCTCGGCACGGCCGCTGCGTGTTGACCTCGGTCCGCCACTCCGCGAGCTGGGTGAGCAGATCAGCGTCATCAAAGAAACGACGCTGTTTGAAGAAGGATCCTTTGACCCAGCCGACGAGATTTTCGATTGATCCTTTCTGTTCGGGGCGCGAGGGCCAGCAGAGTTCGATCCCCAGGCTGAGATCGAGCGCGACGCCCGCGAAGATCGGATTCCACTCCGTCACCTGACCGTCCTTCCCCCACTTCAAGGCGACCGTCTTCGGCCGATCGAACACTGCCAAGAGCGGAATCCCGCCGAAGGCCACAAAGTGGTCCACCAGCGTGCGGACGAGCGTCTCGGTGCACTCGTCCGGCACGAGGGCGACTTCCACCCAGCGCGAGTACTTCAGCCGCGAGGCGAAGAAATGCACCCGCTTCCGGGCGCCATCGAGAAAGCGGACGTCGACTTCGCCGAAGTCGTGTTGCGAGAATTCTCCAGGGAGGCCCTCGAACCGCACGACCGGGCGGACCGTAGTCGGTCGCAGGACGCTGACGAGATCGTAGAGCGCCGTTTTTCCGCCGGTATATCCGGCGAGCTTCGCGCGCCGCAGGATCTCGACCGAGAGCAGCTCGGGTTCGCGCGTCAGCAACTCAACGACCAAGCGCCGAAAGGGCTCGGCCTTCGCCGGGCGACCAACGTCTCGCCGCTCGCGCTCCTGCGTGTTATCGATCTGTGTGACATCAGGCTCACGCGCGACGCGACGGACGCTTCCGAGGGACACGCCGGCGAGTTTGGCCACTTCGACTTGGGCGTGTCCCGCTCGACGCAGAACCTGAATCTCGTGCCGTTTGAGCATGTCGATCATCCTTTCCCTCGCTGCTTGAGGCAGCGAGTGTGGGAACCGCCTCGCTGCGTGGTGCGGCGAGTGTGGAACCGGAGGACGTCAGCTCCAAACGGCCAGAATTTCCGGAGGCGAAGTGATCAGAATTTCCGGAAAAAGGATGATCAGAATTTCCGGAACCCGCAGGGGTCGGCGATCAGGTTCTGGCGACGCACACCGTCCTTGAGGACTGCGTCGGTTCCAACGCGAAATGAGCGGGAGATCGCTATGAAACGGTTACTCTGCGCATGTGTCGTTGTTGTCCTCGCGCCGGCCGGCGCCGCCTTCGCGCAAGGCGCGAAGCGCCCGCTGTCGC
>DATGVZ010000007.1:0-4736 GCA_035299765.1 Gemmatimonadales bacterium
CACGCCGTCTGCGCCGGGCTCCCCGATCGCGCGACCGCCGGCGCGACCGGCATCGCCGGCGGCGGCATCAGCCCCGGCGGTGCCTAAACCGATACCGACGCCACCTGCGCCAGCAGCGTCCCCGCGTCCGGCGCCCCGGCCCCCGCCGCCTGCGTCAACCGCGCGCGCCGCGCCTCCTGCGCCCGCCCCGCCGCCTGCTGCGCCGGCTGCGCCCGCCGCCGGTGTTAGCACGCCGGGCAGACGGCCCACGGGGCCGTTGCGTCCGGTGAATCCGTTCATGGTGCAGGACCCGAAACAGAAGGCGCGGCGGCTCGCGCGGGCGCTGATCTCCGACATGCTCGTGTATCATCCCGAGAAGCGGCAACAGGGGATTCGCGACGGTACGCTGCCACAGTTATTCAAGGACGAAATCGACAAGAGCTGGCAGGAGTACGTCGAGCAGGTCGGCGCCGATATGGCGCAGAGCACGCCGTTCTGGACCGAGGCGCTGAACGAGATTCTCGCGGGCGGCCACAAGCTTTTTTAGAGGAGTGACCAGGTGGCGTTAGCGGAACGGTTCACAGACTTCGATCGCCGGCTCATCGAGCTCAGGAGCTTTCTTTGACGTCGACGGGAAGACCAAGCGCCTCTCGGAGCTCGAGCACAAGATGGCGGACGGCTCGCTCTGGGCCGACCCCGAACGTGCCCGTCAGACGGTCGCCGAAGTCAAGTCTCTGAAGGGATGGCTCGAGCCCTACCACGCGCTGCGCAAACGCGTGGACGAAGGCCGGGAGTTGAACGAGCTGCTCGAAGCTGAATCGCACGTCGACCTCGCGTTGCAACGCTCTCTCGAGACTGAAGCCGATCAAATCGCCGTGCGGCTCGAATCGCTGGAGATGCAGAACATGCTCCGTGGGCCCGACGACGCGCGCGACGCGCTGCTCACGATTCATCCCGGCGCCGGCGGCACCGAGTCGCAGGATTGGGCCGAAATGCTCGTGCGCATGTACACGCGCTGGGCGGAGCGGCACGGCTTCGTCGTCGAGGTGCTCGACCTGCTGCCGGGCGAAGAGGCCGGCATCAAGTCGGCCGAGATCGAGATTCGCGGCCAGTACGCCTACGGGTTGTTGAAGGCGGAGAAGGGCGTCCACCGACTCGTGCGCATTTCGCCGTTCGATTCGCAGTCGCGCCGCCATACCTCGTTTGCGTCGGTCTTCGTCTATCCGGAAGTCGACGACGAAATCGAAATTGAAATCAAGGACGACGATTTGCGCATCGACGTGTTTCGCGCATCGGGCAAGGGCGGCCAGCACGTCAACAAGACGTCCTCGGCGGTGCGGATCACCCACTTGCCGACCGGCATCGTCGTCTCGTGCCAACAGGAGCGCAGTCAGGGGAAGAACAAGGCGACGGCGATGAAGATGCTCAAGGCACGACTCTACGAGCGCGCCGTCGCGGAGCGGGAGGCGAAGAAGGCAGAGGTCGACAAACAGAAGACCGATATCGCGTGGGGCAATCAGATCCGGTCATATGTCTTCCAGCCGTACACGATGGTGAACGACCACCGCACCGAGCTGAAGGTGAGCGACGTGCACAAAGTCATGGACGGCGACCTCGACCCATTCATCGAGGCGTTTCTGAAGCGCTTCGGGAGCAAGGCAGCGTAAATGACCGGATTTGTCGAGGCCGCGCGGCGTGAGAAGCTGAAAGAGCTCATCGAGCGCGGCGTCGCACCGTTTGCCTATCGCTTCGATCGCAGCGCGACGGCGCAAGCGGCGCTGGCGGCGTACCGCGCCGAGGATGACGAGACCAAGTATGCGCTCGCTGGGCGACTCGTGGCGTTGCGGCCGCACGGGAGGACCACGTTCGCGCATCTCGAGGATGCGACGGGCAAGATCCAGCTCTATTTCAAGGGCGATGAGCTGGGAGCGGACCAATACGGCGTGGTAGAGCTGCTCGACCTGGGCGATCATCTCGGCGTCGAGGGTCGTCTGATGAAGACGCGTACGGGCGAGATCACGCTGCGCGTCGCGCGCTTCACGCTGCTGGCCAAGGCGCTCCGGCCGCTCCCCCTCGGGAAGGAAGACGCGAGCGGTGTGAAGCATGGCGAGTTGACCGATCCGGAGCTGCGGTACCGGCAACGCTACGCCGATCTCGCCGTGCATCCCGACGTGCGCGACGTGTTCCGGTTGCGCACACGGATCGTGCAAGGAATTCGGGCTTTCCTAGATGCCAAGGGGTACTTGGAAGTCGAGACGCCGGTGCTGCAACCGCTGTACGGCGGCGCCACGGCCACACCGTTCAAGACGTACTACGAGGCGCTCGACACCACGTTCTATCTCCGCATCGCGGACGAGCTGTATCTGAAGCGCTGCCTCGTGGGTGGGCTCGAGAAGGTGTACGAGATCGGTCACGATTTTCGCAACGAGGGACTGTCACGCTTCCACAATCCCGAGTTCACGATGGCGGAGTGGTATCAGGCGTACGCGGATTACAACGACATGGCGGAGCTGACCGAGGAAATGCTGGCGGGTCTCGTGCTCGCGCTGTTCGGGAGCACCATGCTGGAGCGCCACGGCGCCACGCTGTCGTTCGCCCGTCCGTTTGTGCGGAAAGACTATTACGCACTGGTGCGAGAACACGCCGGCGTAGATCTCGCGCGCGCGCAGGACGCCGAGCTGCGCGACGTTCTCAAGCGGCACAACGCGCCGCCCGCGGAAGTCGCCGCGCTCAGTGGTCCCAGGCTGGTGGACGAAGTCTTCAAGACCTGCGTTGAACCGAAGCTGGTGCAGCCGACGTTCGTGTTCGACTATCCGCTCGCGTTGTCGCCGCTGGCGAAGCCGAAGCGGGGCGATCCGACCAAGGTCGAGCGATGGGAGCTGTTCGTCCAGCATCGCGAGCTCGCCAACGCATTCAGTGAGCTGAACGATCCTGATGAGCAGCGGCGCCGCTTCGAGCAACAGGGCGTCTTGCGCGCGGCTGGTGATGGCGAAGCCCAGCAGCTCGACGAGGATTTCCTGCGGGCGTTGGAGTATGGCATGCCGCCGGCGGGCGGCGTGGGGTTGGGAGTCGATCGGCTGACGATGATCCTCGCCGACCAGACGAACATTCGCGACGTGATTCTCTTTCCCATGCTCCGACCTGAGTGATGCCGATCATTCTTGTAGCGGTGCGAGTGCTGTTGTTCGGGGCGGCGGCCTTCGCCGTCGCCGTCCTCGTGATGAATTGGCCCTCGCGTCTCGATCTCCGCGTCGCGATGCGCTACCTGAAGAGCCGCCGGTCGTCACGGCTCCTTTCGCTCATCACCGTCATTGCCGTGGGCGGTGTAACGGTCGGCGTGGCGGCGCTGGTCTTCGTGCTCGGCGTGATGAATGGCATGCAGAACGATCTGCGCGAGAAGATCTTGGTCGTGAACCCGCATCTGCGCGTGTTGACCTACGGCGAAGGCCTGCGCCTCGACGACTGGCCGGACGTGCTCGCCAAGGTGCGGCGGACGCGTGGGGTCGTGGCGGCCTCTCCCTTCGTCCTGACGCAAGGCTTGATCTCCGCCGGCCATGACTACGCCGAAGGCGTCGCGGTGATCGGCGTCGAAACGGACACCGGATCGCGCGCCGTGACCAGCCTGCCGCGTTACTTCACCAAGGGCGATCTCACGTTCCGCACCACGCAGCCCGGCGTCGAGGGAGGAATCGCGATCGGGACACGGCTCGCGACCAAGCTGTCGGCATTTCCCGGCGACGTCGTGACGATGGTCGCCCCGGCGGGCTCGCAGTTCAATCGCAGCCTCGGCGCCTTCGTGCCCAAATATCGGCGCTACGAGGTCACCGGACTGTTTGAAACCGGGATGTACGACTACGACAACAGCTACGTCGTCATGCCGCGCGCCGCCGCGCAGGATTTCGCCGGCTTGGGGGCCGCGGTGACGGGACTCGAAGTCCGGCTCGACCATCCTGAAAAAGCGAATGCCTTCGCTCAACAACTCGAGACTCTGCTCGGCTATCCCTATCGCGCGCTCGACTGGCAGCTCCAGAATCGCGGCCTCTTCTCCGCACTGAAGCTCGAAAAGTTGGCGATGGGATTCGTCGTGTTTCTGATTTGCGTGGTCGCGGCATTCAACGTCGTCGGCACCCTCACGATGGTGGTGCGCGACAAGACGCGCGAAATCGGTATCCTGCTGGCGATGGGGATGCCCCGCGGACGGATTCGGCGCGTCTTCATCATTCAGGGCGTGTTCATCGGGCTCGTCGGCACGGTGCTGGGCGCCGTGCTGGGGCTGGTCCTCGGATCGAGCGTCAATAGCGGCCACTTGATCCCGATTGATCCATCGATCTACTTCATCGATCACCTGCCGGTCCTGACCAATCCGCTCGACGCCCTGGCTGTGGTGGCCGCGAGCCTGGTCATCGCGACACTCGCACCCCTTTACCCCAGCGTCCAGGCGGCGCGCATGGACCCGGTGCGGGCGATCCGCTACGAATGAACGCGCTCGTGGTGGCCCGCGGCGTGCGGAAGGTTTTTGCCGGAGGCGATGGGCAGCCGCTCGAAGTGCTGCGCGGCATCGATATGGAGGTGCGGCGCGGCGAGTTCGTCGCGATCGTCGGCTCGTCGGGGGCCGGGAAGAGCACATTGCTGCATCTCCTCGGCGCGCTGGATACGGCGACGGCCGGTGACGTCTGGTTGGACGGATCGCGGTACGCCGATCTCGACGCCCGCGGCGCCGCGGAACTGCGGAACCGCAAGCTGGGATTTGTGTTCCA
>DATGVZ010000008.1:0-47189 GCA_035299765.1 Gemmatimonadales bacterium
CTTCAACGATCTCGAAAAAGGCTACCTCGGCCAGATCTCGCACTTGGGAGATATGATCCCCGTCATGGCGGGGATCGCCCTCACCTTCAAGCTGCGTCGTGAGCCGCGGGTAGGGTTGGTCTACATTGGGGACGGCGGCACCTCCACCGGGACCTTTCACGAAGGGCTGAACTTCGCCGCGGTGCAGCGGCTGCCGCTCGTCGTCATCGGTGAATACAACCACTGGGCTTACTCCACTCCCCCCGAAAAGCAGTTCGCCGTCAAAGACCTTGCCGAGAAGTCGCCGGGGTACGGCATTCCTGCCGTCACTGCGGACGGAAACGATGTCTTTGCCGTCTACGAGGCTACGAGATTCGCGGCCGACCGTGCGCGCCGTGGGAAAGGCGTGCATTTCATCGAAGTGAAGACGTATCGCCGCAAGGGTCACGCGGAGCATGACGATCAGCACTATGTCTCGAAGGGCGAGCTGGATAAATGGGCAAGCGACAATGATCCCGTCGACCGGTATGTGCAGCGACTGCTTTCCGCGGATCTCGTGGGCGAGAGCGACTTGAAAGACATCGACGACCGCGTGCGCGACGAGGTGGATCAGGCGACGGACGCTTGCGTGGACGAGCCCTTGCCGGACGCAGAGAGCGCGCTACCCGGCGTGTTTGTCGATCCGCCCGTTGCCGACAAGCTCTGGTTTAAGGCGCTGTGATGGCTGAAGTCACTTTTCTCGAGGCGCTGCGCCAGGGACTCTGGGAGGAGATGGAGCGCGACGAGCGCGTTTTCATCCTCGGCGAAGACGTCGGTCTCTACGGCGGGGCGTTCAAAGTGACGGAAGGATTCAGCAAACGCTTCGGCGACTCGCGCGTGATCGACACGCCCATTTCCGAAGCGGCAATCGTCGGAGCAGCAGCAGGCGCGGCCCACATGGGTCTCCGGCCAGTGGCCGAGATGCAGTTCATTGACTTCATCTCTTGTGCCTACGACATGCTGACGAATTACGTGGCGACGGCGCGCTACCGCGCGGGGCTCTCCACGCCGATGGTCGTGCGGGGTCCCTGCGGCGGTTATGTGCGCGGCGGCCCGTTCCATTCACAGAACCCTGAGGCCGCCTTTCTACATACGCCCGGGTTGAAAATCGTCTATCCGGCGACCGCCCGTGACGCGAAAGGATTAATCAAGGCTTCGATCCGCGACGAAGATCCGGTCCTATACCTCGAGCACAAATGGCTGTACCGGCGGATCAAGGAAGAATTGCCGGAAGGCGAAGTGCTCACCCCGATTGGTGAAGCGCGACTCGCGCGCGAAGGGAAGAATCTGTCCATCATTAGTTACGGCGCGACTGTCTGGAAATCTCTGGAGGCTGCGGACCGGCTCGCGCAGGAAGATGGGCTATCCGTCGAAGTGGTCGACTTGCGGACGCTTCTGCCGATGGACGATGCGGCGATCGTCGCGACGGTGAAGAAGACGAACAAGGTGTTGATCGTGCACGAGGACACGCGCACCGGTGGCATCGCCGGCGAGATCGCGGCGCGAATCAACGAGCAGGCATTCGAATGGCTGGACGGTCCGATCATGCGCGTAACGGCGCACGACGTGCCGCTGCCCTACGCACCGACGCTGGAAGACTTTGTGCTCCCGCAGACTGACGACATTGTGAAAGCTGCGCGCTGGCTCGCGGCCTACTGATGGAGAGGATATGGCACGCGTAGACGTACTGATGCCCCAGATGGGCGAATCGATCGCCGAAGGGACCTTGAGCAAATGGCTCAAGAAGGTCGGCGACTCGGTGAAGCGGGACGAGCCGCTGTTCGAGATCTCGACCGACAAGGTGGACGCGGAAATCCCCGCGCCCGCTGCGGGCGTGCTGGCGGAGATCAAGGTGCAGGAGGGGCAGACCGTCCCGGTTCAGACGCTGGTCGCGGTCCTCGAGACCGAAAAAGGGGCCGTGGCGTCCGCGCCCGCTGCCTCCGCTAAGCCCGAGCAGCCGAAAGCCACGGCTCCGCCGCTTCCCAAACCCGAGCCTCCTAAAGCCGCCGTGCCCACCGCACCCGCAGCTCCAGCAGTGAAGCGCAGCGACGGCGACGGTGGTGGTGTGCAAACGGCCGAGCAGCGCCTCCGCACCAAGTCCACGCCGCTGGTCCGCAAGATTGCTGCTGAGCACAGCGTGGATATCTCGCGCATTCCAGGCAGCGGCTACGCGGGGCGCGTGACGAAGCAGGACATCCTCGGATACATCGAACGGGCTCCCACTGCGGCCCCCGCGTACGGCGCACCGCGCACCGCGCCCCTCTCTGGTCCCATCGAGCATCCCACCGTCGAGCCCTGGCCCGGTGACCGTGTCGAGCCGTGGTCCAAGATCCGCAAGATCACTGCCGATCACATGGTGATGTCCAAGCGCGTGTCCGCACACGTCGCCAGCTTCTTTGAAGTCGACTTCACGCGCATCGTGCAGTTACGCGCCAAGGCCAAAGAGAGCTACGTCGAGCGCGGCGTGAGCCTCACATTCCTCGCGTTCATCGCGAAGGCGTGCGCGGAGAATCTCCGCAGGCACCCGATCGTCAACGCCGCCGTCTCGGGTGACAGCACGATCTATCGCGGCGACGTCAACATCGGGATCGCGGTGGCGCTCGATTGGGGGCTCATCGTGCCGGTGATCAAGCACGCTGACGAGCTGTCGCTCATCGGGATCGCGCGCGCGATCAACGATCTCGGCGAGCGCGCGCGCACCAAGAAGCTGTTGCCCGACGACATCCAGCGCGGCACGTTCACGATCACGAATCCCGGTGGCTTCGGACCGTTTGCCGGAATTCCGATCATCAATCAGCCGCAGGTGGCCATCCTGGGCGTCGGAGCGATCGAGAAGCGGCCCAAAGTCGTCACCGCGTCCGACGGCACCGAGTCGATCGCCATCCGGACGATGGGCATGGTGACGATGTCGTACGACCACCGGGTCGTGGATGGCGCGGATGCCGACAAGTTCCTCGCCGACGTCAAGAAGATGCTGCAGGAGTTTCCCGAGGGAGCGGTGTGAGCATGCCCAAAGTCCTGACCGCGGCGCGCGTGCGCGTCGCTGCGCAGAACGAGACGGAATACGTGAACACGCTCCGCGAGCTGAGCCAGTTCGCCGAAGCGCGCGGGCAGCGCATCTGGCTGTACCGCAATGCCAAGGACCCGCGC
Source organism: Gemmatimonadales bacterium (assembly GCA_035299765.1). GTDB lineage: Bacteria > Gemmatimonadota > Gemmatimonadetes > Gemmatimonadales > GWC2-71-9 > 20CM-2-65-7. Next base: position 3,169 of record DATGVZ010000008.1, read on the forward strand.
CTGTTCATCGAATTCTCCGAAAGTCCCACCGAAATGTCCCACCGGGCCCAGGCGTCGCGGTTGCCGGAGGAGATCAAGCTCGAGCGGCGCCTGCAGACGATCGCGACGTACGCGCCCGATGCCTGGGAGCTGTGGAGTGAGGTTCCCGTGGCCACCGCGTCGCAAGCCTGACGCATGGCGCGACGCACGATCGAGGTAGACGGCGAGAAATGGGAGGTGTCTCCAGCGGGTCGCGTCACGGTGTATGGGCGCGACCAGTTCGGTCTCATCTTCGAGCAGGGCACGGGGTCACAACGCCGCCGGCGCGTGACGCATTTCTCGCCGGTCGGCGCCCGGTCGCCCGACCGCGCGTTCGCCGAGCTGTCCGATCGCGAATTACTCGAGCTGTTCCGGCAGTCGCAGCCGGCCTGGACGGCGCCCGAGGTGTCCTACGCCGCACATTGATCTCCACTGTCACTCGACGGCCTCCGATGGTGAATGTGAGCCACCCGAGGTCGCTCGCCGGGCGCGCGCCGTCGGCCTCGCGGCGATCGCACTGACCGATCACGACACGACGGACGGCGTTGCAGACGCGGCGCACGAAGGAGCGAAGCTCGGGGTCCGCGTGATCCCGGGCTGCGAGTTCAGTGTGCGCGCGCCATGGGGCGAGCTGCATGTCCTCGCGCTGTTCCTGCCTCCCGAGCATGAGCGTCTTCAGACCTTCCTGCGCGATACGCGTGCGGCGCGACGTCGGCGCGGTGAACAGATCGTGGCCAAGCTGCAGGGACTTGGTGTCGCGATCGAGCTCGAGGATGTGCACGCGCAACTCATCGGCGGCGACGGCGGCGCGCTGGGCCGGCCACATGTCGCGCGCGCACTCGTCGACTCCGGAGCATGTGAAGACATCACGGATGCGTTTCGCCGGTACCTCGGCCGTGGCCGGGCGGCGTACGTCGAGAAACCACTGCCGACCTTGCACGAAGTCGCTTCACTGGTGCACGAGGTGGGTGGCCTGACCGTCGCGGCACACCTCGGCGATCATGGGACCGAAGGACAGCTACGGACTTTTCAAGATCAGGGACTGGACTGTGTGGAGGTGCGGCACCCGAGCCATTCTCCAGCCGGCGAGCAGCGACTCATGCGCCTCGCCGAGCGGCTCGGGCTCGGCATCAGCGGCGGCTCGGACTGGCACGGCGACGGTGAGTACGGCGACACCCACGCGCCGCTCGGCAGCATGAAGGTACCCGACGCGTGGCTCACGCAACTCGAACGGCGGCTGGAGTTGGCAACGAGGACCAAGACATGAGCGAACCGTTACCGATCGGCAGTAAGGCACCGTCCTTCACCGCTCCCGCGTCCGACGGCCAGACGTATTCGCTCGGCGCCCTGCTGAAAAAGGGGCCGGTCGCATTGGTGTTCTATCCTGGCAACAACACCCCCGGCTGAAACCGCCAACTCTCCGCCGTGCGCGATGAGATCGCAAAGTTCGAGGCCGTGGGGATGCAACCGCTCGGCGTGAATCCCGCGGGCATCGACAGCCACAAGAGCTACGTGGAGAAGATGCAGTTCAACTTTCCATTGCTCTCCGATCCGGACCGGGCGATCGCCCGCGCGTATCGCGCGCTCAAGGACGATGATCGCGGGATCCAGCGCACGGTGTACGTGATTGCACGCGACGGAACGGTGCACTACGCTCAGCGCGGCGCGCCCCCCGTGGACGACATCGTCGCGGCCGTGAATGCCCGCTGATTTCCGGGGCAAAGTCGCGCTCGTGACGGGGGTGGGGCGCGTCGGACAAATCGGTCATGCGGTCGCGCGCGGCCTGGGACGGGCCGGCGCGAAGCTCGTCCTCGCCGACGTGAACGCCGTTGGGCTGGCGGATCGCGTGAAGGAATTCGCGGGGGAAGGCATTGCGGCCAAGGCTTCGGCCGGCGACCTCACGCAGCCCGATGCGGCGCGCGTCGCCGCGGCGGCGGCGCAGTCGCACTTCGGTGGGCTCGATGTGGTGGTGAACGTTGCGGGCGGGTTCTTCAGCTACGGCCCGTTCACCGAAGTGAAGCCCGATATCCTGGAGCGGGAATTCGCGGTCAACTTCAAGACCGCTTTCTTCACATGTCAGGCTGCGATGCCCGCGCTGCTGTCGCGCGGCGGCGGGTCCATCGTCAACTTCGCGTCGATTGCCGTCGTCCGCTCGCTCATGCACATGTCGGCGTACAGCGCGGCCAAATCCGCGGTTGCCGGTCTCACGCGCGAGCTGGCGCGCGAATACCGCGACGCCAACATCCGCGTGAACGCGGTGGCGCCGGCGACCGTGCGGACCGCGGACAACGTCGCGACCATGCAGCCCGATCCCAAAACCCCCTTCGTCGAGCTCGAAGAGGTCGTGAACACCGTCCTCTTCCTGGCGAGCGATGAGGCGAAAGCGATCACGGGGCAGATCGTGCCGATCACTGGAAAGGCGTACTAGTGCGGCTCGAAGGCGCGGGCGCATTGGTGACCGGTGCTGGCCGCCGGGTCGGGCAGGCAATCGCCATTGGACTGGCCCGTGCTGGCTGCGACGTGGCGGTGCATTACCACGGCTCCGCGAGCGGCGCCGAGCAGACCGCCCAGGCGATTCGGGGCGTGGGCAGGCGCGCCGAGCTGCTCCAGGCGGACCTGAGTGACCCGCTGGCCGCGCGAGGACTCGCCGACCAGGCCGCGCGTGTCCTGAAACGGCTCGACGTCCTGGTCAACTCCGCGGCGATTATGGTGCGCCAGCCGGTCGAGGAGGTCACGCCCGAGAGTTGGGATGCGACGCTCGATCTCAACCTGCGGGCGACGTTCTTCGTGTCGCAGGGAGCGATTCCGCATTTGCGCTGCGCGAAAGGCAAGATCGTCAATATTGCCGACTTGGCCGGCCTGGAACCGTGGCCCGCGTATGTCCCGCACTGCGTCAGCAAGGCGGGCGTCGTGATGCTGACCAAGGCGTTGGCCCGCGCCCTTGCGCCCGACATCGCCGTGAATGCAGTTGCCCCAGGGGCTGTGCTGTTGCCGGAAGATTGGGACGAGCAATCGCGCGAGCAGATTCGCGAGACGACGCCGCTCAATCGGCTCGGCACGCCGGCCGATGTGGTGGCGGCCGTGCGGTTTCTCCTGGCGGATACCGATTTCGCGACGGGCACGGTGCTGGTCGTCGACGGGGGGAGACTCATCCGCTGAGGGACGTCGTCGTGGTAGGCGGCGGCTGCTACGGTACCTTCTACGCGTCGCAGCTCGCGAAAGCCAAAGCCCGCGGCAAGACCGACTATCGGACCGTCATCGTCGTCGATCGCGACCGCGACTGCCGGGCGCGCCGGGAGCTGGGGGAAACGCCCGATCGAGCATTCGTCTCCTCTGATTGGAGCGTCTTCTTTGACGATTGGCTTTCCGACGTACGACGCACGACGAACGACGCACGTGACGACCAGATCGTTCCCTCACCACACATGCCGCATTTGATGTTTGAGTGGGTGTTCCGGCGCGCGCGCGAGCGGTGGCCCGATCGCGCCGTGCTCGTCACGCCTGTCCCCGGTGATTTCCCGACACCGTATGACCGGCAGAGCGGTGGGCCGGATGAGACGCGTTACGTTTCGTGGGCGGACTGGATCTGCCCGACGCACTGCATCGAACCCGCCCTCTGTCCCGCGATCGGCGCGCCACGCACGTGGGAAATGTCCGACACGGTTGGTGATCTCGCGTCCCAGCTTCGTGCGGACGGACGGCCCGTGAGCGGGCCCGCCTTATTCGTGTGCAAGCACGAAGTCTTTGGGGTCGGCATGTTCGCCGCCGATGCCGTTCGTGCGGGCGATCGCCTCGTCGCGGAGGCCGGTGCCAGCGGGCATGCGGCCGAAGTGCTGATCGGCACGATCTCGAGTTGTCATGGGGCGCTGAATCTGCTGGCGCTCGGGGCGCAGTGAGTCCTGAGGATCGCCGGCGGTACCTCGAGCATGCTCGTGAATTGTTTAATGCGGGGGAATTCTGGCTCGCCCACGAGGCGATGGAAACAGTCTGGCGTTCTATTATAGAGGAAAACGAAGCCCGGGTCTGGCAGGGGTTGATCCAAGCCGCCGCGGCGCTGCTGCATCAGGCTCGTGGGAACCGCCACGGCACCGTGGTGGTTGGGGCGGCGGCACTCGCAAAGCTGGCCGGGCCGCAGCGTCCCGACATCGAGTTCGAGACCGTGAACTTTCGCGCGCAGCTGGCGCGCGCCCTTGCGGGAGAGGGCAATCCCCCGCGCCTGGAATTCAGAGCCAATGACTGAGCTCGCCAAACGAGAGTACGACGTCATCATCGTCGGTGCAGGGCCCGCCGGGCTGTGCGCCGCCCTGTATGCGGGCCGCGGCATGCTCAGCGCCCTCACCATCGAGCGCGGGGCACCGGGCGGCGAGCTGCTGAACACCGACCTGATCGAAGACTACATCGGCTTTGAGAGCATCAAGGGGTGGGAGCTCGCGCAGAAGATGACCGAGCACGCGCGGAAGTTCGGCGCGCAAATCGTCACGGACACAGTCGAGCGCATTCACAAAGAGGCCGATGGTTGGTTCGACGTGACCACCGCGCGCGGCGAAACCTATCGCACCCAGGCGGTGATCCTCACCGCCGGCGGAACGCCCGTCAAACTCGGTGTCCCTGGCGAGAAAGAATACGCGGGCAAGGGCGTCTCCTACTGTGCGGTGTGCGACGGCGCGTTCTTCAAAGGCGAGCGGCTGGCGGTCGTCGGCGGTGGCGATGCGGCCGTCGAAGAGGCGGACTACCTGACGCGCTATGCGAGCAAGGTCCATCTCGTCCACCGCCGGGACGACTTCCGCGCCTCGAAGCTGCTGCAGGAGCGCGCCTTCGCGAATCCCAAGATCGAAGTCATCCGCAACACCACCGTTCCCGAGATCGTGGGCAACGACCGCGGTGTCACGCACGCGGTGTTGGAAAACACCACGACCGGCGGGCGCTCGAATCTCGACGTCGGCGGGGTGTTCATCTTCGCGGGGTTCAAGCCGAACACGCAGCTCGTCGACGGGCACGTGGACCACGACGCGGGCGGCTATCTGATCACCGACAATCGAATGATGACGTCGATGGCCGGTCTGTTTGCGGCGGGCGACGTCCGCAGTCAGGTGACGCGCCAGATCACGACGGCGGTCGGTGACGCGACGACAGCGGCAATCGCCGTGGAGAAGTATCTCAAGTCGCTGCGCGAACACCAGCGCGACGGCAGACCCAAGAAGTGATCATCCAGATCCCGAACGGCGTGTTTGCCGAAAACACGTACGTGGTCGTGGACGAGCAGGCGCGCGAGTGCGCGATTGTGGATCCCGGGGAAGAAGCCGGCCTGATCTTGCACAAGGTCGAGGAGACCGGCGCGCGGCCGGTGGGCATCTGGCTCACGCACGCGCACGTCGATCATGTCCTCGGTGTACCCGCGGTCGCGCAGCAGACCGGCGCGCCGGTCTGGCTGCATCCCGCCGACCGGCCGCTCTACGACGCTGCGGCCGACCAGGCCGCGTGGTTCGGCCTCGTCGCGCCGGATCGATTGCCTGTTCCCGACCACGACATGGTTCACGGCGAGCGTCTGGCGGTCGGTGGGCTGCGCTTCGAGGTGCGGCACGCGCCCGGCCATTCGCCGGGAAGTGTCTGCCTCATCGGGCCGGGCGTCGCGCTCACCGGCGATGTGCTGTTCGCCGGCTCCATTGGTCGAACCGACCTGCCGGGCGGCGATTTCGAGACGTTGATCGGCAGCATCGAGCGCGAGTTGCTGACGCTCCCGGACCACACCATCCTCTACAGCGGACATGGACCCGAAACGACGGTCGGACGAGAGCGGCAGGCGAATCCCTTCCTCAAAGGGCTCTCCCGCATCGCCTAAGGCTGCACCGACGTGCATACGCTGCGGTGCCCAGGTCCGACCGAAGCCTTGGGGCTGCAGGAATCCGTGTCCGAATTGCGGCTTCATTTACCCACTTGGTGACTGCTCCGATTGAATCACGTCTTTGCCATTCTCCTGATTGGGGTGGACTCCGTCGCGCGGGCGTGGCGTATTCAGCTCGTGACGCGGGCAGCGGGTGGCAGGCTCGCGTTCCGTGATGCGCTGCGCCTGAACCTGTACGGCGAAGCCGCCTCGACCCTCACGCCCAATCGGCTCGGTGGCGAGCCGGCGCGGTTTCTCGGCATGACGTGGTCGGGCCTCCGGGTGGTGATGGCGTTGGTCGCGCTCGGTGTCGAGGTCGCCGCCGAATGGCCGGTGTTCGGCGCTATCGCCGTTGCGCTCGCGGCGTATTACGTCCCTGACTGGAGTCAGGCGGCGGACCGATTCCTGAGTCACAGTCTCGCGCGCGATTTGCTCGGCATCGAGCTGATCGCGCTGGTCGTGCTGCTCGTGATCTGGACACTGCAGCGCCTGGTGCGACCCGGCGCCATCCGGCATCGCGTGCGGCGGCAGTGGCGGGTCGCGCTCGCGCACGTGCGCCGGGCGCGATGGTGGGTCCTGTTTGTGGGAGCAGTGCTGACCGTCATCAGTCTCGGCGCTCGCGCGCTCATTCTCGCGGCGCTCGCGTGGGGCAGTCGGGATGCGCCGCCATTTGCGGTCATGTTCTTCGGGTCGCTCGCGCTGTTACACGCTCCCCTCGTGGTTCCGCTGCCGTCCGGCGGCGGTGGGATTGAGGTCGCGTTTCTCTCGGGATTCGCTGGCGATTTCGGATCGTCACAGCTGACCATGCTGCTGCTGTGGCGGTTCTACACGACCATCCTGCTCACCGTGCTCGGTTTCTATCTGCTCGTGCGGACGCACGGCGTCGCCGCCGCGAAGGAGCTGTTCACCGTCGGCTGGTTTCGAAGGCGTCGCTAACGAGCGGGGGCGGGGGGTGGGGCCATCGTGACCAAGACAATCGAGCGTTCCGAAACGCTGGCGACACCATGTGGAACGCCGGCCGGCGCGGGAATCAAGTCGCCCGAACGCGCGTCGACGCGCTGCGTGCCGACGATGAAAGTGGCCTTTCCGGTCAGCACCACATAGAATTTGTCGGCGCCGCCATGCGTGTGAACCGATTGCGCCTGGCCCGGCTCGAAACAGTTGAGGCCGACGAACAGCCGGTCCGAGCGGAAACAGTCGATCTTGGTCATGGCGTCGGGGCGAAACGTGGCGCGTTCCGGCAGATGCTGAATCAACTCTCGAGATTCCATGGGTGATTCCTGGTTGGAGACTGACGCTGGGTCTGGGACGCGCGGAATGAAACAGACGCGCATCGAACGCGATCCCCTCGGCGAGCTGCCCGTACCGGCGGACGCGCTCTGGGGCGTGCAGACGGAACGCGCCCGCAACAATTTCCCCATTTCCAATCTGCGGCCGCTGCCCGCCTTCGTCGACGCGTGCATCTGGATCAAGAAGGCCGCCGCCCTGACCCATCGCGAGACCGGCCGCCTCGACAAGAGGCTCGCTGACGCGATCGTCCGTGCCGCCGATGAAGTGCTGGCGGGCCGACATCGCGAGCACTTCGTCGTTGATCCCTACCAGGCCGGCGCCGGCACGTCCCATAACATGAATTGCAACGAGGTGCTCGCCAACCGCGCCAATGAGCTGCTCGGCGGCAAACGCGGCGAATACAAGCCGGTGCATCCCAACGATCACGTCAACATGGCGCAATCCACGAATGATGTGATCCCCACCGCGATTCGTCTGGCCGCGCTGGCGCAACTCTCGCCCCTCGTCGCCGCACTCGATCGGCTGAGCGGCGCGTTGCTCGCGAAGGGTGAGGAATTCGACTCGATCGTGAAGTCGGGTCGCACCCATCTCCAGGACGCGACACCGGTGCGCCTCGGGCAGGAGTTTACGGCCTACGGCCACACGGTAGAGCGCAACCGCGACCGGCTCACGCGTATGGCCGACGATTTGCGCGACCTCGGCATCGGTGGCACCGCGGTGGGCACCGGATTGAATGCCGAGCCGGAGTATCCCCCGCGGATGGTGGTGCATCTTCAGGCGATGACCAGCCTCGAGCTGCGCGAGGGAAGCGACAAGGTCCAGCTGATGCAATCGATGGGCGATGCCACCGCGTTCTCGGGGGCGCTCCGCACCTACGCCGTCGACCTCGGGAAAATCGTGAGCGACCTGCGCCTGCTGGCATCGGGGCCGCGGACTGGCATCGCCGAAATCATGTTGCCGGCCGTCCAGCCCGGCTCGAGCATCATGCCGGGAAAAGTGAATCCGTCGATTCCTGAAATGGTGAATCAGGTCTGCTATCAGGTGATCGGCAACGACGTGACGATAGCGGCGGCCGCGGAAGCGGGACAACTCGAGCTGAACGTGATGATGCCGGTCATCGCGCACAATCTGCTGTTTTCGATGCTCATCCTGAGCAACGCGACGCAGGTGCTGGCGGAGCGTTGTATCGAAGGCATCGTGGCCGACGCGGCGCAGTGCGCGCATTGGCTCGAGCGCAGCCCTGCGTTGGTCACGGCGCTCGCACCGAAGATCGGCTACGCGGAAGCCGCCAAACTGGCGAAGGAGGCGGTCGCGAAAAATGTGACCGTCCGGCAGCTGGTGATGGAGAAGGGATTGTTGAAAGGGAAAGAGTTGGAGGAGGTGCTGGACCTCAGGGCGATGACGGAGCTCGGCGTGCCGGGAGAGCGGAAGTGACTTTCACTCTGGAGGCGCACGTATGAACTGGGTCGTCGTGGGACTGATTGCCGGAGCCGTGGCGTACCTCGTGGACTGGTTGATGTGGGGCAAGGTGTTCACCAAAGGCATGGATGCCTTCATGACGCCGATGACGCCGGAAGAGATGAAGCGGTTCATGGGACCGGCGATGGCGAAGTCCGCTGGTTTAGCGCTGATCTTTGGTGTGATCTTCGCGTGGTTCTACGGGCAGTTCCGGCCCTGTCTCTGGGTGCAGGGCGGCGGGCCGCTCGCAGGCATGGAATTCGCCACAGTGCTGTGGGTGCCGACGGTTCTGCTTTCGACGTTGGGGGGAAGCGTCTGGTATACCAGGGTCCGCCCGCTTCACGTGGCGACGGCGTGGTCGTGGCTGGCCCGCATGAACGCCGCTGGAATCGTGGTGGGATTCCTCATGAAGTGACCGCAGTCACGGCACGCGCGAGCGCGATTGCGTAAAAAGTCTGCCATGCGGACTCTCACGATCCTCGCTATCGTGCTCGCGTGCGCCGCTTCCGGTCACGTCGCGGCGCAGCGGCGTGCGCGTATCGGTCCCACCGTTTCGTCGATTTCGATCGAAGACGGCTCCGGCAGTAGCCACTCCTTCACGTCCTTCGGCGCCAGCGTCGCGTTCCTGACCGGCGACGATGGCGAGCTCGGCCTCGGCGTGTCGCGCTACGGCGATCTCTCGAGCAACAGCTGTGTGCGTCAGATGACCTTCGTCGGCCTCGAGTCCAACTACTATCCTGTCGGCCCCAAAGGCATCGCGCCATACGCCTCGAGTGCCATCGGCCTGGCGCGCGTTACGGATCAGGACGTCGGCTTCTTGGGCATCTGCAGCTCCGCGCCGCCGACAAGTGAGATCGGGCTCGGGTTTGGTCTAGGGGTTCGCGTGAACTTTGGCGCGCAAGCGACGGCACTCGTTGAAGGCCGCTTCTTCCAGGTACCGAATAGCGCCATCCAGGCGCTCGAGGGTCGGGCGAATGTTTCCATTGCTTTCGGAAATGCGCGCAAGACCGAGCTCCTCAACGGCATGCTCGGACCGGCCGTCGGTATTCTGACGCGGCTGGGCGGATCGATGGAAGGGCGGGGCCCCACACTGGGCGTGCGTTTCCGCCGCGACACCAAGAAGGCGGGGTCGCTCGGTCTGCAAATCGATTATGCACCGCTGAGGTTGAGCAACTGCCCGAGCAACTGCCAGCCTTATGCGGTGCTGTTCGCCCCAGGGTACGAGCCGTCGCTGCGTCCGTCCTGGGGTCGGCTGTACTTCGATCTGGGATTCCTCCTCGCCGGATTCCCATCGCCGGGGTCGGATCGCGGCATGGCGCAAGGCGCGCACGCCGGGCTGGGGGCCGACATCCTGAGCGGGCAGTCGATCATGTGGAACGTGAATAGCCGCGTGTTGTGGTTGCAGCGGAACACCGGCGAGAATGTCTTTCTGCTCCAGGCGGGTGTCAGCATCAGCCCGAGGGTTGAATCCCGATAACGGCTCTCGCATATTCACCCCATGCGCGTTACCACATGGGCGGAATACGGGCTAATCGTGTCGGTTCATTTAGCTAAGCGCGCGGGACAGGGTCCGGTCGCGGCCCGCGAGTTGTCCGGGCAAGAGCGCCTTCCGCACGACTATGTCGAGCAGATTCTGCTGCGCCTCCGGCGCGCCGGGCTCGTCGAGTCGGTGCGCGGCGCGCGGGGCGGCTACTTGCTCGCGCGTCCGCCCCAGGCGGTCAGCGTCAAGGACGTCATCGAAGCATCCGAGCACGTGACGTTCGAGGTCAATTGCGATTTGCACCCCGTTGACGATGAGCGCTGCGACCCGAGCACGCCCTGCAGCATTCGGCCGGTGTGGCGGTTGCTCGAGCGGCGCATCAACGAGGTCCTCGCCAGCGTCTCACTCGCCGATCTCTCGCATGCGGAGCCGGAAGTGTACCAGATCGCCGGAGTCGCCTTCGGGAATTGACTATGCTGTCGCATGAGGAGCTGCTGCGCTACTCGCGGCACCTCACCCTTCCTGATGTCGGTCTCGAAGGTCAATCGAAGCTTGGCGCCGCGCGCGTTCTACTGATCGGCGCCGGCGGACTCGGTTCCCCCGCTGGACTGTATCTCGCCGCCGCCGGCGTGGGGACACTGGGAATCGCGGACTTCGACGTCGTCGATCGCAGCAACCTGCAACGCCAGATTCTGTACGGCACGTCGGAAATCGGCACGCGGAAGACAGTGGCGGCGCGCGAACGATTGCACGACGTCAACCCGCACGTCCAAATCGAGACATTCGCTGAACGGCTGACCTCGGCGAACGCAATCGACATCTTGCGCGGCTTCGACATCGTCGTCGATGGCTCCGACAACTTTCCGACGCGCTATCTCATCAACGATGCGTGCGTGCTGCTCGGGAAGCCGGACGTGTACGGATCGGTGTTCCGGTTTGACGGGCAGGTCTCGGTGTTCGCCGCCAAGCGGGGTCCGTGTTACCGGTGCCTGTACAGCGAGCCCCCACCGCCCGATCTCATTCCATCGTGTGCCGAAGGCGGCGTGTTGGGCGTGCTGCCGGGAGTCATCGGGTCGCTTCAGGCGCTCGAGGTGATCAAGCTGATTGTCGGCTTCGGCGATCCACTGATTGGCAGGCTACTGCTCTTCGACGGCCGGAAGATGCAATTCCGCGAGCTCGCGCTCGAGAAAGATCCCGATTGTCCGGTCTGCGGCATTCATCCAACGGTCACGTCGTTGATCGATTACGAGGCGTTCTGTGGAGTTGGGGAGGAGGGAAGCGGGAAGCGAGAGGGGGAGGAGATCAGTGCCCAAGAGTTGCAGCGCGAGCGTGATCGCAAACCTGACCTCGTGCTCCTCGATGTTCGCGAACCGCGCGAAGCCGACATCGCCCGTATCGAAGGCGCCCGGCTCATTCCGCTCCGTGATCTGCCGCGCCGCATAGGCGAGCTACCGGCGCGCGCCGAGATCGTGACGCATTGTCATCATGGGCAGCGGTCAATGCAGGCGCGCGACATTCTCAAAGGCGCGGGGTTTTCGAATGTGCGGAGCTTGGCCGGAGGAATCGATGCGTGGGCTCGGGAGGTAGATCCAGGCGTGCCGAGGTACTGAGTGCCGAAGGGGGGACTCGAACCCCCACGGGCTTGCGCCCACTGGCTCCTGAAGCCAGCGCGTCTACCAGTTCCACCACTTCGGCGTGATTCTGAGGAGGGCAAAATCTAGATCGTTGTATAACCCCAAGTCAATGCTTATCTTGCCTTCAGTATCGTGGAAAAAATTTCCATCGCCAGAAATCCCCGCGCGCGGCACGATTACCATCTCCTGGAAACGTGGGAGGCGGGACTCGTCCTCACTGGGACCGAGGTGAAGTCGCTGCGCGATCGCAAAGCGAGTTTGAGCGAGGCCTACGCGCACGTGCGAAACGGTGAAGTCTGGCTAGAAGGCATGTCGATCTCACACTATGGACCCGGCAGTTATAACAACCCGCCGCCCGCCCGCTCCCGCAAACTCTTGCTCCACAAACGCGAAATCCGGAAACTGCTGGGCGCTACGACCCAAAAGGGATTAACCGTCGTGCCGCTGGAAGTCTATTTCAAGGACGGACTGGCCAAGGTGGCGATCGCACTCGCCAAAGCCAAGAAAGCCCACGATAAGCGCGAAGACCTGAAACGGCGCGTGGCGGAGCGCGAAATGGCACGCGTTGTAAAGGGGAGGCGCGCGTGAGCATTCTGCTGCTCCTCGCCACGCTGCTGCCCCAGCAGGTGCTGATCGCGACGTCGCGCGGGCAGGTCAGCATCCCGGTATCAAGCGAGCGGGGCGCGGCGGCCGTGGCAGCGATCTTACTCGCACAACCGCTTGTGTTGGCGACCTCCTTTAATGGCTCGGCCATCAGCGTGACGCTGGGCGACCGCGCGTTCGATTTCGAGCTCGACTCGCCGTTCGTGCGCTATGGGGGCGTCGCGTATCCGATGGTGAGCGCTCCCTATGTCGCGCGCGATACGCTGTTCTTGCCGCTCCAATGGCTCACCGACTGTGTGCCGCGTCTGCTTGCGGGTCGATATCGGTGGGATCCGTGGCTCGCGCGGCTCGATGAGATCACCGTTGCCGCCACGGTCCGGCCACCCGTGCCGAGCGTTCCTTCAGCTTCTCCAACCACGACACGCGCGCCCAATCCGATGACGGGTCTGCGGCTCCCGCACACGATCGTGGTCGATCCGGGGCATGGTGGCGTGGATCCCGGCAATCCCGGCCTCCATTTTCCGCACGGTCTGACCGAAAAGGACATCACGCTCGGAATCGGCCGGTTGTTGCGCGCGGAGCTGCTGCGCCGCGGGTTGACGGTGGTGCTGACGCGCTCCAGCGATACGCTCATCGACCTCGCGGATCGCCCGCTGTTCTGTCGCGCCGAGTGTGACCTGTTCGTCAGCATTCACGTGAATGCGATGCCGGCGGGACGGCGGCAGTCCCGGGTGAATGGGGTGGAGACGTACTTCGTGTCGGACGCGAAGACGGAGGACCAGAAGCGCGTGGCGCAGATGGAAAACGACGCCCTGCGATTCGAGAATACGGCGACCGTTCAGGGTCCACTCGCCTTTATTCTTCACGACCTGCAGTTGAACGAGTACCTGCGCGAGTCCGCTCGCCTCGCCGATCTGGTGCAAGCCAAAGTCGCGGGTATTCATCCGGGCGAGAACCGGGGCGTGCAGCAGGGGCCGTTCCTGGTACTCGCCGCTGCGCGCCGGCCCGCCATCCTGGTCGAGGCGGGCTTTGCGACCAATCCCGACGACGGCGCTTTTCTCGCCTCTGCTCAGGGACAGCACAAGATCGCCGCAGCCATCGCCGAGGGCATCGTCGCTTACCTGCTCGAATTCGAGCGCAAACTCGCCGTGGGCAGCGGGAGCGGAGCCCGATGAGGCGAGCGGGACTTGTGTCGTCGAGTGCGCTATGCCTGCTGACGGTGCTGTGCGGCTGTGCGTACTACAACGCGATGTGGAGTGCCGAGCAGCACGCCAAGGGTGCGCGCAAACTCGAAGCCTCGGGACGCGAGAGTGAAGCGCGAGCGGAATGGGCCCAGGCTGCCGCGAAGGCGGAAGGTGTGGTCACGCGTCATCCACGCAGCCGCTGGGCGGACGACGCGCTCGTACTCCAGGCGGAGGGACGCGCGCGTTCGGGTGCATGCGAGGACGCGCAGGAACCGCTCGCTCGCGCGCGCAGCACGGTGAAGGATCTCTCGCTCCGTGAGCGGCTCGATCTGGCCGACGCGCAGTGCACGCTCCCCGGCCGTCCCGGCGATGTCCCAGGGAAGCTTGCACTCGTGCTCGCGTCCTCAGATGACGCGCGACGCTCACGGGCTGAATTGCTCGCGGGCCAGGCAGCAGCGTTGCAGCTCGATTATGCCTCCGCCGTCGATCATTTGATCCGCTCTCGCGAGTCAGCCGCCCTGCCGGCGCGCGCCCACGCGTTGCTCGAGCTGGGTCGATCACAGGAAGCCGCTGCCACTCTAATCGCCATAGGGGACTCACCGGTGTTTGAGATTGAACGCGCTGACTTGCTCGGCCGATTGGCCGCTGTTGGTGGTCCCGAAGTGGCGTCCACGGCGCTCGACCGCTTATTGCACAAGACACGTATGCCGTTCGCCGAGCAGGCGCGACTGCTCGTCGTCGACGGCGACCGGTATCTGGCGCATGGCGATCCGGCGCCGGCACAACGCAGTTACAAGCGCGCGATCGTCGTTGCGCCAACCGGGACAACCGAAGCCGGAACGGCGCGCGCCCGGTTACAGCAATTGCTCGTGGTTGGAGCGAGGCAGCGCGGCGACCTTGCCCCTGTGATCACGGAGCTGACTCTGCTGAGCCGGGAAGAAGGTGGCAACGCCGCGGCCAAGGTCTTACTCGACCTGGTGACGCAGGCAGCCACGACTCCCGAGACGCCCGGAGCGCGTTTCCGCGTCGCCGAGCTCGCGCGCGATTCACTGCGGGCCCCGGCCCTCGCCGGGCAGCTGTTTCTCGATATCGCCGCGGCCGACACGGCATCCCTTTACGCACCCAAGGCGCTGGTTGCCGCGCTGCCGCTCCTGACCGATCGCCGGGATTCGATCACGACCGTTCTGGAGACTCGGTACGCGACTTCTCCATACACACGCGCATTCCACGGTGAGCCCAGCGTCGCATACGTTGCCGCCGAGGATTCGCTGGCCCGGGAGCTGGGTGTCGAGGTAGCCCGGGCCGGGCAATCGATGAGCCCGCGGTTCGACGCGCCGGTACCGGGCCCGCGTGGTCCGACGCTCGATGGACCGGACTTCGGCGCCACCCCCGCGGCGACGCGCACGCAGGCGCGTCCCGGTACACGTCCGACGACTCCCCCCGACCGGCCGGCTCAGCCGGACCGGCCGTGAGTGCGGTCGAACTGTTCGGAACGACTTTCCAGAATCCAGTTCTTCTTGCCGCCGGCACCGCCGGATTTGGCCGCGAGCTCGACCACGTCATCGATCTCGATCGCCTCGGCGGAATCATTACCAAAGCGGTGACTCCAGAGCCGCGCCAGGGTCACCCCGCGTTGCGAGTGGCAGAGTTTCGTGGCGGCATGCTCAACGCCGTCGGCCTCGCCAATCCGGGTGTGGAGCGCGTCGTCGAGCATGAGCTCCCGTGGCTGGCGCAACGGCTGCGGCGCGCGCGGATCATCGTGAACGTCGCGGGCGCGACAGTCGCCGATTACGTCCACGTGATCGAGCGGCTCACGCCGTTCGAAGCGATCGCCGCTTTCGAGATCAACGCGTCGTGCCCCAACACGACCGCCGGCGGGCTCGAGTTCGGAGCCGAGCCCGGCGGGCTCGCGGAGCTGATCCGCGCCTGCCGCCGGGCGGCGACTCGGCCGCTCACGGTGAAGCTGTCTCCGGTGCTTCCCGACATTGCCGCGATGGCGCGTGTCGCCCGTGACGAAGGAGCCGAAGCGGTGAGCCTAGTGAACACGATGCCGGGACTGCTCGATAAGCGCCTCGGAAACGGCAGCGGCGGTCTCAGTGGTCCAGCCTTGCTGCCGATCGGGGTGCTCGCGACTCGGCGCGTGCGTGAGCGCGTCGGCATGCCCGTGATCGGCGTCGGCGGCGTGCGCAATGCCGCCGACGCACGTGAGTACCTCGCCGCCGGGGCATCGCTGGTCGCCATCGGAACCGCGGCGCTCGCGGATCCACGTGTGCCGGAGCGCATCGCCCGTGAGCTGATCCATGGCTGAGCTGATCGTCGCCTTCGACATGCCGAGCGGACGCGATGCGTTGCTGCTCGCGGCGCGGCTGCCGGGTCTGAAATGGGCGAAGCTCGGCCCGGCGCTCTTCGTGCGCGAAGGTCCCGCGGTGATCAGAGAGTTCAGACAGCGCGGAATTCAAGTCTTCCTCGATTTCAAATGGCACGACATTCCCAACGTCGTCGCCAAGGCGGTCAGGGCGGCTGGTGAGCTCGGCGTGTCGATGGCGACAGTGCATTGCTTGGGCGGGCGCGCCATGCTCGGCGCGGCGGCGCGGGCAGCGGGTCAGGATCTCGCGCTGGTGGGTGTCACGGTCCTGACCTCTCACGATGCCGCCGAGCTCGAGAGCGTTCTGGGTCGCGGTGTGCCGGATGTTGGATTCGAGGCTGAACGGCTCGCGCGCGCGGCGATGCAGGCGGGGCTGCGCGGTGTCGTTGCGTCAGGTCAGGAGCTTGGGCTGCTGCGGGAAGTCTTGGGACTGGAGCCGTGGATCGTGGTTCCGGGCATTCGAAGCAATGGGGAGCCGGCGGGGGATCAGGTGCGCACGATCAGCCCGGCGGACGCCGTACGCCGCGGTGCCACGCACCTCGTGGTCGGCCGGCCGATCACCGGCGCCTCTGATCCCGCTGCGGCGTATCGCCAAGTTGTCGAAGCGCTCGGTTGAGGGTATTACCGAGCCATGCCGAACGTCCGGCGATTCGTTGCGATTTGTGGCCTGACGCTTCTGCCCGCGGCGTGGGCGGACGCGCAAGCAACGCTTCCGGACGCGGCGTCTCGCGCGAAGCAGGCGCTGCTCGCCCACGATCCACAAGCGCTGGTCGGTCAGAGCTCCAACCTGTTGCTGCAGATTCCCGGCGCCGATCCGTCGTCCCCGCTCGGCCGCGCCCAGGCCGTTGAGTTGCTCAGACGGTATCTGCGCGGCGCCGAGGAGCGGGGCCTCGATATCACGGCGATACGGGAAGTCGAACCCGGAAAGGGGTTCGTGGAGCTAACCCGTCGCTATGTCGTGTCGGGGACCGCCGAGGTGCGGCGGGAGACGCTATTTCTCGGCTACCGTTTAGAGAGCAAGGAATGGCGTCTCGCCGAATTGCGGAGTGCTCCGTAATCCCGCCCCTTGCGTGAACTTACGACCCCGTCTATTGTTCACGGCTCAACCAGAACACGTTCCACTTTTTCGGAGCCGCCTGTTGAAGGTACGTTCGAGCGTGCGCCCCATCTGCGAGCACTGCAAAGTCGTGACGCGTCGGGGCGTAATTCGTGTGATCTGTAAGCGTAACCCCAAGCACAAACAGCGGCAGGGTTAACGCATGGCTCGTATTGCGGGCGTGGATTTGCCGCGCGACAAAAAAATCCAGTACGCACTTCCGTACATCTTCGGCATCGGTCCCAGCAATTCCGTCAAAATTCTCGCGGAGACGGGCATCAGCCCCGACGCCCGCGTGCGCGATCTGCGCGACGCGGAAGTGGCGCGGCTCCGTCAGGTGATCGAGCGGGACTATAAAGTAGAAGGCGCGCTGCGGACCGAGGTCGCGATGAACATCAAGCGGTTGATGGACATCGGGACGTATCGGGGCGGCCGCCATCGCAAGAATCTGCCGGTGCGCGGCCAGCGCACGCACACGAACGCGCGCACCAAGAAGGGCCCACGGCGCGCCATCGCGGGCAAGAAAAAGCCCGTGCTGAAAAAGTAGAGGCACATGGCGGACGAAAAGAAACCGGACGAGAAGAAACCAGACGAAAAGAAGCCAGCACCAGCACGTGCGGCAGGCGCCAAACGCGCCAAGAAGATCGTCGAGGCGGAGGGCATCGCGCACGTCACCGCGACGTTCAACAATACGCTCATCACGATCACCGACCTGCAGGGCAACGCGATCACGTGGGGTTCGTCGGGGAAGGCGGGGTTCAAGGGCTCCAAGAAGTCGACGCCCTTCGCGGCCACCGTGGCTGCCGAGCAGGCGGCGCGTGAAGCGTTGAATCTCGGTGTGAAGCGCGTGCACGTGCGCGTGCAGGGTCCTGGTTCCGGCCGTGAGTCCGCGATTCAGGCGCTCGCCAGCGCGGGCCTGCAGATCCGTTCGATCCGTGACGTGACCCCGATCCCGCACAACGGCTGTCGTCCGCCGAAGAAACGGCGGGTCTAGCGAATGGCGCGTTACACGGGACCGGTGTGCAGGCTGTGCCGGCGCGAAGGCACCAAGCTGTTTCTCAAAGGCACGCGCTGCCTGACGGAAAAGTGCGCGGTCGAGCGGCGTGCGTACGCGCCCGGCCAGCATGGACAATCGACCGGCCGCCGTCGCAAAGCGTCCGAGTACGCGAAGCAGCTGCGTGAGAAACAGAAGGTGAAGCGGATCTACGGGCTCTCGGAGCGTCAGTTCCGCAACATCTTCGAGCGCGTGCTGAAAGAGCCGGGCGTCACGGGCGAGGCGTTGCTCGTCGCGCTCGAGAGCCGGCTGGACAATCTGGTGTACCGCATGGGTTTTGCGACTTCGCGCAAGCAGGCGCGCCAGCTCGTACGGCACCGCCACATTCTCGTCAACGGCCGCGTCCTGGACATTCCGTCCTACCGCGTGCGTCTCGGCGAGGAAGTGCGCGTGGCGGATGCGAGCCGTGAGCTCGTGCTAGTGAAAGTGGCGCTCGAGCAGTTCGGGCGCGGACAACCGGTTTCGTGGATCCAGGTGGACACTGACAAAGTGCTGGGCAGGATGACGGAGCGGCCCACCCGCGACGCCATTCCGATTGCGGCACAAGAACAGTTAATCGTCGAGCTCTATTCCAAGTGATTACGACTCTTGATTTGACAGGGCTGGTCCGGCCGCATCTGGTCGAAATGACCAAGCGCGAGGACAATCCGAACTCCGCCGAGTTCCGCCTCCAGCCGCTGGAGCGGGGCTATGGCTATACGTTGGGCAATTCGCTGCGCCGTCTGCTGCTGTCGTCGCTGCGCGGGGCCGCCGTGTGGGCATTCCGCATCGACGGCGTCGTGCATGAGCATCAGACGATTCCGGGCGTCGTCGAAGACGTCCACCAGATCATTCAGCGCCTGAAGCAGCTCACGCTGGTGCTCGCTCCCGACGTGGACGAGGCCGTGCTGCGCTTCAAGGTCGAGAAAGCCGGTCCGGTGTACGCGCGTGACCTCGAGCAACAGGGCTCCGTCACGATCGTAAACCCGGAGCAGCTGCTCTTCACGGTTCAGGACGACCGCGACATTGCGGGCGAGCTGTACGTGAACAAGGGCCGCGGCTACGTCGAGGCCGAGCAGCATCCCGTGGACCGCACGCTCGCGGTGGACGTGGTGCGCATCGACTCGATCTACAATCCCGTGCGGCGCGCGAACTTCACTGTCGCCGAGACGCGCGTCGGACAGCGCACCGACTACGATCGGCTGACGCTCACCGTCGAGACGAACGGCACGATCTCGCCCGAGGACGCGGTCGCCTACGCCGCCGCGCTCGCGCAGGAGCACTTCCGCTTCTTCGTCGACTTCGGCAAGGTGCCGATCGTTGCGGGCGAGCCCGCCGGCAACGGTGGGACCGAAGGTGGCCGGTTGCGCGACGTGCTCAACCGCGCGATCGATGACGCCGGCTTGTCGGTCCGGTCGGTGAATTCGCTGAAGAACTCCAATATCCGCACCCTGGGCGACCTCGTCCGTTACAAAGAGGACGATCTGCTCAAGGTCAAGAACGTGGGCGAGAAAGCGCTCGGCGAAATCGCCGAGTTGTTGCGCCGGGAAGGCTTGAACTTCGGCATGCAGCTGGAAGAGGTGCCGGGTGGAGACATCCGCGTGCTCGATCCCGGCAACGCGCCGCAGGCGCAGCTGACGGGCGGCGAGGAAGAGTAATGCGCCACCGCGCGAAAGGTCGCCAGCTCTCACGCACGTCGAGCCACAAGAAGGCGACACTGAACAACATGGCAACGAGCCTGTTCATGCACGGCGGCATCCAGACCACCGAGGCGAAGGCGAAAGAGCTGCGCCCGTTCGCGGAGCGGCTCATCACCCTCGCGCGCCGCGGCGATCTACATGCGCGCCGGCTCGTCGAGCGCCGGCTCAAGGACCGCGACGTGACGCACAAGCTGTTTACCGAAATCGGCAAACGGTTTGCCGCCCGTCCCGGTGGCTATACCAGAATCTTGAAGCTCGGCCATCGCGTCGGCGATGGCGCCGATGTGGCCCGCATCGAACTGTTGAGTGAGTGAGGAAGAAACGGAGAGGCGCGCGACGGGAACGAAACGACCAGGGGGACCTCGACGGGTCCCCCTTTTTTTACGAAGCTTTCGCCACCCGGTTCGACTTGATGCACTGGGTGCAGACGCGGATGCGGCGAACGACGCCGTTCACCACCACCCGGGCGTGCTGCAGGTTGGGGTACCAGCGCCGGGGCGTCTTATTGTTCGCGTGGCTGATATTGTGTCCCGTGATGGGACGCTTGCCACAGATTTCACACACTCGAGCCATAAACCCGTCCGACAAAAAATGAGTAAATCAGGCGCGGAAAAGAGGCCTAAACCTAAACTGGACACCGGGCCGCATCAACCCCGCTCGCGGGGTAGGCGGAAGACGGCCGTCATCACCGGCGTGACCGGGCAGGACGGCTCCTACCTCGCCGAGCTGCTGCTGTCGAAGGGCTACGAGGTGATCGGCGTGGTGCGCCGCACGTCGCACGATTCGTACGAGCGCATCGGCCATCTGCTCGATCGTGTGCACGTTGTGGCGGCCGACCTCCTCGACCAACATTCGCTCACGACCGTCATCCGCGACGCCCAGCCGGACGAAGTGTACAACCTCGCCGCCCAGAGCTTCGTCCCCACGTCCTGGAATCAGCCGGTGCTGACCGGCGAGTTCACGGCCCTCGGCGTGACGCGCTTGCTCGAGGCGATTCGTCTCGCGCATCCGCAGGCGCGTTTCTACCAGGCCAGCTCGTCAGAGATGTTCGGCAAGGTGGTCGAGACACCGCAACGCGAGTCGACGCCCTTCTATCCCCGCTCGCCCTACGGCGTCGCCAAAGTGTACGGCCACTGGATCACGGTGAACTACCGCGAATCGTACGACCTGTACGCGGTGAGCGGGATTCTCTTCAACCACGAGTCGCCGCGTCGCGGGCTCGAATTCGTGACTCGCAAGGTCACGGACGGCGTCGCCCGCATCAAGCTCGGCAAAGCAAAAGAGCTGCGGCTCGGCAACCTCAATTCCGGCCGCGATTGGGGCTTCGCCGGCGATTACGTGGACGCGATGTGGCGGATGCTTCAGCAAGAGAAACCAAGCGACTATGTCGTCGGGACTGGAACGATGCACACGGTCCGCGATCTCTGCGCGGCGGCGTTCGCACACGCGGGACTCGACTGGCAGCAGTATGTGAAGATCGATCCCAAATTCGTCCGGCCGGCGGAGGTCGACGTGCTCCGCGCCGACGCGAGCCGAGCGCGCAAAGAGCTGGGCTGGACGCCGAAGGTAAGCTTCGAGCAGTTGGTGCAGATGATGGTGGACGCGGATCTTGAGCGACTGTCGTGAAGGTTCTCGTGACCGGCGCCGATGGCTTCGTGGGACGGTGGCTGATCCGGCGGCTGCTCGATGATGGCCGGGAGGTCTACGGCGCCGTCCGTCCCTCTGAGCCGCAGCGGGAGGACGGGCTGACCGCCGACGAGCGCGCGCAGGTGCGATGGCTGCCGCTCGAAGTCACGGATAATGAATCGGTGCGGCGCTGCCTCGATCTGCCGTACGACGCGGTCGTGCACCTCGCGGCGATTGCATCGGGCGCTGTCGCGCTTCGCGACCCTGGAGCGGCCTGGGAGGTCAACGCCGCCGGCACCGCCCGCGTGATGAATGTGCTCGCGGAAGCCCGCCGGAAGGATCGCGCTGATCCGGTCGTCCTCCACGTCTCGACCGGAGAGGTCTACGGGCGCGGGCAGTCGGTGGTGCGCAAGGAAACGGATACGCCGGCGCCCTGTTCGCCGTATGCGGCGAGTAAGCTCGGCGCGGAAGAGGCCGCCCTCGAAGCGTGGCGCCGGTCCGGTCTGAGGGTCGTCGTGACGCGCGCCTTTGCGCACACCGGGCCGGGTCAAACCACCGACTTCGTGATCCCGGCGTTCGCGCAACGGCTCCAGTATGCGAAGCAAATTGGGGCGCCGGTCGTGAAGGTCGGGAATCTCGAGCCGATTCGCGACCTGCTTCATGTGCAGGATGTCGCCGACGCGTACGTCCGGCTGCTGGCTCACGGCGATGCCGGAGAGGTGTATAACGTCGCCTCTGGAAAGGGGACCAGCCTGGAAGACGTGCTGTTTCGGATGGCGGAGCTGCTGGACGTGCGTCCGATTCCGGAAGCCGATCCGCAGCTGATGCGGCCGGCCGATATTCCCCATCTGGTCGGTGACTCCGCCAAGCTGCGGGCAGCGACGGGCTGGAGCCCGCGCCGGTCGCTCGACGATACCTTGCGGGACGTACTCGATGCCCAAAAGAACTGATCTCCGCCGGATCCTGCTGCTCGGATCAGGGCCGATCGTCATCGGTCAGGCGGCGGAGTTCGACTACTCGGGCACGCAGGCAGTGAAGGCCCTCAAGGAAGAGGGCTTCACGGTGATTCTGGTGAACTCGAATCCCGCGACGATCATGACCGATCCCGAGCTCGCCGACCGCACCTACATCGAGCCGGTCACGCCGGACTGGGTCCGCAAAGTCATCGAGCGCGAAAAACCGGATGCGCTGCTCCCCACGATGGGCGGCCAGACGGCGCTGAACGTTGCGATGGCTCTTGCGAACGATGGCACCCTGCAGAAGCACAACGTCGAGCTGATCGGCGCGAACGCGCGCGCGATTCGCATGGCGGAGGATCGCGCCGAATTCGGCGCCGCGATGCGGCGCATCGGCCTCGCGACGCCGGCTGGTCGGACGGTCACATCGGTGGCCGCGGCGCTCGACGCCGCCGGCGAGGTCGGCTATCCCGCCATTATCCGGCCGTCGTACACGCTGGGTGGGACGGGTGGCGGTGTCGCGTATAATCGCGCCGAGCTTGAGGAGATGGTCGAGCGCGCGCTGGAGCTTTCGCCGGTGCACTCGACGCTGATCGAGCACAGCGTGCTCGGCTGGAAGGAATTCGAGCTCGAGGTGATGCGTGACGGCCGGGATAACGTCGTGATCGTCTGCTCGATCGAGAACGTCGATCCCATGGGTGTGCACACCGGCGACTCGATCACGGTGGCGCCGGCGATGACGCTCACCGACCGCGAATACCAGCGCATGCGCGACGCCGCGATCGCGATCATCCGCGAGATCGGCGTGGAAGCGGGCGGCTGCAACATTCAGTTCGCCGTGAATCCGGCGGACGGCGAGATGCTCGTGATCGAGATGAACCCGCGCGTCTCGCGGTCCTCGGCGCTCGCGTCCAAAGCGACCGGATTCCCCATCGCGCGCATCGGGACGAAGCTCGCCGTCGGGTACACGCTGGACGAATTGCCCAACGACATCACGCGCACCACGCCCGCGTCGTTCGAGCCCGTGCTCGACTATGTGGTCGTGAAAGTGCCGCGCTTTGCGTTCGAGAAGTTCCCCCGCGCGGACTATCGCCTCACCACGCAGATGAAGTCCGTCGGCGAGACGATGGCCATCGGGCGGACGTTCAAGGAAGCGTTCCAAAAGGGGCTGCGCGCCCTGGAGATCGGCCGGCCCGGATGGGTCACCGGCGCCACGCTCGCGGATGATCGGTTGACGAGCGCATCGCCGGAAGATCTTCGCGTCGCGCTGCGCACGCCCACGCCGGAACGGATCTTCCAAATCAAGCGCGCGCTCATCGCCGGGCTCAGCGTCGAGGAAATCGCGCAAGCCTCGGGCATCGATCCCTGGTTTCTGTATCAGCTCCGGGAGCTGATAGAAGCGGAGCAGTGGTTTGCCGCCGTTGCCTCGATCGGGCGCGCCGAGCTCAAGCGGATGAAGCGGCTCGGCTTCTCCGACCTCCAGCTCGGGGCGTTGCGCAACACCACGGAGGCAGCGATCCGCGAGCAGCGGTGGAAGCTCGATATTCATCCCGCGTACAAGACCGTCGATACGTGTGCCGGCGAATTCCCGTCCGCAACGCCCTACCTCTACTCGTCCTACGACGAAGAAAACGAATCCGAGCCGTTCGGCGAGCAGGGCATCGTCATCCTCGGCAGCGGTCCTAACCGCATCGGCCAGGGCGTCGAGTTCGATTATTGCTGCGTCCGAGCCGGCCTCGCGTTCCGCGAGCTCGGCTTCAAGACGATCATGATCAACTCGAATCCGGAGACGGTGTCAACGGATTTCGACATCTCCGACAAACTGTACTTCGAGCCGCTGACGTTCGAGGACGTGTTGGAGATCGTCCGTTGGGAGCGGCCCAAAGGCGTCGTGGTGCAGCTCGGCGGTCAGACGCCGCTCCAGCTCACCAAACCGCTCGAAGCAGCCGGCGTGACGATCCTCGGCACCTCTCCCGACGCCATCGACCAGGCGGAAGATCGCGAGCGCTTCGAGCAGTTGGCGCGACGACTCGGCGTCGCGCAACCGAACAACGGGATCGCTCGCTCGGTCGATGAAGCGGTCGGTGTGGCGCAGCGCATCGGCTACCCGGTCCTGGTGCGGCCGTCCTACGTGCTCGGCGGCCGGGCAATGGAAATCGTCTACGACGACGACTCGCTGCGTGACTACTTCGTCAAAGCGGCGCGCGTCGCCCCGGAACATCCGGTGTTGATCGATCGCTTCCTCGAAGACGCGTTCGAGGCGGACGTCGACGCGCTTGCTGACGGTCCGGGAGGGCGCTGCCTGATCGGTGGCGTGATGCAACACATCGAGGACGCCGGCGTGCACTCGGGCGATTCCGCCTGCGTCCTACCGCCCTATCTGATCGGCGATCGGCAGGTCGAGGAAATGCGGCGCCATACCCGGGCCTTCGCGAAGGCGTTGGGCGTGATCGGACTGATCAACGTGCAGTACGCGATCAAGGATGGCGTGGTCTACGTCCTGGAGGTGAATCCGCGGGCGTCACGGACGGTGCCGTTCGTCAGCAAAGCGACCGGAGTACCCCTCGCCAAGCTCGCCGCGGCCGTGATCGCCGGGCGGACCCTGGACGATTTGGGCCTCCCCGATGAGCTTCCCGTCGCCGGGGTGGCGGTCAAGGAGGCGGTCTTCCCCTTCACCAAACTGCCCGGCGTAGATACCGTGTTGGGGCCAGAAATGCGGTCCACCGGGGAGGCGATGGGCCTGGCCGACAGCTTCGGCATGGCGTTCGCCAAAGCGCAGATTGCCGCGGAGGGGAGCCTCCCGCTCGAAGGTGCCGTGTTGGTGACGGTGAACGATCACGACAAACCGACGGTGCTGCCGATTGCCCGGCGCCTCCATGAGCTGGGGTTCCGGATTCTGGCGACGGAAGGCACGGAACGGTATCTCCGCGGCCGCGGTGTTCCGGCGGAACGAGTGATGAAGGTGCACGAGGGGCGCCCGAATGCGATCGATCTGATCGTGTCGGGTGAAGTGCACCTGCTGATCAACACACCCCTCGGGAAGTTCACGCAGGCTGATGACTACGCCATCCGGCGCGCCGCGTTGGTGCACCGGGTGCCGTACACGACGACAATGTCCGCGGCGAGCGCCGCGTGTGATGCGATCATTGCGCTCCGCAGTCGTACCGGGAGCGTCAGGAGCCTACAGGAATGGCACGAAAAAGCGAACGGCGAAAGGGCGGCGCGCGAAGCAGTAGCGGGAGCGGGGGGAGCGGGGGCGGCGGGGGCTCCGCGCGCGGCGGCAAGAGCGTAGCGAAGGCCAAAGCGTCGGCCAAGCCGACCCCGAAGCCGGCGCCCGCTGCGCCACCCACACCCAAAATCAAGTTCCACGGCAAGCTGCTCGAGAACGAGCCGCTCGCGCGCTATACCACGTGGCGGATCGGAGGGCCGGCGCGCTATCTCGCCCTGCCCGCCGACACCGAGGACGTGGTGCGCGCGCTCGAGCTCGCGCAGGAGCGCGGGCTTCCGTGGCTTGTCCTCGGGCTCGGCTCCAACGTGCTCGTCAAGGACGGTGGCTTTCCCGGAGTCGTTATCCGGATGGGCAAAGGCCTCGATCGGTTCGAGATGAAGGGGGCCACCGCAATTGTGGGCGCCGGCATGCCGACACCGATTCTGGCGCGTCGTACCGCGGAGGCCGGGTTCGTCGGCATCGAACGGTTCGTCGGAATTCCAGGAACGGTCGGCGGCGGCATCTACATGAACGCCGGCTGCCACGGCGCCGAATTCGCGGAAGTCGTCACCGAAGTCACGGTGATGGACCCGCGCGGCAAGGTGAAGCAGCTCTCGCGCAAGCAAATCTCGTTCAAGTATCGGGCAAGCAACATCGAGGGCATCGTACTCGAAGCGAAGCTCGGTCTCGGCGAGGAGTCACCGGCCAAGCTCAAGGAGCTTCAGGCCAAGCTGTTCCGCTGGCGCAAAGCGGGGACCCCATTCGATCAGCCGTGCTGCGGATCCACGTTCATCAATCCGAGCGCGACCAAAACCGCGGGCATGCTGATCGACGAGGTCGGCCTCAAAGGCTTCACCATCGGCGGCGCGCAGGTGTCCACACTGCACGCGAACTACATCATCAACAAAGGCACCGCGACGGCCAGTGACGTGCTCAGAGTGATCGACCATATCCGCAAGACGGTGGCCAAGAAGACGGGTGTGACGCTGGAGCTCGAGTGCAAGGTCCTCGGGGTCTAGATGCCCGCGTCCGGCTACTTCGCGCACGAATCCAGCTACATCGATGACGGAGCGGCGATCGGGAAGGGCACCAAGATCTGGCACTTCTCCCACGTGATGCCGGGCGCCGTGATCGGCGAACGGTGCAATCTCGGCCAGAACGTCGTCGTCATGCCGGGAACCAGGATCGGCAACAACGTCAAGATTCAGAACAACGTCTCCATCTACGAGGGCGTCGAGCTCGAAGACGACGTCTTTTGTGGACCATCCTGCGTGTTCACGAACGTCATGAACCCGCGGAGTCACGTGCCGCGCAAGAACGAGTATCGTCGCACGCTCGTCAAACGCGGCAGCTCGATCGGCGCGAACGCCACGATCATCTGCGGTATCACACTCGGCGAATACGCGTTCATCGGCGCAGGCGCGGTCGTCACGGCGGACGTCCCGCCGTATGGGCTCATGGTCGGCGTGCCGGCGCGCCGCGTCGGGTGGATGTGCCAGTGCGGTGAGCGGCTGCACGTGAGCGGCGGACGCGGCTCTTGTGCCGTGTGTGGTGCAACCTATGAGGAGTCGGCCGGGACACTGCGGCAGACGAAGCCGTCGCGCGCGAAGGCGGGAGCATCGTGAACGTGCCGATGTTGGACCTCGTCGCGCAGTACGCCACAATCAGAGACGACGTGGTCTCCGCCATGATGAAAGTGGTGGAAACGCAGCAGTTCATCATGGGGCCGGCGGTGGCGCAGCTCGAAACGGAGATCGCGCGTCTCTCACACGCGAAGCACGGCATCGGCTGCGCGAGCGGGACGGACGCGCTGCTGTTGCCGCTCAAAGCGCTGAATCTGAAGCCCGGCGACGAAGTGATCACTACGCCATTCACGTTCTTCGCCACTGCCGGGACGATCTACAACGCGGGCGCCAAGCCGGTGTTCGTCGACATCCAGGCGGACACGTTCAACATCGATCCGCAGGCGGTGAAACGTGCGATCACACCGCGCACGCGTGCCATCATGCCGGTGCACCTCTACGGACAGATGGCCGACATGCTCGAGATCATGGCGATCGCGTCGCGCAACGGCATCAAGGTGATCGAAGACGCGGCGCAATCGATCGGCGCGCGGCGCAAGATGGACGGTGAGTGGCGGATGGCGGGCGAGCTGGGATGGGTGACCGGGTATTCATTCTTCCCCAGCAAGAATCTCGGTGCCTGGGGTGATGGCGGCATGATGGTGACGTCCGAAGACGCCACCGGGGACCGCCTCAAGAAACTGCGGCTTCATGGTGGCGCGAAGCAGTACCATCATGAAGAGGTCGGGACCAATTCGCGTCTCGACACCCTGCAGGCCGCGGTGCTGCTCGCCAAGCTGCCGCATCTCGCCGCTTGGTCGGGCAAGCGGCGCGAGCACGCGGCGTATTACACCCGGGCGTTCAACGAATTGCCGCAGGTGACGCCGCCGGCTGTCGATCCGGCGAACGAGCATATCTTCCACCAATACACGATTCGGGCCGAGCGCCGTGACGGGCTACAGGCGCATCTAAAGAAGGAAGGGATCGGCCATGCGGTCTATTATCCGATCCCCCTGCATCGCCAGCCTTGCTTTGCGCAGCTTGGTTACAAGGATGGCAGCCTACCGGAGGCGGAGCGCGCTTCCCGCGAGGTGCTGTCGCTGCCGATTTATCCCGAGCTTACGCGCGCCCAGCTCGACCGGGTGATCGATGCGGTTCGCGGATTCTATCGGTGAAGCGCCTCAGGGTCGGTGTAGTGGGCGCCGGTGCGTGGGGCAGGAACCACGTCCGGACGGTCGCCGGGCTGGCCGAGGCGGAGCTGGCGGCCGTGTGCGACACCGACCCCAAGGTGCGCGAGAAGGTCGCGCGCCAGTATCCGGCCGCGCTGGTGACGGCGGACGTGCCAGCGCTGCTTGCGGCCGTGGATGCGGTGATCGTGGCGTCGCCCGCCGCCACCCATGCGGCCATCGCTCAACAGGCTGTGGAAGCCGGGAAACCAGTGCTCGTGGAGAAGCCATTCGCCCTGAATGGACGCGACGCCGAGGCAGTCGCGCGCCGCAGCGCGGAGCGGAAGGTCCCGGTGCTGGCGGGACACCTGCTGGTCTATCACCCTGCGGTGGAGCGGCTGCGGGAGCTGGTGCAGACAGGCGAGCTTGGCAAGGTATTCTACTTATATGGGCTGCGGGTGAACCTGGGCCAGGTACGGAAAGACGAAAACGCGCTCTGGAGCTTCGGACCTCATGATGTGTCAGTGGCACTTTACCTGCTTGGAGAGCAGCCTGTGCGGGTCGCTGCGCATGGAAAAAGTTATTTGCAGCCCGCCATCGAGGACGTCGTGTTTCTGACGATGGAGTTCGCGAGCGGGGTGCTTGCGCACGTCCAGCTATCCTGGCTCGATCCCCACAAGGAACGGAAGCTCACCGTGGTAGGGGCGAAGAAAATGGTGGTCTTCGACGATATGGAGCCGCGCGAGAAGCTGCGGATCTACGACAAGGGCGTGGACCGTCCGCCCGAATACGGCTCGTTCGGCGAAAGCCTGGCGATTCGGGAAGGCGACATTTTCATTCCTCGTCTCCCCGCCGTCGAGCCGCTGGCGGCCGAGCTCGCGCATTTCGTCCGCGCCGCGCAGGGGCGTGAAGCTCCCCGCGCCACCGCGGAAGACGGCGTGCGCGTCGTCCGCGTGTTGGAAGCCGCTTCGCGCTCGCTGGCGCGCGGTGGCGCTCCGGAGGTGCCATGACCACGACTGCTGCCGTGCCGGCCGCAATCGATACCCTCCTGACGAAAGCCAAAGACCGTACCGCCGTCTTTGGCATCGTGGGTCTGGGCTATGTCGGGCTGCCGCTCGCGATGGAAATCGTGCGCGCCGGCTACCGCGTGCTCGGCTTCGACGTGAATCCGCGCGTCGTCGATTCGCTGAACGGCGGCCGCTCCCACATTCAGGATGTGCCGGCGGCCACCGTCGCCGACGCCGTCAAAGCCAAGCGATTCTCGGCAACCGCCGACCTCGCGCGCCTCAACGAGCCCGACGTCATCTCGATCAGCGTGCCCACGCCGCTTTCCAAGACCAAAGATCCCGACGTGAGTTACGTGCTCGCGGCCACCGAATCGGTGAAGCGCGCGCTGCGCAAGGGACAACTCGTCGTGCTCGAGTCGACAACCTATCCCGGCACGACGCGGGAGCTGATGCTGCCGG
This sequence comes from Gemmatimonadales bacterium, assembly GCA_035299765.1. GTDB lineage: Bacteria > Gemmatimonadota > Gemmatimonadetes > Gemmatimonadales > GWC2-71-9 > 20CM-2-65-7. The sequence continues at coordinate 32,895 of DATGVZ010000008.1, forward strand.
CGCTCGAATCGACCGGCCTCAAGGTCGGAGAGGACTTCTTCCTGGCGTTCTCGCCGGAGCGCGTGGATCCCGGCAACGAGCGGTTCAATACGCGCAACACGCCGAAGGTCGTCGGCGGGATCACGCCCGCCTGTCTCAAGGTCGCGATGGCACTGTATCAACCGGCCATCGACACGCTCGTGCCGGTTTCCTCCCCCGAGGCGGCGGAGCTCGTCAAGATTCTCGAGAACACCTTCCGCAGCGTGAACATCGGCCTGGTCAACGAGATGGCGATCGTCTGCGACAAGCTCGGCGTGGACGTCTGGGAAGTGATCGAGGCGGCGGCGACGAAGCCGTTCGGCTTCATGAAGTTCACGCCCGGTCCCGGCGTCGGCGGGCACTGCATTCCGCTCGATCCGCATTACCTCGCGTGGAAGATGCGGACACTCAACTACAAGACCCGCTTCATCGAGCTCGCCGGCGAGCTGAATGCCGAGATGCCCGAGTTCTGGGTGGGGAAGGTTGTCGACGCGCTGAACGAGCAGGGCAAAGCGGTGCGCAGCAGCCGCGTGCTGCTGATCGGCGTCGCCTACAAGAAGAACGTTGACGACATCCGCGAGAGTCCCGCGCTGGACGTGATCCGGTTGCTGCAGCGGCGGGGCGCGCAGGTTTCCTACCACGATCCCCACGTGCCGACGCTGAAAGAGGACAGCATCACCCTCACCTCTGTGCCCCTGACCGCCGATACGCTGCGCGGCGCCGATTGCGTCATGATCATCACTGATCACAGCTCGGTCGATTATCAGCTCGTCAAGCGCCACGCTCGCGCTACCGTCGATACCCGTCACGTCCTGCCCCGCGAGACCAGGGGAGGGCGCGCGTGAGGGTAGCGGTTATCGGCACGGGGTACGTCGGCCTCGTAGTCGGCGCGTGCCTCGCCGAGACCGGCAACGACGTGATTTGCGCGGACGTCGATAAGGCGAAGATCGGAGCGCTCAAACAAAACAAAATTCCGATCTACGAGCCGGGCCTCGAGCCGATGGTGGTCCGCAACCAGCGCGAAGGCAGGCTCACCTTCACGACCGACGTGCCGCAAGCCGTCGAGCGCTCGGAGGTCGTGTTCATCGCCGTCGGGACGCCGCCCGACGAGGACGGCTCCGCCGACTTGCAGCACGTTCTCGACGTGGCGCGCACGATCGGCGAGCACATGAACGAGCCCAAGGTCGTCGTCACCAAGAGCACGGTGCCCGTGGGGACGGCCGACAAGGTTCGCGCGGAAGTCGCGCGCCACACACGCACGCCGTTCCGCGTGTGCTCGAACCCCGAATTCCTCAAGGAAGGGGCGGCGGTCGAGGACTTCATGAAGCCCGATCGCGTTGTCGTCGGCGTGGACTCGGACGAGGCCGCGCGCGTGATCGAGGAGCTGTACGCACCGTTCGTGCGCACCGGCAATCCGCTCATCGTGATGGACATCGCGTCGGCGGAGATGACGAAATACGCGGCGAACGCGATGCTCGCGACCCGGATCTCCTTCATGAATCAGATTGCCCGCCTGTGCGAGGCCGTGGGGGCGGATGTGACCCTTGTGCGGCGTGGCATCGGCAGCGACCGACGCATCGGGCCGGCGTTCTTGTTTCCGGGGCCGGGCTACGGGGGATCGTGCTTCCCCAAGGACGTCAAGGCGCTGATGCGCACGTCGGCCGAGCGCGGCGTGGACCTCGACATCCTCAAAGCGGTCGAGTCGGCCAATGAGACCCAAAAGCAGATCCTGTACGCCAAGCTGAGCCGGCACCTTGGGGATCTGAACCAGCGCACCATCGCGGTGTGGGGCCTCGCGTTCAAGGCCGAAACGGACGACGTGCGCGAGAGTCCGGCGCTGGTGCTGATCGAATCGCTCCTCTGCACCGGGGCGAAGGTACAGGTGCACGACCCCGCAGCCATGAAGACCGCAGCCCATCAACTCGGCAACCGCGTGAAGTACGCGAACCACGCGTACGATGCGCTCGGCGGCGCCGATGCGTTGGCGATCGTCACCGAATGGTTGGAGTACCGCAATCCTGATTTCACCAGGATCAAGAATCTGCTGAACCGGCCGCTGATCGTGGACGGACGGAATCTCTACGATCCTGTCAAGCTTGGCCGGCTCGGATTCACCTACGACAGTATCGGGCGCCAGCTCGGATGCGCGTCCTCGTAACGGGCGCCGCCGGATTCCTCGGATCGCATCTTGTAGACAAGTTCCTGGCGCTCGGGTACGACGTGCTGGGAATGGACAACCACATCACCGGCAATGCGGCGAACCTGGCGCACGTCACCGGGCACGAGCGCTTCCGGTTCGCCAACCAGGATGTCACGCGCTACATCGAAGTCGAAGGCCCGCTCGATGGCGTGCTGCACTTCGCGAGCCCCGCCAGCCCGGTCGACTATCTCGAGTTGCCGATCCAGACGCTGAAGGTCGGCGCCCTCGGCACGCACAAGGCGCTGGGTCTCGCCATGGCGAAGCATGCCCGCTTCCTGCTCGCCTCGACGTCGGAAGTGTACGGCGACCCCTTGGTGCACCCGCAGCCGGAATCGTATTGGGGCAACGTGAACCCCGTGGGTCCACGCGGGGTGTATGACGAGGCAAAGCGTTTTGCCGAAGCGCTCACGATGGCCTATCATCGATTCCACCAGCTCGACACGCGGATCGTCCGGATCTTCAACACGTATGGCCCGCGCATGCGGCCCAACGACGGCCGTGTCGTGTCGAACTTCATCGTGCAGGCACTGCGCGGCGAGCCGCTCACCATCTACGGCGACGGCTCGCAGACGCGCTCCTTCTGCTACGTGGATGATTTGATCGACGGGATCGTGCGTCTCTTCGAGCACGGCAATGGCGAGCCGACGAACCTCGGGAATCCGCACGAATTCACCGTGCGCCAGCTTGCCGAGCTGGTGCTGCGCCTGACGCGCAGCAAAAGCACGCTCGTCGAGCGGCCGCTGCCCGTCGACGATCCGCAAGTGCGTCAGCCGGACATCAGCCGAGCGAAAAAGACGATTGACTGGGAACCGAAGATATCGCTCGAGGACGGCCTGCGTCGCACGATCGAGTACTTCCGGCAGGTCGTCGCGCGAGAACGCGCCGCAGTCTCATGACGTCCAGCCCGCGCTATCTCGTGACAGGCGCCGCCGGATTCATCGGATCGCATGTGAGCGAGGCGTTGATCGCGCGCGGCGCCGCGGTGACCGGCGTCGATAACTTCGACGCCTTCTACGCGCGCGATGTAAAGGAGCGCAATCTCGCCGGCGTTCTCAACAGCCCGTCGTTCGGGTTCGTCGAAGCGGATGTGGGGCGGGACCCGCTGCCGCTCGACGGCATCGAAGCGATCATCCACCTGGCCGCGAAGCCCGGTGTGCGGCCTTCTCTGGAGGATCCGGCTTCCTACATGGAAGCGAATGTCACCGCGACCGCCAGGATTTTTGACAGCGCGCGCCGTGTCGGCGTGACCCGGATCGTGTTCGGCTCGTCTTCCTCCGTCTACGGCAACGCCACGCCGGCGCCGTTTGCCGAGGCGGAGCCAGCGGTCGAGCCGATCTCGCCGTATGCCGCGAGCAAGCGATCCGGCGAGCTGTTGGCGCACGCCTTCGCGCATCTCTACCCGCTGCGCATCATCTGCCTGCGCTTTTTCACGGTCTATGGACCGCGCCAACGTCCCGATCTGGCGATTCACAAGTTCACCGATTTGATCGCCCGGGGCCGGCCGATCCGGATGCACGGCGATGGGTCGAGCGAGCGCGACTATACCTATATTACCGACGCGCTGGACGGCATTCTGGCGGGGTTGGAATGGACCGCGCGCGCGAAGCCGGGGTCGGTCGAGACGGTGAACCTAGGCGGGGGCGCGAGGGTCCGGCTCGATCGCCTCATCGCCCTGATCGCGGCGGCGCTGGGTCGGGAGGCTCGCATCGAGCGGCATCCCGATCAGCCGGGGGACGTCCGGCTGACCGATGCCGATCTCGCGCACGCGGGCCGTGTCCTTGGGTTCCGGCCGCGCGTCGGGATAGAGGAAGGCATCCGCAAGTTCGTCGATTGGTACCAGGAGGTTCATGGACGTCAGTCCCGAGCGCCTAGTCGAGCAGGCTAACGAGCGCTTTCAACTCCAGGACTACTACGGTGCGATTCACCTCCTCGAGGAGGTCATCGCGACCGGCCGCGCGTTCGCCGACGCGCATCATCTACTGGGCGTGTCGTATTCCCTCGCCGGACAACCGGACAAGGCGCTGGAACAGCTCGATCGCGCCCTTGCGCTGAATCCCAACTACGTCGAGGCGCTGATTCATCGCGCGCTCGTACTCAACGAGCTGGGCCGCGAAGAAGAGGCCAACGCCGTGTTGCGACGGGCACGCCAGGTGGGGGGGGAACGGCGGGCGGGCTTTCACGGACACATGGCCGCAAAGCTCGCGAATCAGCATGCGGCCCTGGGAGAGGCGTACCTCGAGGCGGGCGGGCTCAACGAGGCCATCGCCCAGTACGAAGCGGCTCTCGCACTCGGTCCCGCGTTCCACGATCTCCGCTACAAGCTCGGCCGTCTCCTGCTGGAGGCCGGCCGCGCGCTCGACGCGCACGAGCAGTTTCAACGGATCGTGCGCGAGCGGCCTTCGTTTCTCGACGCCGCCGCCATGCTGGGAATGTCGTGCTACCTCGCCGGTGACGGCCTGGCCGCACGCGCGGTTTGGGAGGAGCTGCGGGCCCGGCGGCCGGAGGATCCGCGCGTCGAAGCATACCTGGCGCTGCTGTCCCGGTCTGACGTACCACCGGCACCAGCGTCCGCCGGAGACGGCGAGCCGGCCGGCGCGGCGCCGCCCCGAAAGAAGAAAAAAAAGTGAGACGCGTCGCGCTCATTTTGGTAGCCGTTCTGTTCGCCTGTACGCGTTCCGCCGCGAATCATGAGGAGCTGGGCGACCGCGCCTATGCCGCGGGCGCGTATGCGGACGCGTTGGCGGAGTATCAGCTCGGGCGCCTGGCGAATGCAGGGAGCGCTCCGTTGCTCGCGAAGCTCGCCGCGGCCGCGATCCATGCGGAAGACTACGATCTCGCCGCCGATTCGTACCGTAACCTGGCGCGGCGGGATCGCTCGCGCGCCGAAGAAGCGGCCGACGGTCTGGACCGCGTCGCACGCGCGGCGCTCGCAGCCAACGACCGCACCGCACTGGCGAGTGCCCTGACCGGCCTGCGCGAAGTCGCGCCGCGCCGGCCCCTCGGACGCTACGTGATCCTTGCGGCCCTCGACGCCATGGACCGCGGTGACACCGCCGAGGCAACGGCGCTGCTTCCGGTCGCTGCGGCGTCCGCCGTCGACGCAGCCCGGGCCGACTCGCTACTGTTCGTCTACGGCATGGCGCTGGTCCGCGTGCACGATTGCAGCACCGCCGTGCGCGTGTTCGAGGGAGTGCTGCGCCGCCAGCGCGCCCCGACGGTCGTCGAGCGGTCACGCGAGGGGCTCGGCCTCTGCGCGCTCGTCGAAGGAGATCGCGCGCTTCAGGCCGGACGCCCGGCCGATGCCGAGGCGTGGTACCGGCGCGCGACCGCGCCGGGCGCGTCGCCGGACGTCGCCCGCGGCGCCTTCCTCGGCCTCGGGGACGTGCGGCTGTCGCAGGGTGACATCGCCGGCGCGATCGAGAGCTACCAGCAGGCGCTCGCCGGCGGCACGCCGGGTGACACGATTTCGCAACGAGCGCAGGAGAAGGTCAACGCATTGGGAAAGGCCGGACCGTAATGAAGGTATACAAGACAGTGGCGCTGCTGGCGCTCGGCATCGCGTGCCATCACGGCGCCCGCTCGCCTGCCGCAGCGCCACAGATGCAGCCGAACGTCGAGCTGGAACGCGCCATGACGACCTTTCGTCATGGCGATTTCCGCCGCGCGCAGCTCCTGCTGCAGCGGCTGACGTTCGAATTCGGGCCGGGCCAGCCGGAGCTCGCGCAAATCGACTACTATCTCGCGGAGTGCGCGTTCCAGCTCGGCGAGCACGCGCAGGCGGCGACCGATTTTCGGAAGGTCGCGGACGGATTCCCCACCACCGAGTATGCACCGCTCGCGCTGCTGCGCGCCGGCGATGCGAATCTGCGGATGTGGCGCCGCCCGGAGCTCGATCCCACCCCCGGCGAAACCGCGCTCGCGATTTACCAGGAGCTCGCCGGCCGGTATCCCGATAGCGACGCCGCCGCGCGCGCGCGGCTGCACGTCGTCCGCCTGCAGAATCAATTCGCGGAGAAGACGTACAAGAACGGCATGTTCTATCTGCGGCGGAAGGCGTACGACTCGGCGATCATCTACTTCAAGGACGTGATTGCGAACTATCCCAACGCCGGGCGCACGCCCGATGCGCTGCTCCGCCTCGTCGACAGCTATCGCGCGATCGGCTATAAGGAAGAACTGCAGGAGACCTGCGCGCATCTGCGTCGCTTCTATCCGAACGCAAATGGGCTCGGCCGCAGTTGTCCGTCCCCTGCTGGGGCCGCCGACTCGAGCGCGACGCCTTCAACTTCCTCGACTCCCTCCTGAGCGGCGTGGACGCGTTGTTCGGGGGATCGTTTGACCCCGTGCACATCGCGCATTTGATCGTTGCCGAGGCGGCTGCAGACACGTTGGGAGAGAACGCCGTGATTCGTTTTCTCCCGGCGCGCGAGCAACCATTCAAGCGCGCGGCGCACGTTGCCAGTCCCGAGCAGCGGGCCGAAATGTTGGACCTGGCGGTGGCCGGCAATCGGCGGCTGCGCGTGGAGCGCATCGAGCTGGGCCTGCCGACGCCATCCTACACGGTGCGGACCCTGCGGGCGCTCGGCGCGCGGGAGCCGGGGAACCGTTTCACGTTATTGCTAGGGGCGGATGCGGCGCGCGACCTGGCCGCCTGGTGGGAAATTGAAGCCCTTCCAGCCCTTGCCGACATCGTCGTCTTCGCCCGGCCCGGATCGACCGTCCTGCGCCATCCACTCGTCAGCCGGGTTATTCCGGTCCCGATGATCGATCTGTCCGCCACGCAGGTGCGGGAGCGCCTTAAACAGGGGCGTTCCATTCGATATTTAGTGCCTGAGCCGGTCCGCGCGTATATCGCGGACCGGCGCCTGTACCGTTAGGAGCGTAATGGCCAACCGTCTGTTCGCAAAGGTTTTCGGAACGCGATTCGATCGCGCGCTGAAGCGCATCCAGCCGATCGTGGATGCGATTCTGGAGCAGGAGAAGCGCCTCAAAGATCTCAGTGACGCCGATCTCCAGGCGCAGACCGCGAAATTCCGGGAAATCATCGCCCAGCGGACCGGCGCGCTGCATGCCGAGGTCGAGCGTCTCAAGCAGGCGAAGCACGACTGCCCCGACCCCGAAGAGCGTACCAACCTGAGCGATCAGCTCGCGAAGGCGGAGCAGTCTTTCGTGACGACGTTGCAGGCCACGCTCGACGACATCCTGCCTGAGGCGTTCGCGACGGTGCGCGAGGCTGCGCGGCGGCTGCTGGGGAGCGAGGTCGTCGTGACCGGGCACACGATGAAATGGGACATGGTGCCGTACGACGTGCAGCTCATCGGCGGCATCGTTCTTCACCAGGGCAAAATTGCCGAGATGGCGACGGGCGAAGGCAAGACGCTGGTCGCGACGCTGCCGCTGTATCTCAATGCGCTCGCTGGGCGCGGCGCCCACCTCGTCACCGTCAACAATTATCTCGCCCGCCGCGATTCCCAATGGATGGGTCATCTCTTCAAGTGGCTCGGCCTGACGGTGGGGTGCATCGATGACACGCAGCCGTCGACGCCCGAGCGCCGCGCGGCGTACTACTGCGACATCACGTACGGCACGAACAACGAGTTCGGCTTCGACTACCTGCGCGACAACATGGTCTTCACGCTGGACCAGCGCGTGCAGCGCGGCCACATCTTCGCGATCATCGACGAGGTGGACTCGATTCTCATCGATGAAGCGCGCACTCCGCTCATCATCTCCGGACCAGTCGGGGCCGAGTCGGACGAGAAGTACGCGCAGTTCAACGCTCAGGTCGTGCAGCTCGTCCGCAGGCAGACCGCGGTGGCCAATGACCTCCTCGCGCGCGGCGAGCCCCTGCTCGAGAAGCCCGAGACACAGTACGAGGGCGCGACGCTGCTGTACAAGGCGCAGCTCGGCATGCCCAAGAACAAGAAACTGCTCAAGCTGCTGAACGAGCAGGGCGTGAAGCAGAACGTACAACGCGTCGAGCTCGACCGCCTCGCCGACCGCAAGTTGCCGGCCCGCGAGCAGAAGATGCGGGACATCGAGGACGATCTCTTCTTCGTTATGGACGAGCGCGGCCGCGCGGTGCACCTCACGGATAAGGGTGTCGAGACGATGTCGCCGTCGGATCCCACGTTGTTCGTGGTGCCGGACATCTCGCACGCCATCCACGAGATCGAGCACGACGAGCACCTCTCCGCCAACGAAAAGATCGAGCGGCGCCGGGCCGTGGAAGCCGAGTACGCGATCAAGAGCGAGACGCTGCACATCATCCACAAGCTCTTGCAGGCCCACGCGCTCTACGAGAAAGACGTCGAGTACGTCGTTCAGGACGGCCAGGTCTTCATCGTCGATGAGTTCACGGGCCGGCTGATGCCGGGGCGGCGGTGGTCGGACGGCTTGCACCAGGCGGTGGAAGCGAAGGAGGGCGTGACGGTGCGCGAGGAGACGCAGACCCTCGCGACGATCACGATCCAGAACTACTTCCGCATGTACGAGAAGCTTGCCGGCATGACGGGCACCGCCGAGACCGAAGAGACCGAGTTCCACGAGATCTATAAGCTCGAGGTTGTCGTCATTCCGACGAATCGCCCCGTTCGGCGCGTCGACAAGCACGATCTCGTCTACAAGACGCGCAAGGAGAAGTACGACGCGATCATGGACGAGATCGAGCGGCAGCATAAGCGCGGTCTCCCCGTCCTGGTCGGCACCACCAATGTCGAAGTGTCCGAGACGCTGGCTCGGCTGTTGAAGCGGCGTGGGCTCAAGCACGAGGTCCTCAACGCCAAGTTTCACCAACGCGAAGCCGAGATCGTCGCTCAGGCGGGGCAGCCGGGATCCATCACCATCGCGACGAACATGGCCGGGCGCGGCACCGACATCAAACTCGGTCCGGGCGTCAAGAAATGTCAGGTGTGCGGTATCAAATCCCGCGAGGCCCCGTTCGGCCAGAGGATCGAGCCGCCCGATCTCACGCCTGAGCAGATCAAAGAGCTCAAGTGCAACGAGGATCCCCCCTGCGGGCTGGTCATCATCGGCACCGAGCGGCACGAGGCGCGGCGCATTGATCGCCAGTTGCGCGGGCGCTCAGGCCGCCAGGGCGACCCGGGCCAGAGCATTTTCTTTCTGTCGCTCGAAGACGACCTCATGCGGCTGTTCGGCTCGGACCGCATCGCGCGCATCATGGATCGCACGGGCGCCGAGGAAGGCGAGGTCATCACGCATCCCTGGGTGACGGCGGCGATCGGGCAGGCGCAGAAGCGGGTCGAGCTGCAGAACTTCCAGGCCCGCAAGAAGCTGTTGCAATTCGATGACGTGATGAATCAGCAGCGCGAGGTCATCTACTCGCGGCGGCTGTACGCGCTCGAAGGCGGCGAAGAGCTGAAGGCCGAGGCCCAACGCATGATCGACGGCGCGACCGAACGGCTGGCCGACAGCCTGATCGCCGACTACGACGATCCGGGTCAGTGGGACCGCGAGCTCATCGAGACCGAGTTCCTGCAGAAGTTTTTGATGTCGGTCCCCGGTGTGACGGACACGGGCCGGATCCGGAATCGCGAGGAGCTGATCCGTGCCGCGCACGAAGCGGGACGCGCCGCGTTTCAGAAGAAGCTCGACTACATGCGCGATGTCGAGGCGAAAGTGGGTGCCGCGCGACTCGGCGAGCAGGCGTTGGCACACGTGAGCCTCGGTGTCATCGACGAGAAATGGAAGGATCATCTCTACGATCTGGACCAGCTCCGCGAGGGCATCTATCTGCGCGGCTACGGACAGAAGGATCCGCTCGTCGAATACAAGCAGGACGCCTACGAGATGTTCGTCGGGCTGATGGCGGATCTCCAGGCGACGTTCGCCGAGCGCTGGCTCAAGCTGCAGATCGAGATCGGGCCGCCGCCAGGGCAGGGACCGCAACGGCCTTCCCCGTCGGGCCGTGGCGTTACGGGTCCGGCGGGAGGGTTGCCGGGAACGGCTCGCCGCCAAGCGCCGATGGTGGCATCGAAGGCAGCCGCGGATGGCCTCGTCACGAGTGGTGAGCCACCGCCGCCGTCAGCGCAGCGTGCCGCGCCGGGAGTTGCCGAGCCGGCCTTTGCCGCCAATCCCTACGCCGGCGTGGGTCGCAACGATCCGTGCCCCTGCGGCAGCGGGAAGAAGTTCAAGAAATGCCACGGAGCAGGGGCGTAGAACAAGACGAGGGACGCCGAACACAGCGTCCCTCGTCGCACGTGCCTTATCCTGCTATTGGCTGACTACGTACTGATAGCAAGCGCTTTCCAACACCACTGCGCCCGATGCATCGATGACTCGGAAGTGGATGTCGAACTCCGTGCCCAAGAGGGAGGCGGAGAGCGTCCGCCACAGCGCCGCCCGCCCGGTGCCTCCGTCGTCGGTCACAATCGCCCGCGGCGTTGGCCCTTCGCCCAATGTCAACCACGACGTTCCCGTGCAGTCGTCGTTCACATTCGTGTCCACCGCGCGCTGCAGCCGGTAGCTCGCGTTCGGGGCGAGGTCGCGCACCCACGTGTCGAGATTGACGATCAGGTTGGCGTCCTTGGGCTGCCGGAACTTGACGTGCCCGAATCCTCCCGCGCCCGTGGCATCTCTGAGGATGATTTCGTCGTTGAAGGGCGGCGTCGCCGGTCCCGACGTGCTTGCGCTGATCGGCACGTTCAGTGAGGACCCGCCGGCGAGATTCGGAGCCACGGGATCGGAGCGGTCGGTGACGCAGGCCGCCAGCGCAACCGCGCCCAGGATGATGCAATAACCTCTCATACAGCCTCCCTATCGGGTGAAAAAAGGGACCAGGAGACGCGTTGATCTAGCGACGCCACCCTCGTGGGTTACCTTCGAGCATCGTAAGGTCGGTCCGTGAACCCGCTGTGATTCGAGCGTGAACTGGACGGGCGACCTCGGCAGGAGTGGTGTCGCGCATGATCCGCTTCCGAACGCTGGGTGGTCTGGAGCTATCGGACTCGCAGGGCCGCGACCTTCACGCGCTCCTGTCAAAGCCAAAACGCCTTGCCCTCCTCGCCTACCTCGCTTCCCACAACCATCATGCCTCGCGGCGCCGAGATTCAGTTGTGGCGCTGTTCTGGCCTGACATGGATGCGGCGCACGCGCGCGGCTCCCTCCGGCAAGCTCTGCGGTTCCTCCGGCGCGAGCTCGGCGACGGCGTGCTCAATGGCCGGAGTGAGGAAGAAATCGGCTTTGAGCCGCATTCCCTCGAATGTGATGCGGTCACGTTCGAGCGCGCGTGTGATGCAGGCCGGCTATCAGAAGCCGTGCAGCTCTATCGCGGCGATTTCCTCGACGGCTTCTACGTAGCGGGCGGATCCGCCGAGCTCGAGCGGTGGATCGAAGGCGAGCGGATCCGCCTGCGGCAACTGGCGGCACGGGCGGCGGCGGAGTTGTCGCAGCATGCGGAGCGGGAGGGCAATCTGGCACAGGCCGTCGAGGCCGCGCGCCAGGGCGTCGCCCTCGAACCTGACGACGAGAAAGGGCTCGCGCGCCTCATCGCGCTGCTCGACCGGTCGGGGGATCGCGCCGGGGCGCTGAGCACTTTCGAGACATTCCGGCGCCGGTTGGAGAAGGAGTACGACGCGACGCCCTCGCCCGAGACTGCCGCGCGCATCCAGGCGATCCGTACCCGCCAGACGCCGTTCGCTGAAGTGGCGACGCCTCGTCTTTCGGCGCGACGGCGTCCCGTCCGGCGCGTGTTGTGGTCCGTGGTCGGCGGCGTAGTCGCGACGGCAATGATCGGGTGGCTGTCGGTCTCCGAAACGCATCGCAGCTCGGTCGCGGTCCTTCCTCTTACGAATGCCACGCAAGATACCGCGCTCACGTACCTGACCGAGGGCCTGTCCCAGGGCGTTACCGCCGCGCTGTCGCAGATCCCCGGGCTTCGCGTCGCAAAGCCCGCGGCCGTTCAGGCGCATGAGGCCGTGAACGCCGACGCCGTGATTGCCTGGACGCTGCGACGTCAAGGCGACTCACTGGTTCTCGCCGTCGAGCTGAGGGGCACGGCGACAAGTGCGAGTCAGTGGGCGAGGGAGTTCCCGCTATCCGCGTCGGGCGCGCTCGCGGTCGAGGGTCGGGTGGTGGGTGAGGTCGTGGGGCAACTGCGACCTCGCCTCATCGACTCGATTGACCTGCGGCAGCTGCATCGCACGACCGCGAGCGCTGATGCGTACCTGCTCTACCTCCAAGGCAGGTACTTCTTGGGGAGGCGCAGTCCGGAGTCCATTTCGCGAGCGCGCGGCCTGTTCGCCCAAGCCATCGAGCGGGACCCAGTCTATGCGGCCGCGTACGCCGGGCTGGGATACTCGTATGTCGCACTCGCGTACTACTGGGCCATGCCGTCGCGCGAGGCGTTTCCCTTGGCGGAGGCCGCGGCGCGCCGCGCGCTGCAGATCGACTCGACGATCGGCTTCGCCCAGGCGCTCGTCGCCGAGGCGACGGCGAGCTACCATTGGCGCTGGGCCGCTGCGGAGCCGCTGTATCGCCGCGCGATCGCGCTGGATCCGACCGACCCCGAGTCGCACCACCTGTTCGGCGTCTATCTCCGTACGCTCGGACGCTTCGAGGAGGCCGAGGCGGAGATGCGCCGGGCCGTCGAGCTGGACCCGTTGACGCGCCATTTCGCGTACCAGCTGGCCCGGGTACTCGCGTGCGCGGGTCGTTCGGCGGACGCGGCCCTGGAGTTCGAGAAGCAGCTGGCGCTCGACTCGGTCTATCCGCCGGCCCACTACGAGCTCGCGAAGGTCCTCGCCCGCCAGGGAGCCTACGACGCGGCCATTAAAGAACTTGCTACGGGCGCACGCCAGTGGGGCGACACCGCATACACGCGTCTCGTCCAGGGTAGGCGGGGCAGCGCCGGCTACACCGCGGCGCGCCTGCTCGGGGCCACTCGGTCCCTCGAGCGCCTGCGCGCGCGCGCGCAGCGTGGATACGTTCCGCCGGTCGCCTTCGCCCGCGAGTACATCCAGCTCGGTCGGCGTGAAGAGTCCTTGGCCTCGCTCTCGCGCGGATTCGAGGTTGGGGATGTCACGCTGGCGACGACCAACTGCGACCCGGAGTACGCCCCCCTTCGGACTGACCCGCGGTTCCAGGATCTCCGCCATCGGATGGGGCTGCAATAAGCGGCTCTAACCCGCGTTGCCGCGGTACACGGAGGTATTGTCGCCGCGACTACCTTCGCTGCGTGCCCCTACGTCTTTCCGAGCATCTCGAACACGACCGGCCACGCGAGCGTTTCTGGGCCATCGGGCCCGGCGCGTTGACGGGGCAAGAGCTCTTGGCCATTCTCATAGGCACAGGAACACGAGGACGGGATGCGCTCGCCGTTGCGGGGGAGATCCTTGGGCGGGGAGATGGCTCTCTACGCAAGCTGGCGGCCCGGCCCTGCGCCGAGCTCTCGGGGATCCCCGGCGTTGGGCGGGCCAAGGCCGCGCGCCTCGCGGTCGCGATCGAGCTAGGGCGGCGCATCGCCACCGAAACCGAGCCGCCTCCGGAGCGAATTCGTGGTCCCGGGGACGTGCAGCGGTACTACGGCCAGCGGCTGAGGGACCTGACAGTGGAAGAGTTTCACGTCCTCGCACTGGGCAGCCAGAGCCAGATCCTCGCCGACCTGTTAATCACGCGAGGCATCTTGAACAGTTCGCTCGTGCACCCGCGAGAGGTATTTCGAGCGGCAATCGCTGAGGCTGCGGCGGGAATCATCGTGGTGCACAATCACCCGAGCGGCGACCCCACGCCGTCGGCGGATGACCGGGCGGTCACCCGGCAACTGGTGGACGCTGGGCGCGTGCTCGACATCCCGGTGTACGATCACGTGGTGGTGGGAGGAGAACGGTACGTGAGCTTCGCGGAGGCGGGACTGTTGTGACGAGCACGGCGGCGATTCTCGCACCGGAGCTGGCGGAGGCCGTCGCGGCCCAACGGGACCGCCTCGACCTCGACGTCCTGTCACGCGCCTACCGCCTGAGCGCGCAGGCCCATCAGGGTCAGAAGCGCCTGTCGGGCGACGATTTCGTGTCTCACAGCGTCGCCGTCGCGACGATTCTCGCCGAGCAGCAGATGGACAC
>DATGVZ010000009.1:0-17092 GCA_035299765.1 Gemmatimonadales bacterium
GTGCCGCCGTCCCCAATGTAGACCAACCCTACCCGCGGCTCACGACGCAGCTTGAAGGTGAGGGCGATCCCCGCCATGACGGGGATCATATCTCCCAAGTGCGAGATCTGGCCGAGGTAGCCTTTTTCGAGATCGTTGAAGTGAACGTTGAGCTCGCGGCCGTGCGTGGGACTCTCGGCCTTGGCCATGTACTGCCGCAGGATCTCGAGGGGCTGAGCGCCCATCACGAGTAGCGCGCCGAGGTTACGGATTAGGGGCGAAAGGATGTCCTTGTTTCGGCCGCGCTCCAGCGCGTACGCCGTGGCGACCGACTCACCTTCCTGTCCCAGGGAGCGAAACAGGCCGCCGATCACCTTGCTCTGCCGGTAGAGGGCGACCAGGCGCTCTTCGAGCGTGCGGGTAAGCCGCAGGTAGTAATAGATCTCGAGCAGCTGATCGCTCGACAGCGCCGGCCCCCCCGCCCCTGTCCCGGTGGGGATCGCCGCAGTGGGTCGCGTCGCTGGAGGAGCCATGAACTTAAATTATAGTCCAGGGGGAAGAGCCATGGCGAACATCAAACTGCGCATCACCGGCATGACCTGCGGGCACTGCCAGGCCAAGGTGGAGAAGGCGCTCAAAGGTGTGAGCGGCGTCTACTCCGCGGTGATCGATCTGCCCGATGGCGAAGCAGAAGTGGACTTCGACGACGACCGCGTCACGACGGATCAACTCGTCGCGGCGGTCGCGCAGGCGGGCTACGGCGCCAAGCTCGCCGGCTAGTACGCTCCGCGCATGACGTGCGTCGGCTCGACGAGCCGATGCACCTCCGCAAGAAAGCGTTTGGCGAGCTTGTCGAGCTCCGATTCGCCCACCTGATCGGTCGTCGCCTCGACGAAGGTGTAGTGCCCGCCCTCGGGCCGCGCGCTGATCGTGATACGGCCCAACGTTCCGTGATACGCGCGCCGCCGCGGCGACTCCTCGGCCGGCGCCAGGCGCCCGCCGAAAAAGGTCTTCGCGACATCGAGTACCGCTTCGGGACTCGCGCTAGTTCTGTGGAAGTAACGCATGACGCGCAACTCCTCGAGCCTTGAAGCGCCGCAGAGTGAGGCTGTTCAACACCACCGACAGGCTCGACCACGCCATCGCCGCGCTCGCGAGGATCGGGGACAGCAGCCAACCGGTGATGGGATACAACACGCCGGCCGCAACGGGAATCAGTACGACGTTGTAACCAAACGCCCAGATCAGGTTCCAGCGAATCGTGCGCAGCGTGCGGCGCGCGAGCTCGATCGCCGTAGCCACCGCGCGCAGGTCGCCACGGATCAACGTCACGTCCGATGCCTCCATCGCGATGTCCGTGCCGGTCCCGATCGCGATGCCGACGTTCGCCTGCGCCAGCGCCGGCGCGTCGTTGATGCCGTCGCCGACCATGACGATGGGTTGACCCTCACGCTGCAGCTTCTTGACCAAATCGGCCTTCTGCGATGGCAGCACCTCGGCGAGCACCTCGGCGATGCCCATCTCCGCGGCCACCGCTTCCGCGCCTTTGCGCGAGTCGCCCGACACCATCACCACATCCAGCCCCAGCCGCTGCAGCCGGAGGATGGCTTCCCTGGACGTCGGCTTCACCGGATCGGAGATCGCGATCACGGCATACACGGTGTTGTTGACGACGCAGATGACCGGCGAGCGGCCCTGCGCCGCGAGCCGGTCGGCATCCGTGCCGAGCGAGCCAAGCTCGAGGCTGCGCTCGCGCGCGTGCCGCAGTGAGATCACTTCGATGATGCGGCGATCGACCGTGCCGCGCACGCCTCGTCCTTCCATCGCGGCGAACTTTTCGACCGGCAGGAGTGAGACCTGCTTGTCTTGCGCCGCTTTGAGAATGGCATGCGCGAGTGGATGCTCGGACCGCTGCTCGACCGACGCTGCCCACTTGAGGACGTCGGCCGGACTGATCGGCGTGCCGTCGGGTTTCTTGGCGGTGACGATGTGCGTCACCGCCGGCCGTCCGTCGGTGATCGTTCCGGTCTTATCGAGCAGCACGATGCGCACTTTCGCGAGCCGCTCGAGCGCTTCCCCGCTGCGAATGAGGATGCCGTACTCCGCGGCCTTCCCGGTGCCGACGAGAATCGCGGTCGGCGTCGCGAGCCCCAACGCGCAGGGACACGCGATGATCAAGACGCTGACGAACGCGACGGTCGCGAATACGACCGCCCGCGCCTCGGGAGGCGGTCCGAAATCGAACCAGCCGACGAAGGCGGCGATGGCGAGCGCGATGACGATCGGGACGAATATGCCAGCGACGCGATCCGCGAGCCTCTGGATCGGCGCCTTGGTGGCCTGCGCGTCCTCGACGAGCTGCACGATCTGGCCGAGCGCCGTGTCTTTGCCGACGCGTGTCGCGCGGAAGGTGACACTGCCGGTCGTATTCAGCGTCCCACCGATCACTTCATCCCCCGGCTTCTTCGCAACCGGGATCGGCTCGCCGGTGATCATCGATTCGTTCACCGCGGACGCGCCTTCGGTGACCACACCGTCTACCGGGATCTTCTCGCCCGGCTTGATGATGATGAGGTCTCCGACGACCACCGCTTCCACGGGAATCTCCGTTTCGTGGCCGTCGCGCAGCACGTGCGCCGATTTCGCGCGCAGCGCGGCCAATCGCCGGATCGCCTCTGAGGTACGGCCCTTGGCGCGTGCCTCGAGCAACCGGCCCAGCAGCACCAACGCAATGATTGCAGAGACAGCCTCGTAGTAGACATCGGCCGGCAGTCCCACGCGGAGGAACAACGTCGGGGCGGCGGTGGCGACGAGTGAGTACAGGTACGCGGCACCCGTCCCGACGCCGATGAGCGTGTTCATGTCGGCGGTCCGATGGCGGATGCCGCTCCAGGTTCCTTTATAGAACTGCTGCCCGGACCAGATGACGACCGGAAGGGTGATGATCGCCAACCCCCACGTGATCCACGTGAGGTCGAGGACCCAGCCCCGCGCCGCGACCCAATCCCGCAGCGACACGGCCAGCGGCATGATGAGGCGACCAAACAGGTCGACCTGTTTCATCGTGCCGTTATCGCCCATCGGTCGGTCGGCCATCAGCAACATCGAGCCCGCCATGGCCACGACCGTGACGACCGCGGCGAGCGCGAACTTCCATGCGAGGCTGCGCACTTCCCGGCTGCGCGCGATGCGTTCGCGCTCCACCGGGTCCTCAGCCGCGATTGGCGCCGCGACCTCGAAGCCTGCGTTCTCCACCGCTTGCTCGAGATCTTGTGCGGTAACCACGCCGGGGACGTAGTCGACCGTGGCCGTCTCGGTGGCTTGGTTGGCGACCGTGCGGATCACGCCGCGGACGCTCGCCAGCGCCCGCTCGAGCGGCGCGACGCTCGACGCGTAATGCAGATCGGTGATCCCGAACGTCACACTTGCCGTGCCAGAGTTGTACCCTGCCTCGCGCACGGTCTTGATGAGCTGGCCGACGTTCGTCTGCGCATCGTCGTACTCGATCGCGGCCTTGTTGGTCGCGAAGTTGACGCCTGCGGACGTCACGCCGCCGACGCCCGTGAGCGCCTCCTGCACCGTCGCGGCGCAGCTCGCGCAGGTCATGCCTTCGATGGGGAGAATGATGCGCGCCCTACTCATGGGCCCCCGCCCCCCCAGCACCGTGGAACTTGTGCGGCGACGACGCGGCGCGGCGATCGCCAGGGGGCTCTACTACCAGCAGTCCCTTCAGCATGCTCATGCCGCAGCGGAAGGGGTACTCGCCCGGTTGATCAGGCGTGAACTCGATGGTCGTGGTCTGAAATGGCGGGAGCTGCGTGTCGATCCCAAAGCGCTCGAACACCACGCGCTCCGAGCAGTCTGCCGTCTCGTCGCGATAAAACTGTAGCCGCACCGGCTTGCCGGCTTGCACGACGATCGTATCGGGGGTGTAGCCGCCTTTTACCGTGATGCGCACTTCCTGGACTGCCTCCGTGCCTGCGGCCGCCGCCACCGCCTTGCCGCGTGAGAAGAGGAAGTACCACAGCACCCAGACGATGGCGACGGCGCCGAGCGCCGTGACGACGATCTGGGTGGACGTCATCACGACTCGGCTTTAGCGCACCTTGACGCGCATGGGAGCCGCCTCGGAACGGGCAGCAGATTCGATCCGCATGGCGTAGAACGACCGCCACACGAACACGAGGGCGACGACGAGGAACGCGCCCGCGAGGATGAGCGTCAGGGCGACACCCCGCTCCGCGGTCAGCGACACCGCGAGCTCGACCGCGAGCAGGCCAAACAATGTCGTGAATTTGATGATCGGGTTCATGGCGACCGACGACGTGTCCTTGAATGGATCGCCCACCGTATCGCCAACCACCGTCGCGGCGTGGAGCTCGGTTCCTTTTTGCTTCAGCTCGGTCTCGACGATCTTCTTGGCGTTGTCCCACGCGCCGCCGGCATTGGCCATGAAGATGGCCTGATACAGGCCGAACAGCGCGATCGAGATCAGATAGCCGATGAAGAAGTACGGCTCGACGAAGGCGAACGCGAGCGTCGCGAAGAAGACCGTGAGGAAGATGTTGAACATCCCCTTCTGCGCGTACTGCGTGCAGATCGCGACGACCTTCTTGCTGTCGGACACGGAGGCTCGGGTCGTGCCCTCGAGCCGGATGTTCGCCTTGATGAACTCCACAGCGCGATACGCGCCGGTCGTGACCGCCTGCGTCGAGGCGCCGGTGAACCAGTAAATCACCGCGCCGCCCGTGATCAAACCGAGCAGGAACGGCGGATACAGAA
The DNA here is from genome assembly GCA_035299765.1 of Gemmatimonadales bacterium. GTDB lineage: Bacteria > Gemmatimonadota > Gemmatimonadetes > Gemmatimonadales > GWC2-71-9 > 20CM-2-65-7. The sequence goes on from DATGVZ010000009.1 coordinate 4,762, forward strand.
TCGAAAGGTTCGACAACAGCTCGGGCTGGAGACCGCGCGTCAAGGCCACAATGATCGAGAAGATCATCGTGGTTGCGCCGACCACGGCCGTGCCGATCAGCACGGGCTTGGCCGTCGCCTTGAACGTGTTCCCCGCCCCGTCGTTCTCCTCGAGATTCTCTTTGGCGCGCGCGAAATTCACGTCGAAGCCGAAATCCTGCTTGATCTCACCGCGCACGTTGGGCACCTGCTCGATCAGCGAGAGTTCGTAGATCGACTGCGCGTTGTCCGTAACCGGACCGTACGAATCCACCGCGATCGTGACCGGTCCCATGCCCAGGAATCCGAATGCCACGAGGCCGAAGGCGAAGACGGCCGGCGCCACCATCAGCCCCCCGAGCCCGGCGGTACTCACGCCGTAGGCGATTGCCATGAGGGACATCATCGTCAGCCCTAACCAGAACGCACTGAAGTTCCCCGCGACGAAACCGGACAGGATGTTCAGTGATGCGCCGCCTTCACGCGACGACGTCACAATCTCCCGCACGTACCGCGAGGTCGTGGACGTGAAAACTTTCACGAACTCCGGGATAATGGCGCCCGCCAATGTGCCGCAGGTGATGACGAGGGACAGCTTCCACCACAGCGTCGGGTCGCCGCCGAGATTCGGGATCAGCAGGCGTGAAGCGAGGAAGGTGAGGGCCACCGACACGAACGACGTCAGCCACACCAGCGTGGTGAGGGGAGCCTCGTAATTCATGTGGTCGGCGGTTTGATAGCGAGCCTTGACGATTGCGGCGTTGAGGAAGTACGAGACGCCCGAGGCGATGATCATCATGACGCGCATCGCGAAAATCCAGACGAGCAGCTGCACCTTGACGAGCGGCTCGTGCACGCCGAGCAGAATGAACGAGATCAGCGCGACGCCGGTGACGCCGTACGTCTCGAACCCATCGGCGCTGGGGCCGACGGAATCGCCGGCATTGTCGCCGGTGCAGTCGGCGATGACGCCGGGGTTCCGCGCGTCGTCCTCCTTGATCTTGAAGACGATCTTCATGAGGTCCGCACCGATGTCGGCGATCTTCGTGAAGATGCCGCCTGCCACACGCAGCGCCGCCGCGCCGAGCGACTCACCGATCGCGAAGCCGATGAAACAGGGGCCCGCGTAGTCGCCGGGGATGAACAGCAGGATCAGGAGCATCAGCAGCAGCTCGACGCTGATGAGCAGCATCCCGATGCTCATGCCGGCCTTCAGGGGAATCGCGTGATTCGGGTAGGGCTTGCCCGTGAGGCTGGCGAAGGCCGTGCGCGAGTTCGCGAACGTGTTTACGCGGATCCCGAACCACGCCACGCCGTAGCTGCCCGCGATGCCGATCAGGCTGAACAGCAGGATCACGAGCACCTTCATCGCGGGGAACCCGCGGACGATCACGCCGCCCGCGGTGACGGTCTCGGCCAGGGTCCCGAAATACACCGCCACAATCGCGCCGATGAAGACCCAGAGAATAAGCAGGAAGCGGCCCTGCGTGAGCAGGTAGGTCTTACATGTCTCATAGATCAGCTCGGAGATCTCGCGCATCGCCCGATGCACCGGGAGGTTCTTGAGCTGCGTGTACTGCGCGAGGCCAAACAGGAGTCCGAGCGCGCAGATCACGAGGCCCCAGAGCAGCAGCGCCCGTCCCCCGATGCCGCCGAGGAACGTGGCCTGATTGAGATCGGGCAGCACGAGCGCGGCCTCGCCGCCAGCCGCATGCTGAAGCGGAGGAACTATCATCGACGCAGATCTCCTGAAGGGCGAAGACGGTTAGCGGTCAGCGTACTCGTAGTACTCGATACCGAGGTGCGTGATCTGCTCCTCGCCCATCATCCAGCGCAACGTGTTCTTCAACTTGGTCTGCTGAATGAACAGGTCGTGCTCGGCGTACAGCCCCGGCGCGGTCTGCGGGCTCTTAAAGTAGAAGGACAGCCATTCCTGAATTCCCGCGAGCCCCGCGCGTCCGGCCAGGTCGAAAAACAGCGCCAGATCGAGCACGATGGGCGCGGCGAGGATCGAGTCACGACACAGGAAATCGACTTTGATCTGCATCGGATAGCCGAGCCATCCGAAAATGTCGATGTTGTCCCAGCCCTCTTTGTTGTCGCCCCGCGGCGGATAGTAATTGATCCGCACCTTGTGGTAGACCTTGCCGTACAGCTCGGGATAGAGATCGGGCTGGAGGATGTGCTCGAGGAGACCGAGCTTCGATTCTTCCTTGGTCTTGAACGACTCGGGGTCGTCCAGCACCTCGCCGTCGCGGTTGCCCAGGATGTTGGTGGAGTACCAGCCGGAGAGGCCCAACATGCGCGCCTTGAACGCCGGCGCGAGCACGCTCTTCATCATCGTCTGGCCGGTCTTGAAATCCTTGCCGCCGATCGGGACGCGGCGCTCCTCCGCCATCTGCACCAGCGCCGGAATGTCCACGGTGAGATTGGGCGCGCCGTTCGCGAACGGCACGTTCTCCATCAACGCGGCATAGGCGTACAGCATGGACGGCGCGATCGATTGATCGTTCTGCTCCATCGCCTTCTCGAATGCGTCGATCGACTGATGGGCTGGGCCCGCCGTCAGAAAGACCTCCGTCGAGGCGCACCACACGATCACGATGCGATCGAGCCCGGCGCTCTTCTTGAAATTCCGAATGTCCTCGCGGAGCTGCTCGGCGAGGTCCCGTTTGTTCTTGCCGCGTTTGACGTTGGTGCCGTGCAGCCGCTTGACATAGTACTGATCGAAGACGGCGGGCATCGGCTTGATGCCCTGCAGGAACGCCTTGATCGGCTCGAGATGCTCGTGCTGATCGAGCACGCCGGCTTTCACGGCGGCGGTGTACGCATCGTCGGGAATGGGGTCCCACGCGGCGAACACGAGGTCCTGCAAGTCCGCGAGCGGCACGAAGTCCTTGATCTTGGGCACGCGCTTGTCGGTGCGTTTGCCCAGGCGGATCGTGGCCATTTGGCTGAGCGATCCGATCGGCAGCGCGCGACCGCGCCGCACGTTTTCGACGCCCGCGATGAACGTCGTCGAGACGGCGCCCAGGCCGACGAGCATGACGCCCAGTTTTCCGTTGGGCGGGGCAATGTCTCGGCTGCCACCTGTCAGAATCATTAATGGGCCTTGCGGCGCACCGCCGCGACTCCAGGTAACGTCTCACGCTTCGGAACCAGCGACGGTGGCCGCGGCGCACCTCTCGCAACGCGCGCCACATGCACGATCCGCTGGATCACCGTGACCGCGGAGACAAACGCAAGCACGACCACAATCCAGAACAGCATCACTCCATCGGTGCGCGAACCACCACCAAATATGATGGCGGGCACACCGAGCAGTAGAACGCGCTCGGCTCGCGCAGCGATTCCCACCCGACACTCGACGCCTACGCCCTCAGCGCGCGCACGGGTGTATGAGACCAGCAGTGAAGTCGCCAGCGCAGCGATCGCGGCGCCGACCGCGGGCGCGACGAGAGACGGCGGAAGCGGGCCGTGGAGGAAATAGATCGCCAGACCGGCGAAAACCGCCGACTCTCCCACGCGGTCGAGCGTCGAATCGTAGAACGCGCCGAACGCCGTCACCAAGCCGCCTTGCCTAGCGACTTGCCCGTCCAGGATGTCGAACAAGCCGCTCACGAGCAACAACACCCCGCCGAGCCGAATCTCGCCGACCCCAAACGCCACACCGGAGCCGACCAGGATGACGGTGCCAACCGTGGTGATGACGTTGGGCTGTACGCCGCCCTGAATTAAGGCCCGCGCCAGCGGCGCGGTCAACGCAACGCCAGCATCCTTCACGCGCTGGGGGATGACATTCATGCCGGGGGGAAGCTAATCGCCTGCCGCGATGACGGTAGGGCCAAAAGCTCTGGCGCGCCAAGACTTGCGGGGGCAGCTTAAGCGACATGAAGACCCTCGTCCTACTGCTCGCGATCTCACCGCTCTTCCTCATTCCCGTTGCCGCGCAGCAGCCGTCGTCACCTCCGCCCGCGGATGACCCCTTCGTGTGGCTAGAAGACGTCGAAAGCGCTCGCTCGATGGAGTGGGTCAACGCGAAGAACGCGGCCACCATCGCCGCGCTGACGCGATCACCCCTGTATCAGACGTTCTACGATCGCGTCAAGCAGATCCTCGATTCGAAGGACAAGATCGCCTACCCGCAGATCATCGGAACCTCGCTCTACAACTTCTGGCAGGACGCCGAGCACGAGCGCGGCATTTGGAGGCGAACTAGCTGGGCGAGTTACGCGACTGCGAATCCGGCGTGGGAAACGGTGATCGACGTGGATTCTCTCAGCAAAGCTGAAGGCGTGACCTGGTCGTGGAGCGGCGCCGATTGTTTCGAGCCGGAGTACAAGCGCTGCATCGTCTCACTGTCACGCGGCGGATCCGACGCCACAGAGACGCGGGAGTTCGATCTGACCACGACGCGATTCGTCAGCGGCGGATTCAAGATTCCCGAGGCAAAAACCAATACCGCCTGGGTCGATGACAGCACGCTGTTCGTCGGCACGGACTTTGGGCCGGGCAGCATGACGACGTCAGGCTATCCGCGCATCGTGAAGCTCTGGAAACGCGGTCACCCACTCGCTTCCGCGACCACGGTCTTCGAAGTTCCAGCCGACCATGTGGGAGCGTTCGGTTTCAGTGTAGACGCCGGGGACCGCCGCTACTTGCGGATCACCGATGCCATCAATTTTTACGAGAGTGCGCAGTATTTGTACGACAAGGGAAAAGTCACAAAGATCGACGTCCTGAAGGACGCGGATCTGTATTTGCTGCGCGACCAGATGATCGTCTACGTGCGTGATCCATGGACCGTCGCCGGAAAAACGTGGCCCACGGGATCGCTCGTGGCGACCTCGATCGATGATTTCATGGCCGGCAAGCGCGATCTCCAGCTCGTGATGCAGCCCGGCCCGCGCGAGACCATCAACGGCGTCTCGACGACGCGCGACGACCTGATTCTCAACGTGCTCAACAATGTGCGTGGCGAGCTGCGACGCTATCGCCACCAGAGCGGTGGATGGACGTTCGAGAGGGTTCCCGCTCCGGACCTCGGCACCGTCGGCGTCGTGGACCGCTCGCCCCGCTCGAATCGCTACTTCTTCACGTTCACCAACTTCATCCAGCCGACGACGCTATACGTCACGGCCGAGAACGGCGCCGTCTCGGAGGTCAAGCGGCTTCCCGCGATGTTTGACGCCGCGGCGCTGGTCGTCGAACAGCAGGAAGCCACTTCGCCGGACGGCACGAACATCCCCTTCTTCATCGTGCACCGCGGCGCCATGAAGCGCGATGGCAGCAACCCCACGCTGCTCACGGCGTACGGCGGATTCGAAATCGCGAATACGCCGTCCTACAACAGCGCGGCCGGCGCAGCGTGGCTCGAGCGCGGCGGCGTCTTCGTGCTCGCGAACATTCGCGGCGGTGGTGAATTCGGACCACAATGGCACCGCGCGGGATTGAAGGAGCATCGCCAGCGCATCTACGACGATTTCACCGCGGTCGCGCAGCAATTGATCAAGGACAGCGTGGCGAGTCCGCAGCATCTCGGCATCCGCGGCGGCAGCAACGGTGGATTGTTGATGGGCGTGGCTCTGACCGAGCATCCCGAGCTGTACAACGCCGTTGTGATCCAGAACCCGTTGCTCGACATGAAGCGCTACAGCCATCTGCTCGCCGGCGCGAGCTGGATGGCGGAATACGGCGATCCCGACAAGCCGGAGGAGTGGGCGTATATCTCGCGGTACTCACCGTACCAGAATCTGCGGCCGGGGACGAAATATCCGACGGTGCTGTTCGCGACGACGACGCGCGACGACCGCGTGCATCCCGCGCATGCGCGCAAGATGGCGGCGAAGATGGAATCGATGGGGATCCCATTCTATTACTTCGAGAACACGGAGGGCGGCCACGGCGCGGGCGTGACAAACGCGCAGCGGGCAAAGGAGTTCGCGCTGACCTACGTCTACCTGTGGCAACAGCTGCGCTAGCGAGGCCGGATGACGCCCGTCACTTCGACGACGACGCGGTAGCCCTCCAGACGCTCCGGAATTCGGGCTTTGGCGGCCGTGCTGGTGTCTGCCAGCAACACCTTGATGCAACGCTGACCGTCGCACAAACCCACCGCTGTCCCCACGACGCCCGGCAGCATCATCAGGGAATCGGTGTGCGCGGCGAGAACCTCATCGATGCTCCTACGAGTCACGGTGGCTCCCCCACTGTGAGTGCCGGAACAGCCGGCCAATATCGCGGACACAAGCAATGCTATCCCCCGTCCGGTCATCACTGGCGCTTCACGGTAACCGAGAAGCCGTTGCTGCTCCCATCCGGGTCGTGATTCGCGGACGGCTGGTAAACGTAGCCTGCGAGTGTCAGACCAGTGACCGCGTACGACACCAGCTTCGTCGAATTCGGGATGGACGACAGGACCACGCTGCAAATCCCATTGCTGCCCGCAGTCGTCGAGCACGCGACATCGGGACCGGACCCGTTCCACATCCCGTGTAGCGTCGCGCCGCTCACGAGATTGTGTCGGTAATCATGGACCGTGATCTGCACGGTAGCTGTCCAGGTGTTCCCGTTACTCGCGGCAAAGCCGTTGAGATTCCCAACGTGGAGGCTCGGCTGGTTCACCGTGATCGAGATCGCGCGGGCGTTGTTGGACGAGTTGTTGTCTGCCAGCATCTGCGTCGCGATTAGGATGTGCCCATTGGTGGCCACGCCAGCGGTGTTCCAATTGAACGTGCGCGTCGCGCTCGCGCCCGCCCCAAGACCGGAGATTGTCTGTGTCCCGAGAATCGCGTTCCCGGCCGTCCCGTCAGTCAGCACGACGTCGAAATTGGTCGTGACATCCTGCGCACTCACGTTTTGGACCGTGACCACCACGGGAGCGGTGTCGCCCTGCGTGACCTGGGCCGGCGCCGTGATACTTGCCAGGGCGAGATCGACCGGCTGCGGCGTCACATTGACCGTCACAGAGCCCTGGTTGTTCGTTGCGTTGTCGTCCACCAGGCCCTGCGTCGCCACGAGGGTGTGACCGCCGAGCGCTGCGCCCGTGGTGCTCCAGTTGAAGGATACCGTCGCGCTGGCGCCCGTCGCGAGACCGTTCACCGCCTGCGTGCCGATCGTCGCGCCCGTCGTCGCATCGGTCAGGACGACGTTGAAGCTGCTTGCGACATTCTGGCCGCCCACGTTCTGCACCGTGACGCCAACGGCGGCCATATTCCCCTGAATCACCGAGCTCGGCGCGCTCACGTTGGTCACGGCCACATCCGTCACGGGCGCGTTCACCGTGATCGTTGCTGATGCCTGGTTGTTCGCGGTGTTGGCATCCGACAGGCTCTGGGTCGCCACCAGCGTGTGACCACCCAGCGCGGCGCCGGTCGTATTCCAGGCGAAGGTGCGCGTCGCCGTCGCTCCGACGGCGAGCCCCGTCACCGGCTGGGTGCCCAGTGTCGCACCGCTTGTCGCGTCGGTCAGGACGACATTGAAGCTGCTGGTGACATTCACCCCGCCCACGTTCTGGACGGTAACCCCGATGGAAGCGTTGGTCCCCTGCGTCACGGCGGTGGGCGCGACCACGCTGGTCACGGCGACGTCGGTCACAGGTGGAGCTTGCACGTCGATTCCGACCCCCATGCTGTTGTTCGCCGGGTTGGCGTCGGCCAGCTTCTGCGTCGCGAAGAGCGTATGGCCAGCGATAGCCGCGCCCGCGGTGTTCCAGTTGAACGTGCGCGTCGCGCTCGCCCCCACGGCGAGGCCGGTGATCGTCTGCGTGCCGAGCACCACGTTGCCGTACGTCCCATCGGTCAGCACGACGTCGACGTTGGTCGTGACGTCCTGTCCGCCCACGTTCTGCACGGTCACCACGACGTGTGCGGTGTCGCCCTGCGTCACCTGCGCCGGCGCGGTGATGCCGGTGATGGCGAGATCAGTCCCCGGTGGGGGCGGCGGGGGTGGCGGAGGCTGCCCAGACGGCGCCGTGACGTTGATCCCGATTCCGAGGGTGTTGTTAGCCGAATTGTCATCGGCTAGCTGCTGCGTTGCGAAGAGCGTATGCCCGGTGATAGTCGCCCCGGCAGTGTTCCAGCGGATATCGAGCGTGGTCGTCGCCCCCACGGCGAGACCGGCCACCGTCCCCGTGCCGACAGTCGGGCCGGCCCAGCCGTCGGTCAGGACGACCGCGAAGCTCGTGGTGACGTCCACCTCCCCGACGTTCTGGACCGTCACGATGACGTGTGCAGTGTCCCCCTGAGCTACCGAGCTGGGCCCGGAGATGCCCGTCAGGGCGATGTCGGTCGGCTTGGGAGTGACCGTGACGACCGTCGAGCGCCGGTTGTTGGCGGTATTGTCGTCGGTGAGGGTGTGCGTCGCCACAAGCGTGTGCCCGCCCAGCGCGGCACCGGTGGTGTTCCAGCTAAAAACGAGCGTCGTGCTGCCACCCGCCGCGAGACCGGCGATTGTCTGCGTGCCGAGCGTCACGCCGGCTGTCGAGTCCTGCAAGGTGACGGTGAAGCTGCTCGTCACGTTCTGATTACCGACGTTCGTCACCGTGACGCCGATGTTGATGCCATGCCCGACGATCACCGAGCTCGGGCCGCTGAAGCCCGTCACCGCGACGTCTGTGACGGGCGGATTGACCGGGATCGTCACCGAGCGCTGGTCGTTCGTGGCCCTGTCGTCGGGCAGCATCTGACGGGCAACCAACCCGTGGTCGCCCGTGGCACTCGGCGTCCAGGCGAATGTCAGCGTCGTGGTGCCCTGCGCGACCAGTCCGGCGACCGTCTGCGTCCCAACCGTGACGTGCTCGGTCGTGTCCTGCAGCGTGACGTCGAACTTTGACACATCCTGGTTGCCGACGTTCTTCACGATCACGGTGATGCTGGAGGTACTGCCCCGCACGGCCGCACTGGGTCCACTGACGCTCGTCACGGCCAAGTCGGTCAGCGGACCCGGCGGTGGCGGCGCGAAGCCGTCGATCGTGACGCCAAAGCGGAGGAGGACGAGATCGATCCGGTTGGCAATGGTCACCGTCGAGCTCCCGGCGAAGAGCAGCGCCACCGGATTGGGGTTCGCGTCGTCGGTCACGATGAGCGAACCTGAGTCGCCGCCGCCGCTGAATCCGCCCGGCGAGATGATGATCTGGTCCACGTAGCGGGCGGTCTTGGTACAGGTGCCGTCATAGCACACCGTGACGGTCGCGTTGACGCCGGTGATCTGCCCGTGGGTGAGGTGGGTGGTGCGACCGTACTTCTGCACGTTGAGGCCGAGGAGGGCGTTGGGGTCATCGAACAACCCGTCACCGTTCGCGTCTCCGTAAATGGTCGAGTTCGGCATGCCGTAGCCATCGTCGGCGGGCGTGGCATTGTCCAGGACGTCCGTGCTCGACAGGGCGATCGCGGCGTCGATCTGATTGCTTCCGTTGGTGGCGAACGAGATCGTTTGAAAGTCGGTCAGCGTCGCGATCTGGTCGGCGGCCGTGCCGCCGTCGTAAGGCCCTGGCTGATACTCGGGATCCCCGATCGTCGCGCCATTCGAGTTGGCCAGGACGTGATTGTTGGAGAGGATGTAGACGTGCCCGAGCGCGTCACGCACGCGCGCGCCAATGGTGCCCGCAGTGATCGCCGGATGCCCCACCGAAAACCCCGGCGGGGCGGGCCGCTGGCGCTGTGTGGGATCGCTGAAGGCCATGATCCGGCCGGTGACGCGGACGGTGACCGGCACTCCCTCGAGCGTGTCCGGTAGCCGCGCGATTCCCGCCCGTTCAGCGAGGATGAGTAGGCCGGCGCGTCCGTCCGGCAGCTTGGTGACTGCCGTCCCCACGATCCCGGGAGTCTCGAGGAGCTGGGGTGAGTGTCGCCGCAGCACCGCGAGCGCACCGCGGAGATCCGTGAAGTTACCGCGCGGAAGAACGGGGGGCGCAACTGCGGGACCAACGGGCGAATCTGGCGCGCTCTCGGAGCAAGCGTACCAGATCGTGGGAGCGGCAACCATCAGGACAACGACGGCTGCGCGGGTCAACGTGCGGACCGCGACCATAACAACCCCCCGTGAACTGAGTACGGGCGCGGGAGGATAATGAGGTCGCGGCGTCAATTCGGCAAGTTCAACACAGATTAATTCGCTTTCAGCACCGCCTCGATAAAGCTCAGAGTCTTGGTTTCGACCCAGGCTGCGGATACGGCGGTGATGCCGATCGTCCCGAGGCGGTCTCCTGTTCCGGTCGGCGGCCGCCCCTTCCAAGGGGCGTGCTTGACCTCGCGCTGAACGACGATGCCGTGCCGGGGGTCGTAGCGAAAGATCAGCGCCGAGGCGAGCCCGCTCCGGGGCGTGAAGGACAAGGCTACGCTGGGATAGGCGTCGTCCCGCTCGATGTGCTCCCGAACCGAAGCATCGTGCCCCGCACTCTTGAGCTCGGCGATGATCGCGTCGAGGACGGGACGCACCACCGCGCGCAGCCGCTCCCCACACATCCGCCGATCCGCCTGATCCTGGGCCGTCGCGGGCTGGGTGTTTGCCGCCCGCTCGGCATAAGCCCGGAGCAGCGCCTGCAGCTTGGTCTTGTACTCCTCAGTCATTGTCCCTCATTGAGGAAAGAGTGCTTGTTACTCCCTGGACGCGTCAAGCACGCAGCGCTACTTTGGCGGCGCCGATTGAAACTCCTATGATTCCACTGCTGCTCATCGCGGCGTCCACCCTGGTCGGCATCGCCAGTTTCGCGGGCCTCCTCCGCCTGATCCCCCGACTCGGCGCCGCTGGGAGCAGAATCGGCGCGTGGCTCTGCCGCGCCCCGGGGCTAGATCTTGTCGTCTCCCTCTTCACCTGGATCCCGCCCACCGTCCTGGGAATCGTCCTCGGCTGGCGCGGCGTGGTGGGAGCGATCGTCGGGCAGGTGCTGGGGATGCTGGTCTGGATGTTCGCCCACGAACTTGCCAACCGCAAACGCAACGGGCCGCGAATCGTCACCTTCTTCAACCGTACCGTCGGACGGCTCAACAACCACGTCGCTCTCTGGGTGACCGCGCTCGCCGTCCCCGTCTTCATCATCCTGCGCGTGGCGGAACTGTGTGTCTACCCCATCCTCACGCCGCTCGTCGGCCTGCCGCGATACCGCCACGGGGACTGGGTGAACGTCAGCCGCCAGAAGTTCAACGGCCTGGTGGGACACGACCTGATTTGGTGCCTCTACTGTGACTGGATGACGGGCGTGTACTCTCTCGGCGCGGAAATGCTGCGCAACGTCGAGAGTTTCTGGTGTCCCATCCGGTTCGCCAGCGGGAAGAAGTGCGACAACTGTAAGCTTGACTTTCCGGACATCTACGGCGGATGGGTCCCACTGGAGGGGACGATGGGCGACGTCGTCGCGACCTTGGAAAAGATGTACGGTCCGCAGGCGACAGCTGGCCTGCCGCGGGACCAGCGACATCCGTGGTTCGGGCACCCTATGCGCACGACTCGAATGCACTAATAAATCAGATACTTCGTCCTCACCTCGCGAAATCGCGCGAGATCTCGTTCCCACCCTTCCCAGATCTCCCGCATCGGCCGCCCCGCTTCGAGTGCCGCGCGGAGCTCGTGCCCCGCCGCGAGCCGATCGAAGCTGTCATTCCGAAACTGGAACTGGTTCGGATGCACCGCGCGAATCGCCCCAATCAACGCGACCGCAAGCTTCGTGGCGTCGTAGCGCGCGCGATCCGTGACGCGGAGTCGCAGACCACGCAGCGGGACGCCGCCATACTTGCCATCCGTCGGCGCGAGCGGAGTGAACGCGGTCGCCTGAACCTCCACGCCGGCCACAGCCGCCTGGTCGAGCCGCGCCAGCACCGAGTCCGGATCGAGCCACGGCGCCCCGACCACCTGAAACGCCATGCCCGTTCCACGGCCCACCGACACATTCGTACCCTCGAATAGACACGTCCCCGGATAATGAAACGCGCTCTCGAGGCTCGGCATGTTGGGTGACGGTTTGACCCACGGAATGCTCGTCTGGTCATAAAACATGGATCGCGACCAGCCGGCCACCGGGACGACTACCAGGTCGGCGCCGATCCCCAGAACGTCGTTGGTCATGCGAGCGAGCTCGCCGAGTGTCATCCCGTGACGCATCGCGATGGGAAGAAAACCAACAAAGGCGGAGTCCGGATCGCCCGCCTGCGCGCGCACGTTTCCCTGCACCGCAACGCCGCCGATAGGGTCCGGCCGATCCAACACAATCACCCGTTTGCGCGCGCGCGTTGCAGCACGCATCAGTTGCGCGAGCGACGCAGGATAGGTGTAATAGCGCGCGCCGATATCCTGGAGATCGATCAACACCACGTCGGTA
>DATGVZ010000010.1:0-27522 GCA_035299765.1 Gemmatimonadales bacterium
CCTCGGCGGCCTCGTGAACGGCACAGAAGAAGCCGTCTATCGTTTCACGATCAATCCGCTCGTGTGGTGGGTGTGGTTCGGGGGGTTCGTGCTGGTGATCGGCGGCTTGATCGTCCTCTGGCCGGGTGGCGGATCAGCGCCCGGCGCGAGAGGACGAACGCAGCGCGCGCAGGCGGGATACACGGTGAAACTCGAGGCTGGGCCATGAACGATCGCGTGAGTCGACGGGGATTTTTCGTCGCGGCCGTCGCAGCGGCGGGTGCGGTGCTTCAGGACACCGCGAGCGCGGGCCGCGTCTACGACCCCGGCCGGGCGGGTCGAGCGCTGCCACCGGTTACGGCTGTAGACAACGACGCCGCCATTCAGAGAATCGAAAAACGCATTCGCTGCAGCTGTGGCTGCGGGCTCGACGTCTACACATGCCGCACGACGGACTTCAGCTGCACGTACAGCCCCGCCATGCACAAAGAAGTGCTGCGGCTCGCCGCCACTGGGAAGACGGCGCAGCAAATCACCGATGCGTTCGTGGCGCAGTACGGCGAACAGGCCCTGATGTCGCCGCCGCGGCGCGGGTTCAACCTTGCTGGTTACTTTGTGCCCTCAGTCGTAGTCCTCATCGCCGGAATATTCCTTTTCCTCAGGCTGCGGCGTTGGACTCGCGACGTGCAGGTTGGTTCCCCTACAGTAGACGGCCTCCCGCCTCCCAATGCGTCTGCGGCCGAGCTCGAGCGGTTGCGTCAAGAGCTCGACCGGCTGCCCGGCTGATCGTTGGAGCTGCTCGAGCTGATCGCGGGCCTCGTGCTTGCAACGGGGGCGACCTATTTCGTGCTCCTCCCCATTCTTCGCCCGTCGTCCCCTGAGAGCGCTTCGAGCGCCATCGACGAGGGCGAAGACCCCGACGACGACCTGAGCCCGCAGACTGTCGCGTTGCGCGCGCTCAAGGAGATCGAATTCGATCGCGCGACGGGGAAACTTTCCGACGCTGACTACGAAAGCCTGAAAGCGAAGTACACGGGCGAAGCATTGGCGGCGATGCGAGGGGAGCCAACCGGGTCCGCGGTCCGCGGTCCGCGGGAGTCGCCGGCCCGCGCACCGCTCACCGCTCACCGCTCACCTTGTCCCGAACACGGCGCCCGCCCGGAGAGTGACGCTCAGTTCTGCTCGGAATGCGGCAGGCGGTTAGGATCCGCCCCCGGCTACTGCGTTCGTTGTGGCACCGTACTGGAAGACGACGCGCGCTACTGCAATCGCTGTGGCGCCCGCGTCGCGGCGTGATTCCCGCGCGCTATTGCGTTTTTCCCCGCCGTTTCCTATCAGTCTCCATCCCTGACTTCGAGGACAGTCGTGAAGAAATGGGCCGGGCGGACCTTGCTCGTCGTGTTGCTGGTGGCCGTGATCACATCGGGAGCCGAAGCGCAGCGCCGCTACCGGCGCGTCAGCGCCGCGACACCAGGCCCAACCTACGGTGCGCACGTCGGATACAATTTCGACGCCAGCAAGGCGCTCATCGGTGCGCAGCTCTCGTGGCCGATCGTTCCGGCGCTCGAACTTTATCCGACGTTCGACTACTACTTCGTGAGCGGCGGCTCGCTGTGGGCCCTGAATTTCGACGTCAAGTACCGGCCTCCCACGACCTATCAAGCGTGGTATGTGGGAGGCGGGTTGAACTACTCACACGCGAGCTCCGGCGGGGTGAGCAACAGCACCACCAACCTCAACCTGCTGACAGGCCTCGAAGGCCGACGCGGTCGCACGCGGCCTTACGTCGAGGCCAAATTGATCGTCGGCAACGGCAGCGCGTTCCAGTTGGTCGGGGGACTGAGCTGGCGCTAAGCTAGAACTCGAAGCTTTCCATCTTCCGCAGTGCCAGCCGCAGCGGCACGATCGTGGCCGTCACGCACAACGCGGCGGCGGCCACGAACCATCCCAGCATCGCCGGCGTCACTCCGACTGGCGAGCCCTCCCACGCCGCGCGCACATACGTCGTGACCGCGCTCGCCAGCGCGCCCAACACCGCGGCGAGCAGCGCGATCGTCGCCATCATGAACACGAGTCCACCGAACGACGTCGGGATCTGCGCGGCGTTTTCCGTCTCGAACTGCGGGTACAGCGCGCCGAACGCGAGTGCCATCGCGCCGATGGCGAGCGTCAGTGCCGCCATCGTCGCGAGACTCAACAGCATCATGAATGGGGTGACTTTTAGCAGGGCGTTCGTGAGTCCCGTCAGCAGGAGCCCCAACACCAGCAGCGGCACCGTGCCGACCCAGTACTTGGACCACAGCAGCGCGCGCAGATCGAGCGGCGAGGAGCGGAGCAGCCACATCTGGCGGCCCTCGAGCGACACGGCGGGAAAGATGAACCGCGCGGCGATCGACGCGAGTACAAACCCGGCCAATCCCAGATTCAGGAACGAGACGAGGTTGACGTAGAAGAATCCCACCGGCTCGCCGCGATGCAGCGGCAATGCCTGAATGTTGAACAGATACACGACGACGAGCACCGCAAGCAGGATGAGCTGACTCCACTGCGTCGTGTCCCGAAAGAACAGTTTGATGTCTTTGAGAACGAATTCCCGTTTTGCGACCGGCAGCCAGGCCAGCATAGAGCCGACGGTCCAGCGCCACAGCGTGCCGCGAATGAATCGCTCGGCGCCCTCCTGCGCCTTCGTGAATCCCGTGGGATAGAGTACGCGATGCAGCAGCGCACCGATCGTGACAAAGCCGGCCGCTGTAGTCCACAGCAGAATGAGCGGCAACAGATCGATCTCATGCCGCAGGTATCCCATGATCGCCTGCGCTGCCCACTCGCTCGGCAGGAAGGGCGACGTCGGTCCGCGCAGCAGGATCACGAAGTCGAGCAGGTTTCTGAATCCCTCGGGCCGCGCCAGCTGCTCCGGCCGTATCAGCCGGAATAACAGAATCACGCCGCCGGCGGCGCCCAATGCGATGATGGAAAGCAAGTCGCGAGTGCGTCGCGCTGGAAAGATGTTGACCAGAATGAGCGTGACGGCCGAGCCGAGTACCGCAGGCAGGATCAGCATCGGCACGATGGCGAGGATCGCGTACGCAGCGAACAGCACCCCTCCCTTGAACACGACGCCGTACGCCGTCAAAATCGGCACCGCCATGAGCGCCACCATCCAGGAGGAGTGCAACAGCGTCTCTCCCAGCTTGGCGAGATACAGGCGCAGCCAGTCGACCGGCGCGGACACCAGGAGATCGAGGTCCTTCGCGAGGAAGAAGCTCGACAGCGCTGTGATCACGTTCGACAGGACGAGGATGGATATAAAGGAGAGCAGGATGAGGCCGAGGATCTTGCCGGGAATCAGCGGACCAAGCTCTTCGACCGCGCGCAGTGCCTTGAGAATCCGGTATAGCACGCCGAAGACGCCGACCCAGAACGCGCCGCCGACCAGCGCGAGCACAACAAGCTTCCCGCTCCCGCCGTTCGCGCGCTCTTCGCGCAGCCGCTGCAACGCGGTGCGCCACTTGGGCTGGAGCACATGTGCGAGCGAAGGCTGCTTCATCTGCCGAGCACCTCGGCCAATTCACGGACTTGCGCGCCGCCCGTCAGCTTGAGGAACAGCTCTTCGAGACTGGCGTCGCCGGCTTTGTGCTGGCGGCGCACGTCGCTGACCGTTCCCGCCGCGACGATCTTGCCGTGCTGGATGATCGCGATCTGGTCGCACATCGCTTCGGCGACTTCGAGCGTGTGCGTGCTCATCAACACGGTGCCGCCTCTGCCGACGAATTGTCTGAAAATGTCCTTCAGCAATCGCGCCGCCTTCGGGTCGAGCCCAACCATCGGCTCGTCGACGACGATGCATTCCGGTCGGTGAATGAGCGCGCTCGAGATGATCAGCTTCTGGCGCATGCCGTGGCTATAGGCCTCGACCAGCTCGTCCTTCCAGCTCGTCAGCTCGAACACCTCGAGCAGCTCGGCGATGCGGCGCTCGACGACATCGCCTTCCTGTCCATAAAGCCCGGCAACGAAGCGCAAGAACTCGGCGCCGGTGAGCTTGTCGTACACGAAAGGCCGGTCGGGAATGAAGCCGAGCCGCATCTTGGCGGAGAGCGGATTGGCGTGCACGTCGTCGCCGCCGAGCAGGACGCGGCCCTGTGTCGGTCGCAGAATGCCGGCGATCATGCGCAACGTCGTCGTCTTGCCGGCGCCGTTCGGGCCAAGGCATCCGTAGAGGACGCCGCGGGGGACGTGGAGGCTGATGTCGTCAACCGCGACGAAGCTGCCGTAGAGCTTGGTCAGGTTTTCCAGACGGATCATAGGACCTCGAGCTTGAGCCCGCCGATCAGCGGGACCAGCTCCACCTGCCGGGCCAGCCCACCAACCGCGAGTCGCACATGCGCGGCATCAGCGGGGAATTGGTCGAAGACGGGGTCGATAGCGACCCAATCACTGAGATAGACCTCAGGCCACGCATGGTAGTAGAAGCGGCCGTTCAGATAGAGGAGCCCGGCCACCGTGCGGGCCGGGAGCCCAGCGGCTCGCGCGAGCGCGACGTACAGCGTCGTGAACTCGTTGCAGTCGCCGCGCCGATTCTCCAGGACCTTCACGGCGCTCGGCACGCCACCCGTCGGCGCGACCCGCTGCACCGACGCATGCACCCAGCGCGCGAGCAGCTCCGCGGCACGCGCCGGGTTTTTCTCGCGCTCGATGATTTGCCGAGCCTCCGCGGCGATGCGGGGATCGCCGCTCTGAATGAACGGCTCAGGCCTGAGCCAACGGTCCAATGCCGTGTCGCGGTTGGGAAGACGGTACGGCATCGCGTGGGCCTCGAGCTCCCCTACACGACTGATCTCGAGCGTGTCCCCCGTCAGCCGCTGGCGGGGGCTCTCGATTCCCGGAAGCGCGGCGCCGGTCACCCGTAGGCGCAGCCGCCCCGTGCCGGTTGGAGCTGCGCGGACGCCCGCGACCAGCGCGGTCACGGGCACGATGTCGCCCGGAGCAGGCGACGTGCTCTTGCGCGCGATGCGCGCGGTGTCGCGATGCCTGAAGTTGTCGTACGCGATCTCGAAAGCCGCGCGCTCCATCGCAAAGCCGTCGGCCCGGTCCTGCGTGGACGCGAGCACCAACCGACCTTGCGCGTCGATCCAACTGCTTGTGGGCACCCCGTTCGCGTCGTGATTGATGCGGAACGCGCGCACCGTGTCGAAGTGCTCCGGCACCCAGACCATCGTAGTCGAATCGAGGTCGGCGCTGTCTGAAACGACCAGGGTCGACTCTTTTGCCGCCTTCACCGTGACGTCGCGCCGGCTCAAGAGCAGCGGGTCGAACAGCCGCGCCAAATAGGTGCGTCCCGGTTGGAGCTCGCCGCCGAACGCCAGGCGCAAGGGCAAGAGCGTGGGCAGTGTAATCGGGCCGTCGAGCGGAATCCGCGTCGTCTGTGAATCGCCGTCAGACACGATCACGATCGAGAGGACGCTGTCGCCGAGCACCTGACCGTGCGCGGCGAATTGACCCATGTCGCCGACGAATATCGTCGTGACGGTTTGCAAGCGCAGCGCGCGCGACAGCGTGGCGACGCTCCGCGTCGTGGTCCGATACATCTTGCCGAGCGCGGGCACGTCGAGCACGAAGACATTCTCGACCCGCAGCGAAGTGGAGAGCGTGTCGAGCGTTGCGGATGCGAAGCCGATCTGCTGGCCGCCGAGCTCGAGGCGATAGAAGAGAGCGCCCGGTGGAACGGCGAGAGCTGCCTCAGCCAGACGCGCGCCAGTCGGTCGAAACATCTCGCGCTTCACGAGCCAGCCGAGCGACAACCCCCAGGCCGCCAGGATGGCGATGCCCCAGTGCCGGCGCGTCACGAAACCGCCCGCTGCAGCGCAGCCTCGAACACCTGCTGATCCTCGGATCGCTCGACGATGAAGGAGACATCGGCCGGAAATGCCGCGCCGCCCCGATGCGCGTGCAGCACGGTCGCCATGATTTCGGCGGCGTCCTCCAGCGCCAGATTGCCGGCGCCGGTTCCGAGCGGTGGCGCGCTGACGTGCGTGAACTGCCATTCCTGGGCTTGATGCAGTGTCGAGAGCCAGGCGCGCGCGACGTTGCCGCGGGTGACGGGCTCGCGCTCGCTCCGAATCACGGCATGAATGACGAATTCAGCGGGTAAGTCACCGCCGGCGGCGGTCACCACGGCGGCGCCGACCGCCAGCTCGCGGCTCAGGCGGATCCGGTTCTGGAATTCCTGGCCGCCGACGATTTCCAGGCGGCGCAGCGCGGCAGCCGTAGGGTCGAGGCGAGTGGTGGCGGGGCGGACGAGCGCATCAGCGGCGAACGACGCCAGATCGTCCACGACTACGCGAATCACCTCCCGGACATTTCCCGCGAGCGGCGGTACATCGCCGTGGCTTCGTCCGGGCGGTTCAGGCGGTCGAGAATCTTCCCGATGCCGTAGAGCGCTTTGGGGTTGGCGGGCTGTAACTCGACCGCGCGCTCGTACGCTGACAACGCCCCGGCGAGGTCGTCCACGTGATTGAGTGCTTCGCCGAGGTAATACCAGGCGGCGGCACGTCCCGGCTCGAGCTCGACGGCACGCCTGAGCTGATCCGTTCCTTCGCGCCACATGCCGCGCCGGGTGAGCACGATCCCGAGGCTGAACAGCGCTTCGACGTTGGCCGGATCGGCTCGCAGCACGCGCTGCAGATCGCGCTGGGCCGCGGCGTACCGCACCGTGGCGCCGAGCACGGCGGCGCGGTTCAAGAGCAGGGCGGCGTTGTCCGGCTCGGCCTCGAGCGCGCGATCGAGCTCGGCGAGCGCGCCTTCGCGATCGCCGCGCGCGTCGAGAATCAGCGCCAAATTGTTGCGTGCCTTCACATGATTCGGCTCGCGGGCGAGCAGATCGCGATATGACGCGGCCGCTCGATCGAACTCGCCACGCTCACTCGCCTCCCGCGCCGCCACATACAACGGATCGTCAGCAACGGGTGCCGGTGCCGGTGGCGGCGCGGGCGTGGGGGCGGCGGGGGGGGCGGGAGGGGTGGGGGGCGCGGCCGCCACCGGTTCAGACGGCGGTGCCGGTACCTCTTCATCCTCGAGCCTGTCGGTGACATCGAGCGGCGCCGGAGTCGCGACCGGCTGCGCAACGCGCAGCGGCGGTGGCTGTTCGTCGCGCGCGACGTCCTTGGGAGTGGCGATCGCGCCTGTCTGCGTCAGCGACTCCGCTTCCTCGATCAGCTCCGCGGCCACGCGCGCTCGTTCTTGTGAGCTCTGCCAGCGTCGCTCGCGCCGTGAACCGCCGCCCCCGCCGCCCTGCGGGCCGCCGCGGTTCATTTCAGGACCTTCGCATGTGTGGTCATCGGGGATGCTAACGTAGGAAGGGCGGGCACTCTAAGCAAGAGAAAAGGGAGAGTTGACCTAAACCCCGTGACGCAGCTAGCCTCCGGTTCTATGTCCGGTGACGCCCTGATCGTCCGCGGAGCACGCGAACACAATCTCAAGAACATCGACGTCGAGTTGCCCCGGAACGCCCTCGTGGTGATCACGGGGCTGTCGGGGTCCGGGAAATCGTCGCTCGCGTTCGACACGATCTACGCCGAGGGGCAGCGCCGCTACGTCGAGTCGCTGTCGGCCTACGCGCGCCAGTTCCTCGGTTTGATGGACAAGCCGGACGTCGATGCGATCGAGGGATTGTCGCCTGCAATCTCGATCGAGCAAAAAACGGCGGGCGCAAACCCACGGTCCACGGTTGGCACGATCACGGAGATCTACGATTATCTCCGGCTGCTGTGGGCGCGCACGGGGACGCCGCACTGTCCCAACGACGGCGCTCCGGTCGAGCGTCAGAGCGCCTCGCAGATCACCGATCTGGTGCTCGAGTGGCCCGAGGGCACGAAGATCGAAGTCCTCGCGCCGCTCGTCCGCGGACGCAAAGGTGAGTTCCGCGACGTCTTTGAGGCGATGCGCAAACAGGGATTCGTGCGGGCGCGCATCAACGGCGAGACGTACGATCTCGCGAACGTGCCCAAGCTCAATCGCCGTCAGAATCACGACATCGCCGTCGTCGTCGATCGGCTGGTCGTGCGGCCGGCTGACCGCGCTCGCCTCGCGGATTCGATCGAGACGGCGCTCAAGGCTGCCGAAGGCGTTGTCGAAGTCGTGCGGCAGACTGGCAGCCCGCGCTCACGGCTTTTCTCGGAGCGCTATGCCTGCCCGAAGTGCGGCTTGTCGTTGCCCGAGCTCGAACCGCGTCAGTTCTCGTTCAACTCTCCGTATGGGGCATGTCCCGACTGCTCCGGATTGGGCACGCGGCGCGAGGTCAACGCGGATCTCGTGCTGGGCGATACCAGTCTCTCGATTCTCGAGGGCGTGGTGCTGCCGTGGGGAGAGCCGAGCGGCTATCTAAGGAAAGTGGTGCTGCCGGCGCTGGCACGCACGTACAAGTTCGACCTCAACTCACCGTGGCGCGATCTCTCGCCGGCCGTGCAGAAGATCGTGCTGCGCGGCGCGCCGGGCAAGACAATCACGTATCAGTACGACAGCGAACGGTGGCACGGCTCGTACGAGTCGGGCTGGAAGGGCGTACTCGATCACGTCGAGAAGCGCTATCGTGAAACGGCATCGGATGCCGTGCGCGAACAGCTCGAGCAGTTCATGGTCGAGCAGCCGTGTCCCACCTGCGGTGGTCGCCGGCTCAAGCCGGAGAGCCTGTCCGTGATCGTTGCCGGAAAGGGGATCGGCGATGTCGTCGCCCTGCCGGTGCGCGAGGCGCTCGACTTCTTCACGCGCGTCCCACTCCGCGCCAACGGCCGGCCCGGACTCGACCCTGAAATCGCACAACCGATTCTCAAGGAGGTAACCGAGCGGCTGCGCTTCCTCGTCGACGTCGGACTCGATTACCTCACGCTCGATCGCTCGGCCGTCACACTCTCCGGTGGCGAAGCGCAGCGCATTCGTCTCGCGACGCAAATCGGCAGCCGGCTCGTTGGCGTGCTGTACATCCTGGATGAGCCGTCGATCGGCCTGCATCAGCGCGATAACGCGAGGCTGCTCGCCACACTCAAGGAGCTGCGCGACCTCGGCAACACCGTGCTCGTGGTGGAGCACGACGAGGAGACGATTCGCGCGGCCGACTACGTCGTCGACCTCGGTCCGCGCGCGGGACGGCATGGTGGCGAGGTGGTTGCCGCCGGCCCACTGGATGAAGTGCTGCACCATCGCGACTCGCTCACGGCGCGCTATCTGCGCGGCGAGCTGCGCATTCCCGTGCCGCCGCGCCGCCGGATCGCGAAAGCGGATCGGATGCTGCGCGTCGTCGGTGCGCGTCATCACAACCTCAAGGACCTGACCGTCGAGTTCCCGCTCGGCCTGTTCGTCGCGGTCACGGGAGTATCAGGCTCCGGGAAATCGACGCTCGTTACCGATATCCTCTATCAGTCGCTCGCGCGCCATTTCTACCGCGCCAAAGTCGTGCCCGGCGTGCACGACCGACTGGAAGGGCTCGACTACGTCGACAAGGTGATCGACATCGATCAGAGCCCGATCGGCCGGACGCCGCGGTCGAATCCGGCGACCTATACAGGCCTCTTCACCCCGATCCGCGAGCTGTTCACCTATCTCCCTGAATCGAAGCTGCGCGGGTACGGGCCGGGACGGTTCTCCTTCAACGTGAAGGGCGGGCGCTGCGAAGCCTGTCAGGGCGACGGGCTCGTGAAGGTCGAGATGCACTTCCTGCCCGACGTGTACGTGCCGTGCGAGGTCTGCAAGGGGCGGAGGTACAATCGCGAAACCCTCGAGGTGCGTTATAAAGGAAAGTCGATCGCCGACGTCTTGGATCTGACCGTCGCCGACGCGCTCGACTTTTTCGAGCATCAACCGCGTATCAGGGCGAAACTCGAGTTACTCAACGACGTAGGACTGGGATACATCCATCTCGGACAGTCGGCCACGACTCTGTCGGGCGGCGAAGCGCAGCGCGTCAAGCTCGCCACGGAGCTCGCCAAGCGCGACACCGGCCGCACCCTGTACATCCTCGATGAGCCGACGACGGGTCTTCATTTCGAGGACGTACGACTGCTGCTCGAGGTGCTGCACCGGTTGGTGGACAAAGGCAACACGGTCGTCGTCATCGAGCACAACCTCGACGTCGTGAAAACGGCCGATTGGGTGATCGACCTCGGCCCGGAGGGCGGCGATCTCGGCGGCCGGGTCGTCGCGGTCGGGCCGCCCGAGCGTGTGGCGCAGACCAAAGCGTCCCACACGGGACAATTCCTGCGGAAGGTGTTGCAGGCCGGGGACTAGACGGTAGGTTGAACAAACCAAGGAGCGCGAGTGGATTCGGACAGCATCATCGGGCTCACGACGATCGTTCTGTTGTTCGGTGGCGGGACGCTGTTTCTGCTCTCCATTTCCCCGATCGGCAAGGCGTTCGCCGCCCGCATACTGGAGAAAAAGGGAGCGGCGGCGCACGCAGATGAGGAGACGGCCGAAGACGTGAAAGAGCTTCGCCGTGAGGTTGAGGAGCTCCGTCATTTCGGCGAGCAGATGAACGAGCTGGGCGAACGCGTCGACTTTCTCGAGCGCCTGCTGGCCAAGCAACGCGAGGCGGAGCGGCTCCCGCCGGCGAGGTAATCTATGCCTCAAGAAGGCGTCGTCTTTCTCTTCGTGCTGACTATCCTCGGGGCGACAGTCCTGCTGTTCCCGTTGGTACGCGCGTTCGCCGAGCGCATCCGCAGCAAGAGCGTCGATCCCGGCATGAAAGAAGAGCTGCAACTACTGCGGGACGATCTGCTCGCCGAGATCCAGCAAGCGCGCCGCGAAATCGGCGATCTGGGCGAGCGGATCGACTTCACCGAGCGGCTACTCGCCAAGAAGATCGAGCGATGAATGGACCAGAAGCGGTGGCGGCCTTCGTGTTCTTCGGCGGCACGTTCTGGGTCCTTCGACCGGTCGCGGCCGCGATCGCCAAGCGCATCGCCGGAGAGCACCGCCGGCCGAGCATGGAGCCGGCAGAGCGCGACGAGATCTTGAACGAGCTGCAGTCGGTGCGGCAGGAGTTAGCCGAGCTTGCGGAGCGTATGGATTTTGCCGAGCGATTGCTGGCCAAGCAAAGCGAGGTGAAGCGGTGATCCTGGACCCCGGCGTGGTCGCCGTGTTCATCCCCATCGTCACCGCGGGAGGATTCTTCGCCTGGATGATCGCCATCTCGCCCATCGGCAAGGCCTTCGCGGAACGCCTGCGCCACGCGCCCAGCGCTGGCGGAACTGGCGAGGACCAGGCGGAGTTGGTCCAGAGCGTGGAAGAATTGCGGCGAGAGGTGGCGGAACTGGCGGAGCGAGTAGATTTTACCGAGCGGATGTTGCCTCGCGAAACGGGCCGCAAGGAGAAGGCGTAAGAAAGCACGTGATTCTCCAAGCACCGCCGACGCCACCGCCAATGCTGCCGTTCGACCCGAATCAGCTCATTCCGCTGATCGGGACGATTGGCGGTTTGGTCGTCACCGGCGTGGTCTTGTGGGCCTTTTTCAAATCGGACTTGGCCGGCGCCATCGCCGCGCGGATCCGCGCCGGGATGCATCGGCGCAGACGCTGGAAAGGATTCGGCGGCGAATGGAGCGATACGCCGATCGAGGGTGCCGCCGACTCGGACCGTGTGGCCGAGCTGGAGCATCGCGTCACCGAACTGCAAGGACAAATTGCCGAGCTGGCCGAGCGGCTAGATTTTGCGGAGCGGCTGCTCGCGCAGAAGCGCGAGCGCTCATTGCCAGGAGCCTAGATGGGGATCATTGATCGTCTGTCCACGCTGATCCGGTCGAACATCAACGATCTGATTTCGCGTGCCGAGAACCCGCAGAAGGTTCTCGAGCAGCTCATCGTTGACATGCGCAGCCAGCTGGCGAAGGCCAAGCAGCAGGTCGCCGCGGCCATCGCCGACGAAAAGCGCCTGTCGGCACAAGCGGAGCAGGAAAAGAAGCTCTCTGAGGATTGGGAGAAGCGCGCGGTGCTCGCGGTGCAAGAAGGCCGCGACGACCTCGCCAAGCAGGCGCTGCTACGCTACAACGAGCACGTTCAGAACGCCGTGCAGCTGCACGACACATGGGTCAAGCACCGCGAGGAGACCGAGAAGCTCAAGGGCTCGTTGCGGCAGCTGAACGACAAGATCGAAGAAGCGAAGCGCAAGAAGAACATCCTGATCGCGCGCCAGAAGCGGGCCGAGGCGCACAAACGCATTCAGGAGACCCTTGGGTCGATTTCGGACAAGAGCGCCTTCGAAACGTTCGAGCGGATGGCGGAGCAGATCGAGCACGAGGAGCGCAAGCTGATCGCCGCCGCCGAGGTGAACGAGGATCTCTCGGGTGATTCCCTGATGAAGCAGTTCCAGGGACTCGAGGTGAAAGCCGACGCGGACCAGCAGCTGCTGGCGCTCAAACGCAAGATGGGGTTGTTGCCCGGAGGCACCCAGGAACAGGCCAAGGCACTCGGGAAGGGGGCGCGGGACGCCGAGCTGCTCGAGGACGACGACGCGGAGCAGAAGAGCTGAACGGCTCCGAGCCGTCCGCCAGTAATAGATTGTCGAGCGCCACGTTTGTGGCGCTCTTTATTGCGGCCCTCGTGATCTGGTTCGTCATCAGGGTCATCGACGTCCTGCTGCTCGTTTTCATTGCGATTCTGGTCGCCGTCTATCTCTCCGCCATTACCGACTGGCTCGAGCAGCGCCGTTTTGGATTGCGGCGTTGGATGGGTCTGGCGACCGCCGTGCTCGCCACCATCGTGGTCGTGGCCGGCGTCGCGGTGCTGCTTGTTCCGCCTGTGATCGACCAGACGGAGGCGTTGATCGGAGGCCTGCCCCAAACCCTCACGAGAATCCAGAACGTGCTGGCGGGCTGGGCGCAACAGTATCCCGTACTCGATCGCACGGAGCTCGCCGATCCGTCTTCCGGCCTGGTCGCTTCGTTCGTGAACGACGCGGTGAGTTTTGTACGCGGTGCGTTCCTCGGGACGCTGCGCGGCGGCGGCAAGTTGTTCATCGAGGGAGCGAGCGTCGTGGTGATGGCCCTGTACCTGACGAGCCAGCCTACGGTCTATCGCAATGGGCTCATCTCGCTGGTGGCGCCACGCCACCGCCCCATCGCGGTTCGCATTTTCCAGGATCTCTCGGCGACGCTGAAAGCGTGGGTCGTCGGCCAGCTCATCGCCATGGCCGTACTCGCGCTGCTCACGGCACTTGGCCTTTGGATTCTGGGCGTGCCTTCGTGGTTGGCGTTCGGCATCTTCACGGGGCTTGTCGCCATTGTGCCGTTCTTCGGCACGCTGATTTCGACGCTGCTGCCCGCGTTGTTCATGGTCGCCACGGGCGACTGGGTCAAAGTCGTCCTCGTGCTGCTCCTCGGCGTGCTCGTGCACATCTTCGAAGCGAACGTCATCGTGCCCCGCATCATGCAACGCAAGGTCGAACTGCCGCCGGTGCTGACGATCGCCAGCGTCTTGATCATGGGAGCCTTGCTCGGAGCGATCGGGCTCATCGTTGCGGTCCCGATTCTCTGCGTCACGATGGTCGTGGTTCGCCACATTCTGCAGGCGGAGATCTACGGCGATCCAACCCGCGCTCAGCCGGCGGTGCTCCGTAGCACCGAGCGACGGACCGGGGTCGACCGCCGAGTCGCGCAGTCGGTCGGATGACTCGCGCACCACAACATCGCTTTCTCATCATCGCCGACGGGGAGTTCGGGCCGCTGTCGTCCAAGACTGCGAACTCGTGCATTCGCTACTTCCCCGAGCGCATCGTGGCGGTGCTCGATCGCAAGCAGGCGGGCCAGACCGTCCAGGACGTGCTGGGTTTCGGTGGCAAGATTCCCATCGTCGCTGACTTCGAGCGCGGCATCGCGCAGGGGACAGGCGCGACCGCCGTACTGATTGGCATCGCCCCGGCCGGCGGTCGACTGCCCGACGAGTGGAAGGCGTGGCTCCGGACCGCGATCGAGCGCAAGCTCGAGATCTGGAGCGGGCTGCACACCTTCATCGGTGACGATCCCGAGCTCGGGCCACTCGCTCGCGCGCATGGCGTCCGCATTCTCGATGCGCGCCGGCCCCCGCCGAATCTGCCTATTGCCGATGGTCGCGCCGCGGAAGTCGACGCGCTCGTCGTCCTCGCTGTCGGTTCCGACTGCAATGTCGGGAAGATGACCGCGCAGCTGCAGCTGCGAGACGCTCTCGTGCAGCGTGGTCACAAGACCAGCTTCGTCGCGACCGGACAGACGGGAATTCTCATCGAAGGGTGGGGCATTGCGGTGGACGCCGTCGTGGCCGACTTCATCGCGGGCGCCGCCGAGCAGCTGGTGCTCGAGGGCGCGAAAGGCAACGACATCGTGCTGGTGGAAGGGCAGGGCAGTCTCATTCATCCCGGTTACTCGGGCGTAACGCTCGGTCTGCTCCACGGCTCGTGTCCCGACGCGCTGATTCTCTGTCATCAAGTGACGCGCGACTTCATCGGCGACTACCATGGCCGCGAACCGTGGGTGCGCATCCCATCGTATTCCGAGCTGATCGAGATCCATGAGCGCGCCGCCCAACCGGTGCATCCAACGAAAGTGATTGGGATCTGCCTCAACACCTACGACATGGATGAGGAGGCGGCGCGCGAGGCGGTTGCGCGCGCGGCCGAGGAGACGGGGCTGCCCGCCACGGATCCCGTCCGCTTCGAATCGGCCGCACTCGTTGACGCGATCATCGGCGCTCGCGCAACGATTTGACCTGTACGGCGGCGAATCGGTACCACTCGCCGTCCCTTCCTCTCTTATGCTGGCGGCGTGCGATTCCTACGCCGCGTTCACGCCGAATGGCTGCTCATCTTCCCGCGCCTGACGCGCACTCGCCACGGCGCGTCGCTGCTAGGTCTCGGCATCCTGCTTGTCTGGCTGAGCAGTCACGGTCTCGATCCTCTCGCCATCGCGCTCCATGCGGGCGCACTCGGCGCCGTGGTCGGAGCTGCTTACGCTGCCGCGGGTGAGAGCGATCGAGCCGCGCTCGGCGTCGCTCTCACGCATCCTACGACCCCGCTCGCGATCGCGACCGGCCGGTATCTCGCCGCCGTCGTGCCGGCGGCGGGTCTGGTGATCGCAACGACTGTGGCGGTCGGATGGCAGCCCGCGCGGGCGGCCGCGGGTGTGCTCGCGGCGGCAGCCGTCGGGAGCTGCGCCCTCGCAGCCGTGCTGACGTTCGGGAGCGCGGCAGCCGTTCCCCTTTTCCTCTTTATGGCGGGTGCCGGCGCGATTCCGCCGCAGCGCCTGGTGGATCTCGCCCATCCCGGCGTGGTTCGGCTCGCGGCGGCCAGCGCGCTCGAGTTGGGACCCGCGCTCTGGCACTATCGCGATATCGCCGCTGGCAATCTCCGCGCGATCGTGCACGCGCTCGCGTGGGCGGGGCTCGGCGTCCTGCTCGCGAGCGCGATGGTCGCCCGACAGCGCGTAGTCGTTCACCGATGACCGACTACGCGCTGACGCTTTGCGATGTCACCTGCGACTTCCGTTACGGACCGCGCGGCAGTAGGCTCAGCGGCGTCTCGCTGGCGCTGTTGCCGGGCGAGATGGCTGGGGTCGTCGGTCCAGCCGGATCGGGCAAGAGTACGCTGCTGCAAGTCGCCGCCGGCTTCGTGCGGCCCGCAGCCGGCGAAGCTCGAGTGTGCGGGATTCGCGCCACCGAGCCCATGGCTCGACGACTGATCGGATACTCGCGCGACACACCTGCCTATCCGTCTTCCCTCACCGTGCGTGAGGTGCTCACGTATTACGCACGGCTCCACCGGACGGCCAATGGCGACCACGGTGCCGGCGCGGATGGATTAGTCCGCGAAGCGCTCGATCTCTCCGGGCTTGTGCCCGCTGCGGATTTCGACGTCGGCGCGCTGGGCCGCGCCGATCTGCAGCGGCTCGGGGTCGCGCAGGCGGCGCTTGGCGGCCGCCGCGTACTCTTGCTCGACGAGACCCTATCGGGCCTCGACGCGATTGCGCGGCGCGATTTGCGCGCGCGGATCGCCCGGCTCGCGGCCACCGGCGTGGCGGTTCTCATAGCGGCCCGCGACCCGGCGGCACTCGAACGGCTCGCGTCACGAGTCCTGGTGCTGCGTGCCGGTCGGATCGTGCGTGCCGGTTCACTTGCGGCACTGCTGGGGGAGCGCGTCCTCGAAGTGATCCTCGACGCCCCGCCCCCCGAGCCGCCGCCCGGCTTTCGGATCACAGCCGCCGGGCTCGAAGCGCCGCTCGTCGGACGGACCGTGGAATCGGCGCTGGCATTGTGTCGAGCGCACCGCCTCGCGGTGCGGGCGTCGCGTGTGCGCGTCAAATCATTGGAGGATATCGTCCTGGAAACACACGACTCGCGCTAGTACGTTTCGCCGCAATGGCGGAGCAAGTATCCCTCTTCAACACACTCACGCGTCGCGTTGAGCCGCTCAAACCGCTCGCCCCGCCGCGCGTAACGCTGTACGCCTGCGGTCCCACCGTCTGGAACTACGCGCATATCGGCAATTTCCGCACCTTTCTGTTCGAAGATCTGCTGCGGCGCTGGCTCGAGTATGCGGGCTATCAAGTCTTTCAGATCATGAACCTGACCGATGTCGACGACCGCACGATCAAGGCGGCGCGCGCGGCGGGGAAACCATTGGCCGCGCACACCGAGCCGTTCACGCAGGCGTTTTTCGAAGACCGCGACTATTTGCGCATCAAGCCCGCGAACGTGTATCCGCGCGCGACGGAGTACATGCCGGCGATGATCGCGCTCGTCGCGCGGCTGCTCGAGCGGGGAGTCGCATACAAGGGAGAGGACGGCTCCGTCTATTTCGCGATCGCCAAGTTTCCGAACTATGGCCGGTTGTCGCGGCTCGACCGCCGGGAGATCAAGGTCGGCGCGCGCGTCGCCAGCGATGAATACGCCAAAGACGATCCGAGCGACTTCGCGCTCTGGAAGAAGGCGGACGCCGAGGACGAGGCGGTCGGCGCCGCGTGGGATGCGCCGTTTGGACGAGGGAGGCCGGGTTGGCATCTCGAATGCTCCGCCATGTCGCTCGCCGAGATCGGCAAACGGTTCAATGTGCAGACTCTCGACATTCACGCGGGTGGCGTCGATCTGATTTTTCCGCATCACGAAAACGAAATTGCGCAGTCGGAGGCGGACACCGGGCAGTCGTTCGCACGGCACTGGCTGCACGGCGAATTCCTCAATGTGCGTGGCAGCAAGATGTCGAAGCGCCACGGCAATTTTCTCACCGCGCGCGATCTACGCGAGCAAGGTGTCGATGCCGCCGCGGTCCGTTTGCTCTTTTTCCAAACGCATTATCGCCAACCCGTCGATTTCACCGACGCCGCACTCGAATCGGCCAAGGAAGGGGTGCGGCGACTCGGCGAATTTCATGAGCGTTTGAAAAGGGAAGGGGGAAGAGGGAAGGACGAGGAAGGGTCGCTGGCGGAGCTCGCGAAAAAGATGGAGGACGATTTCGCAGCCGCGATGAACGATGATTTGAATGCGCCGCGCGCCGTTGCTGTCTTATTCGATTTCGTGCGCGCCGCCAATCGAGAGCTCGATAAGCCGCAGCCGCCGAGCGGAACTGCCCGCGCCCTGGCCGTGTTCGAGCGGGTGGCAGGATTGCTCGACGTCTTGCCGACCGCTCGGGCCGTCGATGCCGACCTGGCGCGTTGGGTCGATGACCGAATCGCAGCGCGCGCCCAAGCCCGTAAGTCCAAGGATTTCAAGGCCGCCGACGCGATCCGGGACGAGCTCAGAGCCCGAGGCATCGAGATCGAAGACACGCCGACCGGGACCAAGTGGCGAGTAGTCTGAAGAGGCCTAAGTCGTTCGACCTCCGTCCCTTGCCATAGTTGCCAAGCGCGTTTAAGCTACGGGTCTGTTGGATTTGGGCCTCAACCAGCTGACGTAGCTCAACTGGTAGAGCAGCTGATTTGTAATCAGCAGGTTAAGGGTTCGAGTCCCTTCGTCAGCTCAAACCCGAACTCTGGGAAACAACAAACCCCGCGCGCACCGAACGCGGGGTCTGTTGTCAGCGGGAGCGGCGGAAGGGAATGGGCGGGGGGGCGGCGCGCTGGGTGGGGTGCCCGAGTGGCCAAAGGGAGCAGACTGTAAATCTGCCGCGCATCGCGCTACGAAGGTTCGAATCCTTCCCCCACCACTTTTGTGGCGCGCGGGCGTAGCTCAGTTGGTAGAGCATCAGCCTTCCAAGCTGAGGGTCGCGGGTTCGAGCCCCGTCGCCCGCTCTGTCGAACGCTCGCGTAGCTCAGTCGGTAGAGCGCGTCCTTGGTAAGGACGAGGTCACCGGTTCAATCCCGGTCGCGAGCTCTGGGGACGACTGCTGGTTGAAGCAGCGAACACTCACCGAGGAATAACGGAGCAATGGCAAAGGCAAAGTTCGAACGCACGAAGCCGCATGTGAACGTCGGCACGATTGGCCACGTCGACCACGGCAAGACGACGCTGACGGCCGCGCTGACCAAAGTCTCGGCCGACAAGGGCCTCGGCACGTACGTGAGCTACGATCAGGTGGCGAAGGCGAGCGAGTCGCAGGGCCGTCGCGACGCGACCAAGATTCTCACGATCGCGACCAGCCACGTCGAGTACTCAACCGCCGCGCGCCACTATGCGCACGTCGATTGCCCGGGTCACGCCGACTATGTGAAGAACATGATCACGGGCGCCGCGCAGATGGACGGGGCAATTCTCGTCGTGAGCGCCGTGGACGGACCGATGCCGCAGACGCGCGAGCACATCTTGCTCGCGCGCCAAGTGAATGTGCCGGCCGTGGTCGTCTTCCTTAATAAGTGCGACCTGGTCGATGATCCCGAGCTCCTCGATCTCGTGGAGCTCGAGGTCCGCGAGCTGCTCAGCAAGTATCAGTTCCCCGGGGATGACGTGCCGGTGATCCGGGGATCGGCCTTGAAGGCGATCGAGGGCGACAAGCAGTGGATCACCAAGGTGGAGGAGCTGCAGGCGGCCCTCGATAAATCGATCCCCGTCCCGAAGCGCGAAGTCGACAAGCCGTTCCTGATGCCGGTCGAAGACGTCTTCTCGATTACGGGCCGGGGCACGGTCGCCACGGGCCGGATCGATCGCGGCAAGATCAAGGTCGGTGAGGAAGTCGAGATGGTGGGCTTCGGCACCGACAAGAAGACCGTCGTCACAGGCGTCGAGATGTTCCGCAAGCTGTTGGAGGATGGCCAGGCGGGGGACAACGTCGGCTTGCTGCTGCGGGGGATCGAGAAGGATCAGATCGAGCGCGGCATGGTGCTGGCGAAGCCGGGCTCGATCAAACCGCACACGCAGTTTGAAGCGGAAGTCTACGTCCTCACGAAGGAAGAGGGCGGCCGCCATACGCCGTTCTTCAAGGGCTACCGGCCGCAGTTCTACTTCCGCACGACGGACGTGACGGGAAGTGTGGAGCTGCCGGCGGGGGTCGAGATGGTGATGCCGGGCGACAACACGAAGATGACGATCGAGCTGATCACGCCGATCGCGATGGAAGAGCAGCTCCGCTTCGCGATTCGCGAAGGTGGGCGGACGGTCGGGGCCGGCGTGGTGACGAAAATCCTGAAGTAACGAGGACTACATGGCAAGCAAGATCCGAATCCGGTTGAAATCATTCGACCACGCCCTGATCGATCAGGCCGCGGCGGACATCGTGCGCACCGCCGAAAAGACCGGTGCGCAGGTCTCGGGTCCGATTCCGCTGCCGACGAAACGCCAGCTCTGGACCGTTCTGCGGAGCCCGCACATCGACAAGAAGAGCCGCGAGCAGTTCGAGCTGAAGACGCACAAGCGGCTGATCGACATCCTCGATTCGCGGTCACAGACGGTGGACGCTTTGACGAAGCTGGATCTGCCGGCTGGCGTCGATGTGGAAATCAAAGTCGAGTAGCGACATGAACGGACTGATCGGCAGAAAACTGGGAATGACGCGGGTGTTCGACGCCGCCGGCACGCACGTGCCCGTCACGGTGATCGAGGCGGGGCCGTGCCCCGTCATCTCGGTCGCCGAGGGTCGCGCGGAGCTCGGCTTCGGGGCGAAGAAAGCGAAACGCACACCCAAGGCGCTCGCGGGCCACGTGAAGAGGGGTGGTGTCGAGATCGCGCCGCGGATCATTCGCCGCTTCGCGGTCACCGGCGAGGTGCCGGCGGCCGGCACTGCGGTCACGGTCGCGATTTTCGCCGAAGGCGATCGCGTGAAGGTGCGCGGCGTGTCGAAGGGCCGCGGTTTCCAGGGTGTGGTGCACCGTCATCACTTCCACGGCGGCCCCGAGACGCACGGCAACACGCGGCACCGCAAGCCGGGCTCGATCGCGCCCGGCACGGATCCGTCCCGCATCATCAAGGGCAAGCGGATGCCGGGGCACATGGGCGCCCGCAACTTCACCGAGATCGGCCTGCGCGTCGTCAGAGTCGACGCCGAGCGGAATCTGTTGTTCGTGCGCGGCTCGGTGCCGGGTCCGATGAACGGTCTCGTCACGGTCCGCAAGCAGGGAGGGCCGAGTCGCCATGATTGAGGCTCCTCACTACTCGTCGGCGGGCGCGAGCAAGAAAGCGGTCTCGCTTCCCGAGGCGTTGTTCGACGGCACGGTGAACGAGGACGTGCTGCATCGCGCGGTCATCACGTTCCTGTCGAATCAGCGCCAGGGTACGAGCAATACGTTGACCCGCAGCGAAGTCTCGGGCGGGAACCAGAAGCCGTGGCGACAGAAGGGAACCGGTCGGGCGCGGCAAGGCTCGACCCGCGCGCCGCACTGGCGGCACGGTGGCATCGCGCACGGTCCGCATCCGCGCAGCTACCGGCTGGCGATTCCGAAGAAGATGCGGCAGCTCGCGAAGAAGTCGGCGCTCAACGCGCGCGCGCGGGAAGGCTCGCTCGTGATCGTGGACGCCCTGGCGTACGAGAAGCCGAAGACAAAAGATCTCGCCGCGCTGCTCGGCAAGCTGGGCGCAACCGGCAAGAACGTCTTGGTGCTGACGGCGGGTGATTCGCACAACGTCTACCTGTCGGGCCGCAACCTCCCCGACGTCCATGTGATGCGCTTCGCCGATGCGACGGCGTACGAAATTCTTTGGGCGCAGACGGTAGTCGTGGAAATCGGCGCGCTGGACGAAGGCGCCAGTAAGACGGAGGCGGACAATGCCTGATCTGCACAGCACGATCGTCCGTCCCGTCGTCACGGAGAAGTCCTCGGCCGCGTACGGCGCGCGCAAGGAGTACGCGTTCCGCGTTCACTCCGAGGCAAGCAAGCCGCAGATCAAGGCGGCCATCGAGGCGCTGTTCAAGGTGTCCGTGACCGGCGTGCGCACCATGATCGTGCGCGCCAAGCGCCGCACGTACGGGCGGTACGCCGGTCGGCGGCCGTCCTGGAAGAAAGCGATCGTCACCCTCAAAGAGGGCGACGCCATCGAGGTATTCGAGGGCTGATATGGGCATCCGACAGTTTCGGCCGATGACGCCGGCCACACGGTTTCGCTCGGTCTCCGACTTCAGCGAAGTCACGAAGACGGAGCCCGAGAAGTCGCTGCTCGAGCCGCTGAAGCGGACGGGCGGGCGCAACAACAAAGGCCACATCACCACCCGCTGGCAGGGCGGCGGCCACAAACGGCGGTACCGGCGCATCGATTTCCGGCGCGACAAGTTCGCGATTCCGGCGCGTGTGGCGGCGGTCGAGTACGATCCCAACCGGACGGCGCGGATCGCGCTGCTGCATTACAGCGACGGCGAGAAGCGCTACATCATCGCGCCCAAGGGCCTCAACGTCGGCGACAGTGTCGTCTCCGGGCCGGGCTCCGACATCCGCACCGGCAATGCGATGCCGCTGTTCGAGATTCCGCTGGGCACCGCGGTGCACAACGTCGAGTTGAAGATCGGCCGGGGCGGCCAGCTGTGCCGCGGTGCGGGCACGAGCGCGCAGGTCGTCGCGAAAGAGGGCAACTACGTCACGCTGCGGCTCCGCTCGACTGAGATGCGCATGGTGCGCGGCGAGTGTCTGGCCACGATCGGCGAAGTTGGCAACGCGGAGCATGAGCTGCTGACGATCGGCAAGGCGGGAAAGTCGCGCTGGCTGGGCCGCAACCCGCGCGTGCGCGGCGTGGCGATGAACCCGGTCGATCACCCGCTCGGCGGCGGCGAAGGGAAGAGCTCGGGCGGCCGGCCACCCACCAACCCGTGGGGCAAGGTCGAAGGCAAAAAGACGCGGCACAAGAAGAAACGGTCCACGAAACTCATCGTGCGCGGTCGCAAGCGCGGGAAGGCGACGCAGTAATGGGACGCAGCGTCAAAAAGGGTCCGTACGTCGAGGAGTCGTTGATGGTGAAGATTCGCGCCCTCAACGAGCGGAACGAAAAAAAGGTGTTCAAGACGTGGTCTCGGCGCAGCACGATCACGCCGGATTTCGTGGGGCACACCCTCGCGGTGCACAACGGGAACAAGTTCATCCCCGTGTACATCACCGAGAACATGGTGGGTCACAAGCTGGGCGAATTCGCCGCGACGCGGCTGTTCCGCGGCCACGGCGCCAAGGGGTCGGCGGCCGAGCGTGAAGCCGAAGCCGCGGCCGCTGAGGCCGGCGAAGCTGCCAAGGCCAAGGAGTAGCGGATGGAGGCTCGAGCGATCCAACGCGGCGTCCGGCAATCGGCGCGCAAGATGCGCCTGGTGATCGATTTGATCCGCGACTGCGCCGTGCCGGAAGCGGACGCGATCCTGCGCTTCTCCAAGAAGCGGGCCGCGCGCCAGATCCATAAGGTGCTGAAGTCCGCCGTGGCGAACGCGCAGCAGGCAGCGCAGCGGCAGAACACGCCGTTCGATGCCGATACGCTGCGCGTGAGTTACGCGGTGGTGAATGAAGGGCAGACGCTGAAGCGCTTCACGGCTGCGGCCATGGGACGCGGCACACCGATTCTCAAGCGGACGAGCCACGTCGAGATCCGCGTCGCCGGCACGGAAGCCCCGGTTGCGCCTCCACCGGCTGCACGGAAAGCGGAAGCGAAAGCGGAACAGCAGCCGCGCGCGAAGGCGAAGAAGAAAGCGCCGGCCAAGAAGAAGAAGACGACAAAGAAAGCGAGCAAGTAAGTGGGACAGAAAACACATCCGTATGGGTTCCGGCTGGGCATCGTCAAACAATGGCGCTCCCGCTACTTCGCGCGCCACAACTTCCCGGAGCTGCTCAAGGAAGACGAGCTGATCCGGAAGTACCTCAAGACGCGCCTCAGCCATGCCGCGATCGCCGACGTGCACATCGAGCGCAAGCCGGGGAAGGTGACCGTCACGGTCCACACCGGCCGGCCTGGCGTCGTGATCGGCAAACGCGGCGCGGAAGTGGACAAGCTGCGCGATGAGCTGGCGCAGCTCACGGGGAAGGAAGTCGGCATCAACGTCGAGGAGATCAAGCGGCCCGAGCTCGACGCGCAGCTCGTCGGCGACAGCGTCGCGCATCAGCTGACGCAGCGGATCTCGTTCCGCCGTGCGATGAAGCGCGCGGTGCAGAGCGCGATGCGCATGGGGGCGCAGGGGATCAAGATCAAGACGGCAGGCCGGCTGGGCGGCGCCGAAATCGCGCGCACCGAGGGTTACCACGAAGGTCGCGTGCCGCTGCATACGTTGCGTGCGGACATCGACTACGCGACGTCGACGGCGAAGACGACGTTCGGCACGATCGGCGTGAAAGTCTGGATCTTCAAAGGCGAGCGGACCGAGGATCTCCACGGCCGCACTTATTCGACGGGCGTCTAAACCATGCTGGCACCCAAGCGGGTCAAGTTTCGCAAGCGGTTCAAGGGCCGCACTTCCGGGATGGCGACGCGCGGTAACACCGTGGCGTTCGGCCACTACGGGTTGATGTCGCTGGAGCCGGGCTGGGTCTCGAATCGACAGATCGAGGCCGCGCGCGTCGCGCTGACTCGCGAGATGAAGCGCGGCGGCAAAGTGTGGATCCGCCTGTTCCCCGACAAGCCGATCACCAAGAAGCCGGCGGAAACGCGGATGGGTAAGGGCAAGGGCAATCCGGAAGGGTGGGTGGCGGTGGTGAAGCCGGGCCGGATCATGTTCGAGCTCGAGGGCATCGAGGAGGCATCGGCACGCGCCGCTCTGGCGCTCGCGTCCGCCAAGCTTCCGGTGAAATCGAAGTTTGTGAAGCGGGAGGAGCGGTAGGATGCCGAAGACCGAGAATCGGCCGGAGCAACTGCGCGGGCTCAAGACCGACGAGCTACAGCAGAAGCTTGCGGTGCTCACGGAGGAGCGGTTCCGGCTCGAGTTCCGGCGGGCGACGGAATCGCTCACCAATCCGCTCCAGCTGCGCTCGATTCGCCGGGATATTGCGCGCATACAGACGATCTTGAAGGAGAGGGCCTCAGCATGACGGAGCGCGGCCGGAGGAAGGTCCGGACAGGCACGGTGGTGAGCGACAAGATGCAGAAGACGGTGACCGTCTCGATGCAGCGTCGCTTCGCGCACGGCTTTTATGGCAAGCAGGTCAATCGCACCAAGACGGTCGCCGCGCATGACGAGCACGGCGCGAAGCTCGGTGACACGGTGCGCATCGTCGAAACGCGGCCGCTCTCCAAGCGCAAGCGCTGGCGCGTGGTCGAGATCATCGAGCGCGCGAAGTAAGCGGAGAGAGCCATGGTGCAGCAAGAATCGCAGATCAAGATCGCCGACAACTCGGGCGCGCGCCGCGCGCTCGTGATTCGCGTGCTCGGCGGCTCCAAGCGCCGCTACGCGGGGCTGGGCGACGTCGTCGTGGTCACGATCAAAGACGCCATCCCCACCGGCCAGGTGAAAAAGGGCGAGGTGGTCAAGGCGGTCATCGTGCGGACGGCCAAGGAGACGAAGCGCAAGGACGGTTCCTACATCCGCTTCGACGAGAACGCGGCGGTGTTGATCAACGACGAAGGCGAGCCCCGCGCCACCCGCATCTTCGGCCCGGTCGGCCGTGAGCTGCGCGAGAAACGGTTCATGAAGATCGTGTCGCTGGCGCCGGAGGTGATCTGATATGAAGCCGCTCGTTTACAAGAAGTCCCGGCGCGAGCAGCGGCGGACCGCGCC
The DNA here is from genome assembly GCA_035299765.1 of Gemmatimonadales bacterium. Taxonomy (GTDB): domain Bacteria; phylum Gemmatimonadota; class Gemmatimonadetes; order Gemmatimonadales; family GWC2-71-9; genus 20CM-2-65-7. Next base: position 25,024 of record DATGVZ010000010.1, read on the forward strand.
CATCCGGCACAAGATGCACGTCACCAAAGGCGATGTCGTGCGCGTCATCAGCGGCGAGCACCGGGGCAAGGAAGGCAAGATCCTCCACGTCTATCCCAAGAAATTCCGGGTCGTGGTGGAAGGGGTGAATCTGGTGAAGAAGCACAAACGGGCCACGACGCCGCAGGGCGAAAGCGGGATCATCGAATTCGCGGCGCCGATCGCGGCATCCAACGTGATGCTGCTCGACCCGAAGTCGGGAGCGCCGACGCGCGTGCGCCGGCGCCTGGACAAGGACGGGACCCTGGAACGGATCGCGGTGAAATCCGGCCAGCCGATCCCGCGCGTGAGGTAGGTATGGCCGACGAGAAAGAGAAACAGGAGAAGAAGCCGAAACCGCAGCAGCAGCCGAAGCAGCCCAAGCAGGAGAAAAAGGGCAAGCCGGCGCCGGAAACGGCGGCGGCCGAGGCAGCAGCGCCCGCCGAGCCGGTCGAGCCGGCGCCGCGGGCGCGCCTGTGGGACTTCTACGAGCAGCAGGTCCGCGGCAAGCTGCAGCAGCAGTTCGCGTTCGGGAATCCGCACGAGATTCCGAAGCTCAAGAAGATCGTGCTGAACGTGGGCATGGGCGACGCGCCGAAGAATCCGAAGGGACTCGAGGCTGCGGTCGCCGAGCTCGCCGCCATCACCGGCCAACACCCGGTGGTCACGCGCGCCAAGAAGGCGATCGCGAACTTCAACCTGCGTGAAGGGCAGGCGATCGGCTGCGCCGTGACGCTGCGCGGCGGCCGCATGTACGAGTTCCTCGATCGCTTCATTTCGATCGCGGTGCCGCGTATGCGCGACTTTCGCGGGCTGCCGTCGAAGAGCTTCGACGGGCGCGGCAATTACACGCTGGGCATCAAGGAGCAGATGATTTTCCCCGAGATCGACTACGACAAAGTCGAGCGCATTCACGGGATGGACATCACGTTCGTGACGAGCGCCGGGCGCGACGACACCGCGCTGGCCCTCCTGCGAGAGTTGGGCATGCCGTTCCGGGTCGAAACCGCCGGCGCGGCAGCTTAGGAGACCTCATGGCAAAGAAGGCGTGGTTGGAGAGGGTGAAGCGGGGCCCGAAGTTCAAGGTACGGGGCTACTACCGTTGCCAGCGCTGCGGCCGGAGCCGCGGCACGCTGCGCAAGTTCAAGCTGTGCCGCATCTGTTTCCGTGAGCTTGCGCTGCGCGGGGAAATTCCCGGCGTACGCAAGGCCAGCTGGTAAGAGGGGGCGGGGGACACGAATGAGCGTTACTGATCCCGTCGCCGATATGCTGACCCGGGTGCGCAACGCGTGTCTCGCGGGCCACCGCCGGGTCGACATGCCGGTGTCGAAGCTGAAGGTCGCGATCGCCACGATTCTCCGCGACAACCATTACGTCCAGGATTTCAAGGTGCTGGACGATGGCCAACACGGATTGTTGCGGCTGTACTTGAAGTACCACAACGACGCGCCCGTCATCCGCGAGCTGCAGCGGGTGTCGTCGCCGGGGCTGCGGCGTTACGTCAAGGCGCGCGAGATCCCGCGCATCAAGAACGGCCTCGGCATGGCGATTCTCAGCACGCCGCAGGGGCTCATGACCGACCGCGAAGCCCGCACCGCCCGCGTGGGCGGCGAAGTGCTCGCGGTGGTCTGGTAGGAGCGAGCAGATGTCGCGCATCGGCAGGAAGCCCGTTCCGCTCCCCAAGGGCGTCACGGCACAGATCGACGGTCGGCGTATCACGGTGAAGGGGCCGAAGGGTGAGCTCAGCCGCTCGCTGCATCCGGAGATGCTGCTGACGCTCGAGGACGACACCGTGGTCGTCAAGCGTCCGTCCGACGAGGCGCAGCACAAGGCGCTGCACGGCCTCACGCGCACACTGGTCGCCAACATGGTCGAGGGCGTGACCGCAGGGTTCGCGAAGTCGCTCGAGATCCAGGGCGTCGGCTACAAGGCCGAGGTGAAACCGTTCGGCGTCCAGCTCGTGGTGGGGTTCTCGCATCCCGTTCCCTATCATGCGCCGCAGGGCATCAAGATTACGGTGACCAACAACGTGCTCGTGAAGATCGAGGGCGTCGACAAGGAACTGGTGGGGCAGGTGACGGCCGAGCTGCGCAACGTGCGGCCACCCGAGCCCTACAAAGGGAAAGGAATCCGCTATGTGGGCGAGCAAGTACGCCGCAAGGCCGGCAAGACCGCCCAGGCGGTGACCAAGTAACCCATGCGCTCCATCCACAAGATCAAGACCCAGGTGCACCGGCGCTACCGCCGCCACCTCCGCGTCCGCAAGAAGATCGTCGGCACGCCGGACCGGCCGCGGCTGGTGGTGTTCCGGTCCTCCAAGCACATCTATGCGCAGCTGGTGGACGATACGCGCGGCATGACAGTGCTCGGCGCCTCGGACCGGACCGATGGGGTGAAGCCCGAAGCCAAGGGCAAGACGGGGAAGAGTTTCGCCCTGGGGCAGCTGATCGCTGCCAAGGCGAAGGAGAAGGGCATCGTCCG
>DATGVZ010000011.1:0-8464 GCA_035299765.1 Gemmatimonadales bacterium
CAGCGAGGCGTGACCCAGCAGCTCCTGCACCGATCTGAGATCGGCGCCTGCATCGAGCAGGTGGGTGGCGAAGGAATGGCGCAGCGCGTGCACGTGCAGCTCCTTGCCGCGTGCCAGCGTACCGAACAGTCGCTTCATCGCAAGCTGGATGCCGCGCGGCGTGATGCGCTTGCCCCGGCCATTCACAAATACCGCTCGCGTGGTCGCGCCGTTCGCCGCGAGTAAACGATCGCGGTGCCGGACATACTGGCGCAGCGCGGTCGTCGCAGGCGTACCGATCGGCACGATACGCTCCTTCTTTCCCTTACCACGCACCTTCACCTGATCGGAGACGAGATCGACGTCGGGATCGTTCAGGCCCGCCAGCTCCGACAGGCGCATGCCGCTCGAGTAGAACATTTCCAGCATCGCGAGGTCACGTGCCTCCCGCAGTCCGCCAGCGGCCGCGCGTTGCTCCGCCTCCGCAAACAGCATCTCCATCTCGGCCCGCTCGAGGTAGGTCGGTAACGTTCGATCGAGCTTGGGAGTTCGCGCGGCGCGAGCGGGATTCACCTCGAGCCCGCGCGTGGCGTTCAGGAACCGGTAAAACGTCCGGAGGGCCGAGAGCGAGCGTGCCACCGAGCGCTTGGCGAGGCCGCGCCGCTGCTCCGCGGCAAGAAAGCCACGCACCGCGAGCCGATCCACCCCGGCCCAGCTCCAGGGGCCACCGTAATAATCCTGGCAGAACGCCGCGAATGCTCCGAGGTCGCGTTCATAGGCTGTGACCGTATGGGGGGAGTCGTTGCGTTCTTTGGATAGGAACGTCACGAACTCCTCGATTTCCTTCATACGGCGACCTCGACGCCGATTTCCTTCGCGAAGCTGCTCATCTGGGTGAGCGCGCGCGCAGCGAGAGCCTCTTTCTTCTTGAACTTGTCGCGCGGCGCGTCCGCCAGTGGCTCCATCAGCCCGTAGTTCGCGTTCATGGGTTGAAAGCGTGCTGGGTCCGTTTCGCGCAGGTAGCGGTACAGCGCACCCAACATCGTCGCCGCCGGCGGCAGCACCGGCTCCTCGCCCGCAAGCAGTCGCGCGAGGTTGATTCCCGCCAGCATGCCGGTCGCCGCCGACTCGGTGTAGCCCTCGACGCCCGTGAGCTGTCCGGCGAACAGGAGCTGCGGATCGTCTCGTGCGGAGAGATGCGGGCTGAGCGCCCGCGGCGCGTTCAGGTAGCTGTTGCGGTGAATGCTGCCGAACCGCAGGAACTCCGCTGCCGCGAGTCCGGGAATGAGCCGAAAGATTTTCTGCTGCGCGCCGGTCTTGAGCCGCGTCTGGAAGCCGACGAGGTTCCACATCTGCGCGGCGCGGTCCTCCTGCCGCAGCTGCACGACCGCATATGGCTCGCGGCTGGTCTTCGGATCGATGAGCCCGACCGGCTTCATCGGGCCGAACCGCAGGGTCTCGATTCCCCGCTGCGCCATCTCCTCGACCGGCAAGCATCCCTCGAAGTACGGCACCTTGTCGAACTCATGTCCCGGCACGTACTGCTCGCCGCCGATCAGCGCGGCTACGAACGCTTCATACTCCTCTTTGGTAAACGGCGCGTTCCAGTAGTCGTCGCCGCCCTTCCCGTAGCGCGACGCCTTGAACAGGTGCCCGTAGTCGAGCGAGTCGGCGGAGACTATCGGCGCGATGGCGTCATAGAACGCGAGTGACTGGACGCCCAGGCGGGCCGCGATGGCATCTGCCAGCGCGTCCGACGTCAGGGGGCCCGTCGCGATGACGGCGGGACTGACAAGCGCGGTGACCTCCGCGCGGACCACCGTCACGTTGGGGTGCGCACCGACGCGAGCTTCCACGCCTCTCGAGAACACCACGCGGTCGACGGCGAGCGCGCTGCCACCCGGAATGCGCGCCTCATCCGCGGCCTGGAGCACGATGCTGCCGAGCAGCCGCATCTCGGCTTTGAGGAGTCCGTGCGCGTGGAGGGGATCCGTCGATTTGAACGTGTTGCTGCAGACCAGCTCGGCGAGTCCATCGGTTTGATGCGCCGGCGTCATCCGGACGGGCCGCATCTCGTCCAACGTGACGTTCACGCCTCGTTCGGCGAGCGCCCAGGCGGCCTCGCAACCGGCGAGGCCACCGCCGACGACATGTACTACGACGCCACCTCCTCCGCCTCCGGCGCCGCGTCCTCCACTCGCTCTTCGTGACCGCACTTGAGACACCTGCGTGTCGTCTCTCCCGTCGTCTTGGACTTCAGCTCTTCCATGCCCACGAAGCCGCAACTCGGGCACGCCACCGCCACCGGCTTGTTCCAGGTGGAATAATCGCAGTCCGGATAGCGCAGGCAACCGTAGAACGTCCGTCCCTTCTTCGTGCGCCGTTCGGCGAGATCACCGATGCCGCACTTGGGACATTTGATGCCGAGCGGAACGGGCTGCGTGTACTTGCACTTCGGATAGCGCGTGCAGGCGAGGAACTCGCCGTAGCGTCCCGTCTTGATCACCATCGGCGCGCCACACTCTTTGCAAATCTCGTCCGACGGGCGATCGGGCACCTTGTCCTTCTTGATCGACCGCGAGTAGTCGCACTCCTTGGACTCGTAGCGCGCGCAGGCGATGTACGGCCCAAACCTTCCGCTCCTGACCACGAGCGAGCTGCCGCACTTCGGGCATTTCTCTTGCTCGAGACCCGAGAGGTCATGCACTTCGTGGATGATCTTGTTGATGTCCACCGCTTCCAGCGCGCGATTGAACGGCCCCCAGAAGTCGCCCAGCACGGCCTGCCAGTCGAGATCGCCCTCTTCGACCTTGTCGAGCTCGTTCTCCATCTGCGCCGTGAACCCGACCTCAAACACCTCCGGGAACGAGCGCTTCAGCACTTTCCAAACGGTCTCGCCCTGCGGCGTGGGGTGGAAACGCCGGTCCTTTGCCGTGGCGTACCAGCGCGCGCGCAGCGTCGAGATGATCGCCGCATACGTGGACGGGCGCCCGATCCCCAGCCGCTCGAGCTCTTTCACCAGGCTCGCTTCGCTGTAACGCGGCGGCGGCTCGGTGAAGTGCTGGCTGGGCACGACCTGCTTGAGCGTCGCGCGGTCGCCCTCCTTGAGCGCGGGGATGGGCTCGAGGCGGTCGAGCGTCTTGGCGTCTTCCGCCTCGTGGGCCTCGCTGTAGAGCGCGTGGTAGCCGTCGAACAGAACGCGCGAGCCGGTCGCGCGGAACAGGAAGCGTCCGTTCGCGAGGTCGAAGTCGACCTTCGTCGCCTCGTAGACCGCCGGCGTCATCTGGGACGCGAGGAACCGGCGCCAGATGAGCTGATAGAGCTTAAAGAGATCGCGTTCGAGATACTTCTTCAGGTCTTCGGGGCGGAGGCCGACTTCGGTCGGGCGGATCGCTTCGTGCGCATCCTGCACCTTCGAGCCGCGGCCCCCTTTATAGACGTTCGGCTCAGCTGGCAGGTAGCGCTTGTCGAACTGCGCGTTGATGTACTCGCGCGCCTGCTTGATCGCGGCATCCGAGACACGCACGGAGTCGGTGCGCATGTAGGTGATCAGGCCGACGGACCCTTGCTCGCCGAGCTCCACGCCTTCATAGAGCCGCTGCGCGGCCCGCATGGTGCGCCCGGCCGAAAAGCCCAGTTGTTTGGCGGCTTCCTGCTGCAAGGTGCTGGTCGTGAAGGGCGCTGGGGCCTTCCGGCGGCGCTCGCCGGTGCTGACGGACGTGACGACAAACGGCAGCTTTTCGACTTCGGCGACGATGTCGCGGGCCGTCTTTTCGGTTTTGATGTCCGGCTTGTGGCCGTCGAGCTTCTGCAGCCGCGCCTGGAATGGCTGGCCATCCTTCTCGAGATCGGCCGCAATCGTCCAGTACTCCTGCGGCACGAACTTCCGGATCTCCTCTTCGCGCTCGATGATCAGCCGCAGCGCCACGGTTTGCACGCGTCCTGCCGACAGACCGGTTTTGATGCTCTTCCACAGGACCGGCGACGCTTTGTAGCCGACCAGGCGGTCGAGGACTCGGCGGGCCTGTTGGGCGTCGACCTTGCGCTGATCGATGTCCAGCGGGTTCGCCAGAGCCTCAGCGATCGCGTCCTTGGTGATCTCGTGGAACAGGACGCGACGGATTCTGCCATTGCCGTCGCCGTTGAGCTGCGACGCCACGTGCCAGGCAATCGCTTCCCCTTCGCGGTCGGGGTCCGTAGCCAGCAACACGCGGTCCGCTGCCTTGGCCGCCTTCTTGATCTCGGCCAGGGTCTTGGCCTTTTCCTTTATAGTCACGTACTTCGGCGTGAAGCCGTGCTCGACATCGACACCCAGCTCGCGCTTCGGCAGGTCGCGGAGGTGCCCCACGGTCGCCTTGACCGTGTAGCCACGCCCCAGATACTTGCCGATCGTCTTCGCCTTGGTCGGGGACTCCACAATGACGAGTACGCCGCCCTTTGCAGGAGCGGCGTCGGTAACCTCGGAATCCGCCGTGGGAGGCTCCGCGGGCTTCTTGCGCGGCGCCCTCCGTTTCTTTCGCTTCACGTCATCTTCTTTATCAGGCACTGATCAACCTTTCGTCAACTCGAGTTTGCATCTTTACCATCCGGCGCTGGTCTGCGCAAGCCGGACGACGTCCACGGCCACCTGCTCCGCGTCTCTCCCCTCAGTATGCACCGTCGTATGCGCGAGCTTGTAGAACGGTTCGCGCGCCTTGAGTAGCTCCTGCATCTGCGTCTCGGAATCGCCACCCATTAACACCGGGCGGGTTCCCGACGGTACGGCCCGCGCGGTCGCCGTCTCCGGACGTGCTATGAGGTAAATGACGTATGCTGCGGCCTTTGCAGTCTCTAGCGCGCCCGGCTGAGCCGCCCATCCGCCGCCCGGTACGATGACCGCGGGTTGATGCGCGAGCGCCGCCTCCACTTCCTTCCGTTCCATCTCGCGAAATGCCGACTCGCCTTTCTCGGCGAAGATCATGGCGATCGGCTTGCCCTCTTTGCGAATCAGGATCGTGTCGATGTCCACTAGCCCTGCGTGCAATCGCTCGGCGACGATGCGACCTACCGTGGTCTTCCCCGCGCCCGGCAGTCCGACGAGCACGAGGTGTTTTTTCACGACGCCGCTCCCTTGGGCGTGCGCGCGCGCACTTGCGCGAGGTAGCCGTCGACGTTCCGCTTGAGCTCGCTCAAGGCGTCGCCTCCGAATTTCTCGAGCAGCGCTTCGGTCAACACGATCGCCGTCATCGCCTCGGCGATCACCCCCATGGCGGGCACAGCGGTCACGTCGGAGCGTTCCGATTGCGCCTGCGCCGGCCCGCCGGTCTTTAAGTCCACCGTCTTCAGCGGCGACATCAGGGTGGAAATCGGTTTCATCGCCACCCGTACGACCAGCGGCTCGCCCGTCGTCATGCCGCCTTCCGTGCCGCCCGCCCGATTCGTCGCGCGTGAAAAGCCCGGGAGGATCTCGTCGTGGACTTCTGAGCCCTTGCGACGCGCGGCCTCGAAACCCAGGCCCAGCTCCACTCCTTTCACGGCCGGAATCGACATCAGGGCCTGCGCGAGACGCCCGTCCAATTTCGTGTCCCACGAGACGTGCGATCCGAGCCCGACCGGCACGCCCAGGGCAATCACCTCGACGATGCCACCGAGCGTGTCGCCGGCGGCTTTCGCCGCATCGATGCGCCGAATCATCTCCGCCTCGGCCGCTGTGTCGAGGCAGCGCACCGAACTCTGATCCGCCGCCTCGTTGAGCGGCGTGGGCAGCGGCGAGGGCAGTTTTGCGATCACGCCACCGAGCTCCGCGACGTGGCTCCCGATGTCGATTCCGAATTGGCCCAGCAGCTTCCTGCACACCGCCCCGCAGGCCACGCGGGCCACGGTTTCCCGCGCACTGGCGCGCTCGAGGATGTCGCGCGCATCGTTGCGGTCGTACTTGAGGGATCCGGCGAGATCAGCGTGGCCGGGCCGCGGTCTGGTGACTTGCCGGCGTCGCTCCGCTTTGGGGTCGTCCGCTTCCGGCGCCATGACATCCTGCCAATGCTCCCAATCGCGATTCCAGATCAGCATCGCGATGGGTGAGCCGAGCGTTTCGCCTGCCCGCACGCCGGCGAGCCACTCGATCCGGTCCGATTCGATCTTCATCCGGGCGCCGCGCCCATAGCCGCCCTGGCGTCGTTTCAGCTCGGTATCCACGTCGACGGCGGAGAGCGGGAGACCTGCGGGAATGCCTTCGAGGATCCCGACCAGGCCGCGCCCGTGCGATTCGCCCGCCGTCGTGAACCGGAATGACATCCTCACCCCCTGACCGCCAGACCCCCAGACCCCCAGACCCTGCTTCAAGTTCTTATAACAGTCGAGCCCGACATCGTCGGGCTCGCGTACGCACTAGCCGAGCCGGCTATGCCGGCGTCAGCGGATCGGGACTGGCGGCCCCCACAGCGGCGACGGCAACGGATTGGTGATCACCGGCAGCTCGACCATCACGATGCCCGCGGGCGTTACGCCGAACAGCCACTGCCGCGTGTTGGCCTTGTTGCGCGCGACGCGCAGCGGTCCGATGATCGGATCGCGCACGACGATCGTCCCTACCTGACTGAAGAAGAAGGTATCCCACACGTCAATGTTGCCGTCGGTCCGTGCGGAGAACGCGATGCGGTCGTTGGGGTTGCCCGTGCCGCCGAACGTGGGCGTTCCCGGACTGTTCGCCGAGAAGGCATGGTTGTAGTTCATATCCATGCCGAACGCACCCACTGGAGCGGGCACGGTTCCCTTCAACTTCATCCCCTCGTCCAGGAAGTAGATCGAATCGGCGCGGACGAGATTGGTTTGACCGTTAAAGTTCGTCGCGATCGAGTGGATCTTGACGCCGGTGTTGCTGATGAAGTCGCTCACATCGATCGACGGCGTAACCCCGAGATCGCGGTCGTTCTCACCGCTATCGGACACGAGGCCGCCCAGGCTCGTATCGCAGCGACGCGCAGTAGGCGCTCCATGGAGCAGTTGGGCTTTCGTCGTATAGCCGATGACGCGCGCGAACTGCGTCGTGATCGTGCCGCCTTCGCCCACGACTGCGTGCGTGAAGTTCCCGGAGTTGCGAGCATAGGTCGAGTCGCCGAGTCCAAACTTCGCCAGCTCGATGGTGACGCCCGCGCACGCCGAGAGCTGCAGCGCCTGCTGATTGTAGGGCCGCCCGCGGCGCATCTCGACGCGCAACGTGTCACGGCTCGAGCTCGAAAGCGTGCTGTCGCCCGAGAGCTCCCAGAACAGATGGCTGAACAGCTTCGCGGTATCGCTGCTGTTGATCAGCTTCTCCATGCGGAGCGTCGCCCGACCGCTGAACGGGGCCGTACTGCTGACCGTCGGCGTTGTCGAGTAGATCGCGAAGATCGAGTCCGCGTTACAGTTGTTCGTGCCTGCGGTTACCCGACATACGGTACTGACATACTGCGGCCGGTCGGACACGTCGTAGACGATGATCTCCGCGCGCAGCGGGTTCGTCAGGACGCGGTACGTCTCGATCAGATAGTCGGGGAGGTCCTGGCGCCATGCGAGCCGTCGCACGCCCGGACTGACATCGATCACCGAGAGCTCGACGCCGCCGGCGTTGGCGACGACGATCGTGTCGCCGTAGTTGCCCAGCGTGTCGTGCGGCCACAGCGCGATGCCCCAGGGCTGCGGACCCGCGGTCGGGATGCCGGCGGCGACGAACGATGTGTTCGCGACCTGGAAAATCTCCACCCGCCCCAGTGAGGGGTTCGTGAGATAGAGACTGCTATCGTTGCCGTTGAAAATTGCGTCGGCGATGCTGCCGCCGAACGGCAGCCCCCGTGTCACGCCGGCGACGACGGTCACCGTGTCGATGAGCGCCTGTGCTGAGGGGTGCAAGACCATCGCGGCGGTGCCGATCGGCGCAGGCGCGCTCGGGATGAGCGTCGTGCTATTGGTGAACGAGCAGTTACGCGCCACCGCGCCGTCGCAGGCATAGCCGACCACGACGATCGTGTGCGGCAACGGCTGGAGGCCTCCCAGGCCAAGCGTGAAATGCCGCGTGACGTCGGTGAGGTTGCCCGCCGCGACGTTCACGGTATCGAACTTCATCGTGACGCCGCCGGTATCGACCTTGAAGCCGATCCACGAGATCGCGCTCGGGTCCTGCGCGCGCACGTGTACGGTGTCGTCGACCTCGACGCGCGAGGCGATTCTGTGCGCGACGACCGGTGGCGTGTTGTCCGTCGCGACCGACTGAATCGTGACCGTGACGACGTTGCTGAACCCGCGCCGGCCCGCCGAGTCTTCGGCGAACCCCTGGACGTTGAACGTCCCGGTGGACGGCACGACGATGAGCGTATCGACGTACTCGACAGAATCCGCGAACGGCGCCGAGAATATGAGCGAGTCGTTCGGCGGCGTGGTCGGATTCGTGACGCTCGCGGCCGGCGAGACGAGGAAGCCGACTTTCGCGACGCCGGAGTTTTGGACCGCCACTACGTCGACGGGGATGCCT
>DATGVZ010000012.1:0-5839 GCA_035299765.1 Gemmatimonadales bacterium
GAATCGGCGAAGGCTCCGGCGGGCCAGCCGTCGCAACGCGCGAATGAGCCGCGATGCGCGGAACCAGTTCAGAAACCAGGACGTCATAAGCACCTGCTCCCCGCCTTCTTCCACGCGAAACTTCTGTGCCCACACCACAACCGGACGCCACAGCAGTTGGTCCAGCACCACGATCATCGTCGTCATCGCGAGGATCGCCAGCACCATCGCGCTGCCGCGCCCTTGTTCGACCGCGACGCTCATGTAGGAGCCGATGCCCGGCAGACGGAAGTCCCGCTGGCCCAGTTGGAACGATTCGTTGATCATCAGGAAGAACCAGCCGCCTGCCATGCTCATCATGCTGTTCCACACCAGCCCGATGGTTGCGAATGGCAGCTCGACCCTGCGTAGCCGTTGCCACCAGTTGAAGCGGTAAACCGTCGCCGCCTCGCGGAGGTCCGAGGGAACGGAGCGGAGCGAGTGAACCAGGCTGAACGTCATGTTCCAGGCCTGGCCCGTGAAGATCATGATCACCGCCGCCAGCTCGAGCCCTACGTTGCTGTGGGGAAACAACGCGACCAGCGCGAGGATCAGGCCCGGCATGAAGCCCAACACCGGTATGCTCTGCAGAATGTCTAGCAGCGGAAGTAACAACCGTCCCGCGACGCGATCTTTGGCGGCCCAATAGCCATAGACGAGCGTGAAACCGAGCGACAGGACATAGGCGAGCAGACCACGGATCAACGAGAACATTGTGTACCGAGGCAGGGCGCTCGGCGAGAGGTCGATGGCGATGCTGGGCCGGTGGACGCCGGTCCATTCCCGCCCGAGGTCGATGAACGTGAAGAGCAATCCGGCCAGGCCGGCGACGAGCAGCAGGTCAACCCAGGGGATCCGCCGCGCCCGCCCGAGCTGAGCAAAGGCTTCGCTGAGGAGGCGTTGCACTAGCGGCCCGCGCGCATCGGGTCCGGCACGTCGAGATGGGCCCGTAGCGCCAGGACGGTCACCGGCCCGCGATCGCGGTTATACCCGGGATCCACGATGTGCTGAATGTCCAGGGCGACAGACAATCCGCCTCGCACACCGCGTGTGTAGTACGCTTCGACGATTCGCTCCGGTCCGTATGTCAGCGCGCCATCCCCCAGCAAGAATCCAAGCCCTCCATGCGCGAGGTATTCACGATGCTGCGACGACAATCCATTGCTGACCAGTGCAATCCCGAGCCGGTCACCGCGATTCCCTGAGCGCTGAACCCACGCAAGTCCAACTTCGAGCGAGCGTTCAAGCCGGGTCCCCCCTTGCGGCGACCAGCTCGGCGATGCGCCACGATGTCAGGTACGGAGTCCCGTCCTGCGGCGAAGGCGTCCAGCGCCTCCTGGTAGCTTCCCATGCGGGCGTGATTCATGAAGCCGAGGAGTCGCAGGATCCCATCGTGGCCGGGCACGATGCCACGGTCCAGCTCGATCTCGACGTTCTCGGCGTGTGCTCGAGCCACGTCCCAATCGTATCGTATGCCGTTCGCGACGGTCGGCATTAGCGCCTCGCCCCACCGCGCGGCCCATGCGCGGTCTCGGAATTCCGCCACGACCCCGATCGTGTATCCGCGCCGGCGTGTGCGACTGCTTCACCCCGCTCAGGGGAATGGAGTAGCGAATAAGGCCGCGCGCCACGTATGGCGACGGGCCGAGGGTGGGATTGCGCACGACGTCGAGATTGGTAAACCCGGCGAGTCCGAACGCCTGGCTGATACCGCCACCACCGGCGCTTTCCAGGTCGAAGAGGATTTCCGTTTTGCTGCCCACGCGAAGGCCGCCGTACACTGTCGCCACGCTCGATCTCGCGCTCTCCTCGGTCGAACGAAGGCTATTCGCGCCGCTGTAGGAGGCCGGAAAGGACGGATGCCACTGATAGATGACATTCAACTGCCCAGAGAGCCACCACGCTCGATCTGTAACGGTCTGCGCGGCCAGCGAGACGGTGCAGGCGAGGAGCGCGGAAGCGCCTGCCATGGATAGGCACGCCGGTGAACGAAGCACTCGTTGGGGAAGGCTGCGTGCCACAATACCCTACGGGGGTGATTTGTCGTTTACCATACCACCCTATGGTATATTGGGCAACGGCCCGACCTTGGAGGCAACATGGCGCACGCCGTTCGAGACAAGACAAAACTGCTCAACCGTATCCGTCGCATCCGAGGGCAGGTCACCGCGATCGAAGCGTTGCTCGAGAGCGAGGCCGAATGTGGCCGTGTGTTGCATACGATCGCGGCCTGTCGTGGCGCGATCGACAGCCTGCAAGCGGAGGTGCTCGAGGATCACATCCGTTACCATGTCGTTGATCCGGAAGCAGACCCGGAGTCGGAGCAGGTTCAGGCCGCCGAGGAATTAGTGGACTTGCTTCGCAGCTATCTCAAGTAGCTGAATGGTCCACAAGCCTTGACCTAAGTCGAACTACCTGCTTAGTTTCGCGGGCTCCGGAACAGCGTTTTGGATTCATTGCGAGGGGTATCTGCCGACTATTAACCAGCTCGTCCGGCACGGCCGCCGCGACGTCGAAAAGAAGGAAAAGGCGCCGCATCTGCGTGGCAACCCGCAAAAGCGGGGAGTGTGTACGCGGGTGTACACGACGACGCCGAAAAAGCCAAACTCCGCGTTGCGCAAAGTGGCGCGCGTGCGGCTGACGAACGGGTTCGAAGTGACGGCATATATCCCCGGTGAGGGGCATAACCTGCAGGAGCACTCGATCGTGATGATCCGCGGCGGTCGCGTGAAGGACCTGCCGGGCGTCCGCTACCATATCATCCGCGGCACGCTCGACGCCGCGGGAGTGAATGAGCGCAAGCAGTCGCGCTCCAAGTACGGCGCGAAGCGTCCCAAGGAGGCCGGGAAGTGAGCCGTAGAAAGAGTTCCGTACGGCGTCCGGTCCCTCCTGACCCGCGCTACGACAGCCAGACCGTCTCGAAGTTTTTGAACAACCTGATGGTGTGTGGCAAGAAGTCGCTGTCCGAGCGGATCTTCTATCAGGCGATGGACATGATCGAGCAGCGCACGGGACAACCCGGCGTGAACGTGTTCAAGCAGGCGCTGTCGAACGTGAAGCCGGCGCTGGAAGTGAAATCCCGCCGCGTGGGCGGCGCGACCTATCAGGTGCCGGTCGAAGTGCGCCCCGAGCGGCGCACGGCGCTGGGGATGCGCTGGATCATACAGTACAGCCGCGCGCGCAAAGAGAAGACGATGGCGGAGCGGCTTGCCGCCGAGCTGATCCTCGCCTCGAAGGGTGAAGGCGAGACTATAAAGAAGAAAGAAGACACGCACCGGATGGCGGAAGCCAACCGGGCGTTCGCACACTACCGCTGGTAGTAAAAATTCGTCAACCCCGCGGCGCTGCCGCGGGGGTTAGCGGAGCGATACCGGCCCGGAATGGGTGCTGGTCGCCCCGCGTTTTTGCTGAATAAAGGGACTTGAATGCCACGCACCACGCCGCTCGACAAGATTCGGAACATCGGCATCATGGCTCACATCGATGCCGGGAAAACGACTACGACCGAGCGTATCCTCTATTACACGGGCCGCACCTACAAGCTGGGTGAGGTGCACGAAGGTACGGCCACGATGGATTGGATGGAGCAGGAGCAGGAGCGCGGCATTACCATCACGTCGGCCGCAACGACCGCGTTCTGGACCCGCCTCAATCAGCAGTACCGCATCAACATCATCGATACCCCCGGGCATGTGGACTTCACCGTCGAAGTGGAGCGCAGCTTGCGCGTGCTCGACGGCGCCGTCACGGTGCTCGACGCGGTCGGCGGCGTGGAGCCTCAGACCGAGACGGTGTGGCGCCAGGCGGATCGCTACGGCGTGCCGCGGATCATTTTCGTCAACAAGATGGACCGCGTCGGCGCCGACTTCGACATGTGCCTCAAGATGGTCCGCGAGCGGCTCGGCACGAAGGCCGTGCCGATTCAGCTGCCGCTCGGCTCAGGCGAGCTGTTCACCGGTCTCATCGACTTGGTGCGCGAGGTCGAGATCGTCTACGACGACGAGACCCTGGGCAAGAAGTACGTCGAGGGACCGGTCCCGGCGGCGCTGAAGGAACGCGTCGCGCAAATGCGACACGAAATGATCGAAGCCTGCGTCGAAAGCGACGACGCGATCCTGCACAAGTATCTCGAAGACCACGCGCTGACCCAGGAAGAAATCCGCACCGTCATCCGCAAAGCCACCGTCGCCGGTCACATCGTGCCGGTGATCTGCGGCGCCGCGTTCAAGAACAAGGGTGTGCAGGCGTTGCTCGACGCCGTGGTCGATTACTTGCCGTCGCCGGTGGACATCCCGCCGATCAAGGGACATCTGCCGCATCACGACGCGACGCACGCCGAGCGGCCGGCCGCCGATGACGCGCCGTTCGCCGCCTTGGCGTTCAAGATCATGACCGATCCGTATGTCGGCAAACTGACGTTCTTCCGCGTGTACAGCGGTGTGCTGAGCGCCGGCTCGTACGTCTACAACAGCACCAAAGATCGCAAAGAGCGGATCGGCCGGTTGCTCCAGATGCACGCCAACAAGCGCGAAGAGATCGAGGAAGTGCGCGCGGGCGACATCGCGGCCGCGATCGGACTCAAAGACACGCGCACCGGCGACACGCTCTGCGAGGAGTCGCATCCGATCATCCTCGAGGCGATGCGGTTCCCGAACCCCGTGATTTCCGTCGCCATCGAGCCGAAGACCAAGGCCGATCAGGACAAGCTGGGGATCGCGCTGGCCAAGCTGTCCGAGGAAGATCCCACGTTCCGCGTGCACACCGACGCCGAGACCGCGCAGACGATCATCAGCGGCATGGGCGAGCTGCACCTCGAAATCATCGTCGAGCGGATGCGCCGCGAGTTCAAGGTGGACGCGAACGTCGGCCGCCCGCAGGTCGCCTATCGCGAGACCGTGCGGAAGCGCGTCGAATACATCGAAGGGAAGTTCATCCGCCAGACCGGCGGCCGCGGGCAGTACGGCCACGTGGTGATTCACCTCGAGCCGGGCGAGCCGGGCACGGGGTTCGTCTTCGAGGACAACATCGTCGGCGGCACCATCCCGAAGGAGTACATCGGTCCGGTCGAGCAGGGCGTGAAAGAAGCGCTCGAAAACGGCGTGCTGGCCGGCTACCCCATGGTGGACGTGAAGGTCGAGCTGGTGGACGGCTCGTTCCACGACGTCGACTCGAGCGAAATGGCGTTCAAGATCGCCGGCTCGATGGCCGTCAAAGAGGCCGCGCGCAAGGCGCATCCGATCCTGCTCGAGCCCATCATGGACGTCGAAGTCGTGACGCCATCGGACTACATGGGTGACGTCATCGGCGACCTGTCGGCGCGCCGCGGCAAGATCGGCGGCATGACACAGCGCGCCGACGCGCACATCGTCGCGGCCAGCGTGCCGCTATCGGAGATGTTCGGGTATTCGACGACGCTGCGCTCGATGAGCCAGGGCCGCGCGATCTATAGCATGGAGTTCAGCCATTATCAGGAAGTGCCCAAAGCCAAGGCAGAAGAAATCGTTTCGAAAGTGAAAGGCTAAAGCAATGGCAAAGGCAAAGTTCGAACGCACTAAGCCGCATGTGAACGTCGGCACGATTGGGCACGTCGACCACGGCAAGACGACGCTGACGGCCGCGTTGACGAAAGTCTCGGCCGACAAGGGCCTCGGCACCTACATCACGTACGATCAGGTGGCGAAAGCGTCCGAATCGCAGGGGCGGCGCGATGCGACGAAAATTCTGACGATCGCCACGAGCCACGTGGAGTATTCGACGCCGGAGCGCCACTATGCGCACGTCGACTGCCCGGGCCACGCGGATTACGTGAAGAACATGATCA
>DATGVZ010000013.1:0-17116 GCA_035299765.1 Gemmatimonadales bacterium
AGTCCGAAATCGAACGGCTACCAGTCGCTGCACACCACGGTGTTCGGGCCCGGCGGCCAGCTGTACGAGATCCAGATACGCACGCGGGACCAGCACCGGACCGCCGAGTACGGCATTGCGGCGCACTGGCTGTATAAGGAAAACGGCAAGAGTGCCGATGAGCTCGATCATCACCTGTCGTGGTTCCGCCAGCTGATCGAGCTCCAGCAGGACGCGCACAGTCCCGAAGAGTTCCTCGAGTTCCTGAAGATCGACTTGTATCAGGACGAGATCTTCGTGTTCACGCCGCGGGGTGACGTGAAGCGGCTGCCCAAGGGCGCGACGCCGATCGATTTCGCATTCATGGTCCACACGGAAGTCGGTCAGCACTGCAATGGCGCTCGAGTGAATGGCCGGATCGCGCCGCTGCACCGGCCGCTCCGCAACGGTGACACGATCGAGGTGCTGACCAGCCCGCAGGCCAAGCCGTCCCGCGACTGGCTGGCGCACGTGCAGACGGGCCGGGCACGACAGAAGATCCGCCAATGGATCAAGCAGGAAGAGCAAGAGCGCAGCGTCTCGCTCGGCCGCGAAATTCTGGCGCGCGAGGTCCGGCGGCGGCGGCTCGATCCCCCGACGTCCGACCAGCTAGCCCGAGCAGCGGAGACGCTCTCCCTCGGCGGAGCAGAACAGGTGGAAGCGGCGATTGGGAGCGGCGACGTGCAGCTCGGCCACGTCATGAAGGCGATCTATCCTGATTTGCCGGCCGAGGAGAGCCAGGCGCCCAAACCGACCGCGTTCGGACGCGTCATCGAGCGGTTGCGCCTGGGGCGGGGCATCAAGATTCACGGCGTCGAAGGGCTGATGGTGCGCTACGCGCAGTGCTGTCAGCCCGTCCCCGGCGACCCGGTCGTCGGTTACGTGACGCAAGGCCGCGGCATCTCGATTCACCGCAACGACTGCCCCAATCTCCTGACGCTGTCAGGCGACGAGGAACGCCGTGTCGAGATCGATTGGCGTGAGGTCGAAGGGGAGACGTTCGTCGTGCGACTGGGCGTGAGTGGGGAGGACCGGCGCGGGCTGTATGCCGACATCTGCGAGGCGATCAGCGGCACCGGCACGAACATTCGCAGCGCCGAGCTGGCGTCGAAGGATGGCGTGGTGTACGGATCCGTGCTGGTCGAGGTCGAGAATCACACGCATCTGCACAAGGTGCTCAAGGCCGTACGCAAGGTAAAAGGCGTGACGGAGATTGCCCGGCGCGATTCGGGCTCCGCTGAAATCGTCCCCAGTTAAGTTTCCTGTCCATGCCGTTTCAGCTCGGATCCGCACCGCCGCCGGCGGGAGACCAGCCTCGCGCCATTCGCGAGCTCAGCGCCGGGCTGCGCCGGGGCGACAAGTATCAGACGCTGCTCGGCGTCACGGGCTCGGGCAAGACGATGACGATGGCACATGTCATCGCCGATCTCGGACGGCCGACACTCGTCCTCTCGCACAACAAGACACTGGCCGCGCAGCTGTACGGTGAGCTGAAGGCGTTCTTTCCGCAGAGCGCGGTGGAATTCTTCATCTCGTATTACGACTACTACCAACCCGAAGCGTACGTCCCCGCTACGGATACCTACATCGCGAAGGACTCGTCGATCAACGACGACATCGAACGACTACGGCTGCGCGCCACGTCCAGTCTCATGGAGCGCAGCGACGTGGTCATCGTGGCCAGCGTCTCCGCCATTTACGGCCTCGGCGATCCGGAGCTGTACGCCGAGCTGATGGTGACGGCAGAGCGCGGTCAGCAGCGCGGACGCGATACGTTGTTGGCCGATCTCGTGGCGGTACAGTACCAGCGCAATGACGTGAGCTTCGAGCGGGGCACGTTCCGCGTGCGCGGCGATACGGTCGAGATCTTTCCCGCGTACGACGAGCAGGCGGTGCGGATCGAATTCTGGGGCGATGAAATCGAGCGCATCGCGAAGATCGATCCGCTCACCGGCACCGTCATAGTCGAGCTGGAGCGGTGCGCCATCTATCCGGCGACGCACTTCGTCACCCAGCGCGCGACAATCGAGCGCGCTGTGAGCTCGATTCGCGCCGAGCTCCACCTGCGGCTCGCAGAGTTGCGCTCCCAGAACAAACTGCTGGAGGCTCAACGCCTCGAATCCCGCACCCACTTCGACATCGATATGCTGCTCGAGGTAGGGCGATGTGCCGGCATCGAGAACTACTCGCGGCATTTCAGCCAGCGACTTCCCGGTGAGCGGCCCGCGTGCTTGCTCGACTATTTCCCGGACGACTGGCTCTGCATCATCGATGAATCGCATCAGACGCTGCCCCAGCTCGGCGCCATGTACGAAGGCGATCGCTCGCGCAAGCAGACGCTCGTCGATTACGGCTTCCGGTTGCCCTCGGCGCTGGACAACCGGCCGCTGCGCTACGACGAATTCATGGGGCTCGTTCCCCGCCTGCTGTTCGTTTCGGCGACGCCGGGAGAGGATGAGCTCCGCCTCTCGGGCGGCGTCATCGTCGAACAGATCATTCGTCCCACCGGGCTGGTCGATCCCACCGTCGAGATTCGTCCCGTGGCCGGCCAGGTCGACGATCTGCTGAGCGAAATTCGCCAGCGCGAGAAGAAGAACGAGCGGGTGCTGGTCACGACGCTCACGAAGCGCATGGCGGAGGACTTGACGGACTATCTGCAACAGCACGGCGTGCGCGTGCGCTACCTGCACTCGGAGATCGATGCCATCGAGCGCGTCGAAATCATCCGCGGTCTGCGGCTTGGCGAATTCGACGTCCTGGTCGGCATCAATCTGCTTCGGGAAGGGCTGGACTTGCCCGAGGTCTCCCTCGTCGCCGTCCTCGACGCCGACCAGGAAGGCTTCCTCCGATCCGACCGATCTCTGATCCAGACGGTGGGCCGCGCGGCGCGCCATTTGAGCGGCAAGGCCATCCTCTACGCCGACCGCGTGACCGGCTCGATGGAGCGCGCGCTCAGCGAGATGAATCGCCGCCGGGAGACGCAGCTCGCACATAACCTGGAGCATGGGATCACGCCGCGGTCGATCGTCAAATCCGTGCTCGACATCCGGTTCGTCACGCGCGTGGCTGACGCCCGGATTGCGAAACCGGCGTCCGGCGCTGTTCGCCGTCCGACCGACGCGCGGGAGCGCGACGCGCTCATCCGGCTGCTCGAGCAGCAAATGCAAGCGGCGGCCGAGGAGCTGGATTTCGAGTTGGCGGCGGTGCTGCGCGATCAGCTCCTCGAGCTCAAGGCCGATGCGCCTCTCCGCGAGCGAGCTCAGCCGGTTCGGTGAGGAGATCGGCGCCCGGCTCACGGCTCCCGCTGTGATCGGGTTGTCGGGTGACCTGGGCACGGGCAAGACCACGCTCGTGCAGGCGATCTGCCGCGGTCTCGGCGCGCGATCGCGGGCAACCAGTCCAACCTACGCGCTGGTGCACCACTACGATGCCGGCGCGACCCCGGTCTATCATGTCGACTGCTACCGGCTGCGTCAGCCTGACGAAGCACGCGATCTCGGCTTCGACGACATGATCCGGGAACGCGCGGTGATTCTCATCGAGTGGCCGGAACGGGCAGGGAGTTGGGCGCCGCCGCTCGACCGGCATTTTCAACTGTCATACGACACCGATCCTGCGCGTCGAGTGCTCGAGGAAGCAGCGTGAGCCGGACTCCCACTCAGACGTGGCTGGCAATCGACACGGCGACGGAGATCGGGAGCGTGGCGGTTGGGACCCCCGAGCGCGTCACTGGTGTGCGGTCGATGCGCGGTGCGCGCCAACATGCCGCCCAGATCATTCCACTCATCCAGGAAGTACTCGAGAATTCTGGAGTCCAGCTCGCGCAAATCTCGGGGCTGGTCGTCGGGGACGGCCCCGGTAGTTTCACCGGTCTGCGTATTGCGTGGGCAGTAGCAAAGGGGCTGGCTCACGAGCGCGAGCTGCCGCTTGTCGCCGTACCAGCACTGCTTGGCGCGGCACACGCTGCTGCCGGTGAACAATACGGCCCGATCGTTGCCTGCTTCGACGCGCTGCGCGGGCAAGTGTTTGCCGCGATTTACAAATTCTTCCCCGGTCGCGTCGAGACTGTCGTCGCGCCGGGTCTCTTTGAGGTTCGCGAGCTTGCACAGACTGCGCCTCCCCCCGATCGGCCGTTGCTCGCCGTTGGCGACGGTGCGCAGCGTTACGCTGCTGAGATTCTCAATTGGACCGGCCGGTCGCCCGTCGGATTGGACGCGGTGCCGCCGATTGCTGCCTCACTGCTGCTGTTATCAGCGCTTGATACGGCGCGGCGGACAGTCGATGCATCCAGTGAGCCGATCTACGGCCGCCCTGCGGAAGCGCAGGTAAAATGGGAGGCTCGCCACGGGCGTCCTCTCCCACATTCGTCCCGCTAAGCTCAGCGACGTCCCATCGGTCCATGCGATCGAGCACGCCGTCTTTGCCGATCCGTGGTCGACGCAGGATTTCCGCGATTGTCTGTCGTCCGATGCGTTGTTTCTCGTTGCGGAAACGAAGGACCGTGTCGTCGGCTACGTCGTCGCCCTCGACGCCGCCGATGAAGGAGAAATTCTCAACGTCGCTGTGGCGCCCGACGTCCGGCGCGGCGGGATCGGGCGCGCCCTCGTTCAGGCGGTCATCGCGGCGCTCGCTGAGCGGGGCGTCCGCCAGATTTACCTCGAAGTGCGTGAGTCCAACGCGGGCGCCCGGGCCATGTACGGCGCCCTCGGCTTCCAGGAAGTCGGCCGGCGTCGCGGCTATTATCGCCGTCCGGTCGAGGACGCCATCGTGCTCCGAGTTAACGCATAACTTTGGTACAGGTGGCGTATCTTTGATTGACAGAACGACTTGCGATTTATATAGTGTTGGGCACCCCTTGGACCCAACCCGCATTATCGCCGGAGGTTGTTGTGAGCCGCAGTCTCAATAAGGTCATTCTGATCGGGAACTTGGGTGCCGATCCCGAGGTGCGTAGTACGAATAACGGTTCCCGAGTCGCCACCCTCTCGGTGGCCACCAGCAGGCAGTGGACCGGCAACGGCGGGGAAAAGCAGGAAAAGACCGATTGGCACAGGGTTATCTGCTGGAATAACAAGACCGGGTCCGGTCTGGCCGATGTGTGCGAGAAGTACCTCAAGAAGGGTGACAAAGTGTACGTCGAGGGGCGGATCGAATACCGCACCTGGGAAGACCGTGAGAAGCAAACGCGCTACGTCACCGAGATCATCGCGCGCGAGTTGATCATGCTTGGGTCCAGAGGTGGAGCCGCCCCAGTGGGGGCGGGGGCCGGAGCTGGGAAGGCGGCTGCGGAAGTCGGAGGGAAGGCCCCAGAATCGCTCGACGCGTTCCCGGAGGCGCTGGATGAGGAGGACGACGATCTGCCGTTCTAGCCGCGCCATACTACTGGCCCTGGCGGCGTTGCCGCTCGCGTGGACCGTCCTGCCGGCGCAGGACACCACGCAACATCGGGATACCACACAGCAGGACACGACGCAGGCGGCCGCCGCCGTCCAGGGACAGCTTCCCGCGAGCCATACGGTCACACGCGGTGAGAGTCTCTGGTCCATCGCACAGATGTATTTCAACGACCCACTGCTCTGGCCCGAGATCTACCGGCTCAATACCAATGTGATCGAGGACCCGCACTGGATTTATCCCGGTGAGGTCCTGAATCTCGCCGACGCCGTGACGGTCGCGCAGGGCCCTGACACCGTCACCGCCGCCGTGCCACGGGATACGACTCACGTTGCGGCGGATACCGTGCGCGCGGCTCCCGGTGACACCGTCGCGGCGACCGTGCCGGTCGATACCGCGCGCGCACCGATCGATACGATTCCCGCCGACACCACACAGTTCGTCGTCGAGCCGCCACCGCCGCCGACCGCCGCGGAGTCGTACGAAACGATTTTCGATCGCCGCCCGACCAAGACGCAACAGGTGCGCGATGTGTTGCGGGCGTACACCAATCAACCGTACCACCCCGTGCGCGCCGGCGAGTTCTACGCCGCCGGCTTCCTCAGCGAAAACGAACGCCTGCCGTGGGCGCGTGTCCTGGGATCCACGGCGACGCCGGCCATTCATCGTCTCACAGAGCGCACGAGCGCGACGACGTTCGAGGAAATCGCGATTCGGCCGCCGAAGAACGCCTCGTATCACGTCGGCGATTCGCTGCTGCTCGCGCGCATCGGCCGGACGCTCGAATTTGGGCGCTGGGGCGACGTCGTCGTGCCGCTCGGGATCGTTCGGGTCACGTTGGTGCAGGAGCAGCAGGTGCTAGCGCGCGTCGTGACGCAATTCGGTCTCATTCACGACGGCCAGCTGGCCATGCCGCTGGAGCCGTTCCACGATCCTGGTCAGGTTCGCGCGACACCCGTCGAGAAGGGCCTCGTCGGAAAGCTTGTGGAAGCGCGGGATCCGCATCCCATCGCCGGAGCCCAGCAGTTCTTCTTCATCGACAAGGGCCGCAGCGAGGGTGTCTCGCTCGGAGACGTGTTCGAGATCTACAAGCCGGCGGAAGGTTTCATCGGATCGGCGTCCGAAGAAACCCGCGCCGTGCTCATGGTGGTCCACACCCGCGAACATTCGGCTACCGGTTTATTGCTCCAGATCATGCATCCCGGGCTCGAGCGAGGTCTCCCCGTACGCCTGATCAAGAAGATGCCCTCCTGATAGGCGACCGGGCCCGCGACCAGTGCGGGTCCGGTTCGTACCGGCCGTGATTGTCACCCTGCATCTCATTGTTCTGGCGCTGTACGGATTGGGCACAGCGCTCGCCTTGGCGCCCTTCCTGGGCCTGCCACCGTCGCCGCGCGCGCTGAACATTGCGTTGCCGTGCGCCGGTGCCGCGGCGCACGTGCTGGCGATCTCACAACTCACACCGGTGGGACTGGGCCCAGCGCTCTCGATGTTGGCGTTGTGCCTCGTGCTGCTGCAGCTCGCCAGCGAGCGATTGCTGCGTGGATCGGCCGTCGCGCTGTTTACGGGACCGCTGGCCACAGCGCTCGTCGGACTCGCGCTGTTGAGCGGGCTCACGCCGGGGGGGGGCACGGAAGCGGCGAGTAGCCGCAACGCGTGGTTCATTCTCCATGTGGCGCTCAGTGTGTCGGGTGTCGCGCTGATGGCGCTGGCCTTCATCGCCGCGGCGCTCTACCTGCTTCAGTTCCGTGAGCTCAAGGCCCGGCGCTTCGGCCAGGTCTTCCAGCTCTTCCCGCCACTGGAGCGGCTCGATCAGCTGAATCGATTCGCGCTGATCGTCGGATTTCCCACGCTGACGCTCGGCGTGCTGTTGGCGCTCGGCTACGGCGCGCGCTTCTCCGGTGGTCTCCACGTCGCGAAGGCGCAGATCGTCTGGGGGATGTTCACCTGGGTCGTGCTCGGCTGGGCGGTCTGGGTGCGCGTGGTGCGGCATTGGGCGGGCCGGCGCGCGGCATTCGCCAGCATCGCGGGGTTTTCCGCGGTGCTGCTCGTCTACGTCGCGCTGAAGCTCGCGCAGCCCGGTGTCGAACGGTTTCTATGAGCGACCACAGCGGCGTGGGCATCAAAGTCCTCGGCGTCAACCACCGCACCGCACCGCTCGACGTGCGCGAGCGCTTTGCGCATGGCGCGCACGAGGTGCCCGTCGCACTGGCGCGCGTGATGGCGGCGGGCGCGCAGGGTGGAGTGCTGCTCTCGACCTGCAATCGCACCGAGTTCTATCTCGTCGCGGAAGAGGAACCCGCGTTCGAAACCGTCTGGTCGCTGCTCGGGGAGCGCCTGCCGGCGACGCCCGCCGGTGGAGTACGAGAATACGGATACGTCGTCCGCGATCGCGAGGCCGTTCGACACCTGTATCGTGTCTCTTCGGGACTCGATTCGATCATCCTGGGTGAATCGCAGATCCAGGGACAGGTTCGCGAAGCGTGGGAAATCTCGCGCACTCAAGCTGGCCCCGTGCTACACCGCCTCTTCCAGACGGCGCTGCACGTGGGGTCGCGCGTCCGCACCGAAACCGGTCTCGGCATGGGCACCGCCTCCGCGGCGTCAGCCGGCGTGGCGGTCGCGGGAAAGATTTTCGGAGATCTGGCGGGCCGCAGCGCACTGATTCTCGGCGCCGGGGATATGGCCGAGCTCGCGGCGACCTGTTTGAGCGACGAAGGGGTACAGGTCACGCTCGTCGCCAACCGGACGCAGGAGCGTGCGCGGGCCATCGCGGAACGGCTGGGTGGCCGGGCAGTGTCGCTCGAGGACGCGTGGGCACACTTTGCGACGACGGACATCGCGCTCTGCTCGACGGCCGCGCCGCACGCGGTCGTCACGTGGGAACGCGTGGGTCACATCATCGCCGGCCGCGGTGGGCGACCGCTGTGCATTCTCGATCTGGCCGTGCCGCGCGATGTCGATCCAGCCGTCGCTCAGCTCGAAAACGTGTTCCTGTACGACGTCGATGATCTGCAGACGGTAGCGGCACAAGCCACCGCGCGCCGGCGCGATGAGATTCCGGCCGCCGAGCGAATCGTTGAGGAGGAGACCGACCTCTTCTGGGCCTGGTACGGCGGCCTCGGCGTCGTCCCGGCGATCAAGGAGCTCCGCAGCCGCATGGAAGCGCTGCGCACCGCCGAGCTGGAGCGCGCATTCCGGCAGCTAGGGACACTCTCGCCCGAGGATCGCGCCCGCGTCGAGCAGTTCAGCCAGGCGCTCATGAACAAGTTCCTCCATGAGCCCACGGTGGCCCTGAAGGCGGCGGCGGAAGAGGGGCGCGGATACGGTCTCCTCGAGGCGCTGCGCCGCCTGTTCGGGATGGAGCCTCCGGCGTGACGCAACGGATCCTGGTCACGGGTGGGGCAGGGTACATCGGTAGCGTCATCGTAGATCAACTTCTCGAACGGGGATTGAGCGTGTTCGTGCTCGACGATCTGAGCACGGGACACCGCAATGCCGTCGCGCGTCGCGCCAGCTTCGTACAGGGCAATGTCGGCAACCGCGAGCTGGTCGAAGCCTTGCTCGAGCAGGAACGGATCGACGCCATTATCCACATGGCGGCCTTCGCTCTCGTGCCGGAGTCGGTGGCGCAGCCCGGCAAGTATGTGACCAACAACGTGACCGCCGCCCGTGTACTGTTGGAGGCGGCGGTCCGGGCCAAGATACGCCGGTTCGTCTTCTCGTCGTCGTGCGCGGTGTATGGGCATCCGGCGGTAATCCCGATTACCGAAGACTCGCCGCAGGCGCCCGTCAATCCGTACGGCGAAACGAAACGCGATTTCGAGAAGCTGCTCGCGGACTATGGCCCGCGGAACGGGCTCGGGGTAGTGAGTCTGCGCTATTTCAACGCGGCGGGCGCCACCGAACAGCGGGGCGAGGACCACGACCCTGAGACGCACTTGATTCCCAACATCCTGGCGGTGGCGCTCGGCAAGCAACCGGCCGTACCGGTCTTCGGGACCGATTATCCAACGGCCGACGGCACGGCAGTTCGCGACTATATCCACGTCGTGGATATCGCGGACGCGCACGTGCGCGCGCTCGAGGTGTCACTCGACGACGGGGCACCCGTCGCCGTGAACCTGGGGACAGGAGCGGGCCAATCGGTGCGTCAAGTTGTCGAAGGCGCGCGACGCGTCACCGGCCGCCCGATTGCTACCGTCGAGCGGCCGCGCCGGCCCGGCGATCCGCCCGCGCTGGTCGCGGCCGTTCAACGCGCCGCGACAGTACTCGGATGGCGGACGAAACACTCGAGTCTCGAGGAAATCCTGGAGAGCGCCTGGCAGTGGCATCGGGCGCATCCGCAAGGCTACCGAGGGGGAGGGGAAAGCTGATGCTGCTGCTACAGGTCCGAGGCGCAATTCCCACGACACCGTGGGAATTGGTGCTGACGTCCAGCCGCGAAACGCAGTTCGTGTTGGTCATCCTCGCGGTCTTCTCCGTCGTCTCGTGGTATCTGATCGTGCTCAAGTGGTGGCAATTCCGCCGCATGCGAACCATGGGTGATCGCTTTCTGGCGGAAGTCGAAAAGGCACCGCGTCTCGAGGACGCCTACCACGCGGCAATGCGCCTTCCTCCATCGCCGTACAATCGGTTGCTGCGGGAGGCGGTGCACTTCTTCTCGGAGCTCAAACCCGGCACGCTGAAGGGCATGAGTGGGGTCGTTCCCGCGGCCGCGGCATCGTCGGCCGCATTGACGGCGACCCAGCTCGAAGCCTTGCGGATGGTGCTCGCCAAGGAAGTCGCCGGCGAGCGCGACGCAGCGGCGCGGTTCATCCCGTGGCTCGCGACCTTCGGCTCGGTGAGTCCGTTGCTCGGGCTACTCGGCACTGTGCTGGGAGTGATGGATGCATTCATCGGCATCGCGGTCGGCGGTTCGGGGAACATCGCCGCGGTCGCTCCCGGAGTGGCGGAAGCGCTCGTGACGACGGTGGGCGGGCTGGCGGTCGCCGTTCCCGCCGTCATGGCGTACAACATTCTCGTAAACCGGCTGGGCCTTTTCGCCGGCGAGCTCGAGGGCTTCGCCCAGGAGATCGTCGGCACGTTGGCCCGCGAAGGACGGATCTAATGGCCGGACTGCTAGGAGGTGGCGGCGGCGGGGGACTGCGCGGACACGGAGAGCTGCCGCTGAACGCCGACATCAACGTGACGTCACTCGTGGACGTCGCGTTCGTGCTGCTCATCATTTTCATGATCACGGCGCCCATCATGCAAGGCGGAGTCGATGTGCGGTTGCCGCGCGCGCAGGTGCGGGCCATCGAGCCGAAGCAGGGACTCGTCGTGACCGTGGACGCCGATGGCAAGATCTATCTCGATCAAGCTGGGCTCTCCTACGACGATTTCCAGGCCACGTTCCCCGCGTTCGTCCGAACGAAACGGCCCACCGGGGTGTATCTGCGGGCCGATGGTCGGGTGGCCTACGCCCGCGTGGTGCAGGTGCTCGCGGTGATTCGCGGCGCGGGCGTACAGGATGTCGGTCTCGTAGCGGAGCCGGAGACGATCAATCGATGAGAGGACGCAGTCGCGCCCAGGTACCGGTGGGCATGGCGGTGACGGGCACGCTCGTCGTGCACGGGCTCGTCGGTGTGTTCCTGTTCGCGACACCCCGCGGTCATGTACGACTGCCGCCCACATATACTGTCCGGCTCATTGCGGCGCCGCAGGCGGATCTCGAAGCGCGCAAGGCGCCGGAAGCATTCGAGCGGCCCGCCGAGGAGAAGCCGGCGCCGGTGTCGGCCGCGAAGACTCCGCGCAGCACCGTCTCGCGGGCTACGCCGCCGCCGACGCGCGATCAGACGCATCGCGAGGCCGCACCGCGAACCACACCGACGGCGCAGCCGCTTCCCGGCGAGAAGCCATCCACCGGCAACGACGTCGCCACCGTGAGCACGGAAGGCATCGCATTTCCGTTTCCGGAGTACTTGCAGAACATCGTGTCGCAGGTGTTGCGGCGTTGGCAACGGCCCGCGCAGAGCACGCCGCTCGAGGCGGAGGTGTCGTTCTTCGTACACCGCGATGGCTCGGTGACCGACCTGCAGTTCATCCGCCGCTCCGGCAACTTTGCGTTCGATCTCGAGGCGCAGGGAGCGGTGGAGGAGGCGGGGCGATTTAAGGCGTTCGGCGCGCTTCCCAATGGCTGGACCGCGGATGTGTTGTTCGTGCGGTTTTACTTTTCGGGGCAGAGACAGTGAAACAACGGAACGTTGGAACGTTGGAACGATGGAAAGAGTGCGCAGCTCTGGCATTTGCGTTTCTTTCCATCATTCCATCTTTCCATCTTTCCGCCCAGGATACCTCCACGATCGACCGCGGCGTGCGCATCGGTATCATCTACCGTCCGGGCGTCCGGCCGGGCATGGTGATGTTGCCGCGCAAAGGCATGGGACTCGATTCCGTGCGCGCCATCGTCGCTCGCGATCTCGACTACAGCGATCGCTTCGAGATCATTTCGCTGCCCGGTGGCGATTCGATCCGCCTGGCGACGCCATCGTCTGGAGGCACGAAGACCGCCCACAGCGATCGCACCTCTTCAAGCGCGTTGAACTACCCACTGTACCAGGCGCTCGGTGCCGACTTCGCACTCGATATCACCGCCAGCGCTGATACCACCGTGGGGACGCTGCACGACATCGCGGCAGCCGGTGTCCGCCGGGCCGTGCGCGCGGTCTTGCCACGATCGACCGATCCGGGGTTCCGGCAGGCCGTGCATCGGTTGGCCGATCAGATGGTCCAGGCTGCGCTCGGCACCGCGGGAATAGCGGCCACGCGGGTGCTCTTCGTGAAAGATGGGAAGGCCTATCAAATCGATCAGGACGGCGCGGATCAGAAGCTCGTGTCGTCCTCGGATCGCCAGGCGATGTCGCCGGCCTGGGAATCCGACGGCCGGCGGTTCGCCTACATGGAATTCCAGGCGGGCCACGGCTGGTTGTACGTGCAGGAAATGGCGACGGGAAAGCGCAGCGCGGTTGCGACCACGGGAGCGGCACTCGATTTCACGCCCGCCTTCTCGCCTGACGGGCAGACGCTCGCGTTCAGTCGGGCTACGGAAGAAGGCACCGACGTCTACACAATTAACGTCAAGAACAACTGTTGTTTACGGCGCTTGACCGTAGGGCACTTTTCAGACAACTTGTCCCCGACGTTCAGTCCCGACGGACAACGCATCGCATTTGTCTCGACGCGCCCGGGTCTGCCGCAGATTTATGTGATGGCGGCCGATGGAACGGATCAGCAGTTGTTCGCTCCATTCGATTATGGCGTCACCGGCGCGTCCAACGCACCGGAGTGGTCGCCCGACGGGCAATCGGTGGCATTTCACCGGGACGTGGCAGGGACGCTGCAGGTGTTCGTGCTGGACGTACGCACGCGTACGGTCCGTCAGCTCACCTCGGTGGGGCGCAACGAGGATCCGACCTGGGCGCCCGACAGTCGTCACCTCGCCTTCGTGTCCGACCGGTCAGGCTACCGCCAGTTGTGGATCATCGATCTTGAAACCGGCCGTATCCGGCCGCTACTGCAGCAGAGCGGCGCACGGTTGCCGGCTTGGTCTCCACGGCTTTCGGAGGCTCCTTCTTCCACCCCCTGATCGGAGAGACAGGATGAAATCGGTATCGTTGCTCCTCGTGATTGGCCTCGGCGTCGCCATCGGGGCGGGCGCGTGTTCATCGAACCCGCCGCCGCAGGTGGCTCCGCAACCGAACGCGGACTCGGCGGCAGCGGCCGAGAAGGCGCGGCAGGACTCGATCGCCGCGGCGCAGGCCGAGGCGGACCGGCGCGCGCGCGAGGAAGCGGAACGTGTGGCTCACCAGCGCGAGGCGGATTCGCTCGCCGCACTCAGCCGGACGACCGAAGAAGTGCGCGCCACGCTGGCGACGATGATCCACTTCGACTACGACAAGGCGACCATCCGTCCCGCGGATGCGGGGATCCTCGATCAGAAAGTGGCGATTCTGCAGGCCAACGCCAATCTCCGCGTCCGTGTCGCCGGGCATTGCGATGAGCGCGGCTCCGACGAGTACAACCTGGCGCTCGGCAATCGCCGCGCACAGGCGGCCAAGCAGTACCTCGTCAGTCACGGGATCGACGCGAGCCGCATCGAGACGCAATCGTGGGGCGAGGAGAAACCGCTCGCGCAGGGCCACGACGAAGCCGCCTGGTCGCAGAACCGGCGCGACGAGTTCGAAATCATCAGTGGTGGCGATAACCTCCGTCGCTCGTCGTAACGCAGTAGTCCTGGCCCTGGGGCTCCTGGCCGGATGCGCGCTGAAAGGCGACGTCCGGAAAGTCGAGCTCCAGGTCCAGGATCTGCGCGCCGATCTCGCGAAGAGTGACGCGGCGCGGGCGGCCGAACGGGACACCATCCTGGCCGCCGTGCGGCTGTTGCAGCAGGCATTGGCGACGCAGCAGGCGTACCTCGTGCAAATGCGGGGCGACTTGCGCACCGAGCTGCTATCGGTGCAGCAGCAGCTGGTGTCGGTGCAGGAGCTGACCGGGCAGAGTCAGCAGCGGCTGACCGAGCTTCGTTCGCGCATCGAACTGCGTAACCAGCAGCAAGACAATGCGGGACCGTCCGGTGGCGCAGTCGGCCCGGGCGGCGCGCCGGTCGGTCCGTCCGGCAATCCTGCGGGCCCGGGTCCCGATCAGATGTACGACCTCTCGCTGCAACAGTATCGCCGTGGCAGCCTCGCCACGGCGCGTCTTGGCTTCCGCGAATTCCTACGGGTCTTCCCCAAGCACGAACGGGCTCCCGACGCGCTGTTTTACGTCGGGGAGAGCTTCGAGCAAGCTGTCCCCGATTCCGCCGCTGCGGTGTACGATCAAGTTGTGAAGAACTATCCCAACTCACCGCGCGCCGCCTCCGCCCTCTACAAGCTCGGCCTCCTCGCCGAGCAGCACGGTGACCGCGCGACCGCGCGGACGTATTACGCCCGGGTGATCGCCGGGTATCCCCGCTCTCCCGAAGCCGATCTCGCGCGTCAAAATCAGCAGCGCCTCAAACCGTAGCATCCGAGGGGGCTTCGTGGCTGACACTGTGACGCCCCCGCCGGCTCCCAGACCTTCGCGCGGTGAGATGCCGTTTCTCGATCATCTCGAGGAGCTGCGCTGGCGCATCCTGTGGAGCCTGCTTGCCATCGTCATCGGGACGGTCGTCGGCTGGTTCCTGCTCGACCGCATCGATGTCATCGAGTGGTTGAAACGTCCCATCGCTCCCTATCTGCCCGGCGGGCGTCTCATCTTCACCAGCCCCGCCGAGCCGTTCATGCTCACGGTGAAAGTGGCGTTCGCGCTGGGCTGCCTGGTGGCATCACCGGTCGTCATCTATCAGATCTGGGCATTTCTCTCGCCGGCCTTGTACGAGCGTGAAAAGCGACTCGTCGTGCCGGCGCTCGTCGTCGGCGTCTTTCTGTTTCTCATCGGCGCGATCGCGTGTTACCAGTGGCTGCTGCCGGCTGCTCTCCGGGTCTTGCTCGGGTTTCAGCGCTACGATCTGAACCCGATGATCACGATCGACCGCTATTTCGGGATGGCGGTGCCGTTCGTCGTGGGATGCGGTCTCATTACGGAATTGCCGCTCGTGATCACGATTCTCGCGGCACTCGGGGTCGTCACGCCGGAATTCCTGGGACGGCAGCGTCGCTACGCGATCGCCATCGCTGCCGGGCTGGCGGCGATCCTCACGCCCCCGGACGCGTTCTCCATGCTGTTGATGCTCATTCCGCTGCTGTTGCTCTATGAGGTCAGCATCTGGTGTGCCTGGATCGCGAGCCGCCGGCGCGCGCGTCGCACGGCGGCGGCGATCATCGTGCTGTTACTGCTTGGGACGGGCTCACTGGTTGCCCAGAATCCGCCTCCGCCCCCCCCGCCCCCCCCGCGCCCGCCTCCCGCGCCGCGGGTCGGACCCCCGGTGCAGGACACAAGCGCAGCGGCGCGACGGCGTATCATGGGGGACACCGCAGGGCGACAAAACGGCAGCGTCGACACGGCAACCGCGCGCCGACTCGGCCTGCCGACCGGACCGAGCCGCACCTTTCCCACTCCCGATCACGTGATCGACTCGTTGCTCAAGTTGCCCGGTTACCGCATCACCCGCTACGTGGCCGAGACGCTCGTCGTGCAGGGCGACAGCCAGACGATCTTCCTGCGCAGGCAGGCGTTCGTCGAGCGCGAGGGAACGCAAGTCGAGGCCGACTCGATTCGCTACCACCAGGCGAGCTGCCGGCTGAATGCGGTCGGCGACCCCAAGCTCTTCGACAAGAACACCGTGCTCGTCGGGGACCCGATGGACTACGACACGTGCGTCCGACGGGGCATCGTGCACGATGCCCTCACCGACTTTCAGCAGGGTGGGGTGACGTGGTACGTCCGCGGCAACCTGTCTGTCGACTCGGCATCGACGCGGGTGTACGCGGGTTCCGCGAAGTTCACGTCGGATCCCCAGCCGGTGCCCGATTACCATTTTGCCGCCGGACAGGTGAAGTGGATCAACAAGCGCACGATGATCGCGCGCCCGGCCGTGCTCTACGTCCGGGACGTGCCGATCATGTGGCTGCCCTTCATCTTTCAGGACATTCGCGGCGGCCGGCGCAGCGGCATTCTGTTTCCGCATTTTGGCCTGAACGACCTGGTCCGGCCCACGCGGCATTATTCGCGACACTTTTCCGACCTCGGCTACTATTTCGCGGTCAACGATTACCTGGACGTGCTGTTTTCCGGAGATTGGTACGCTGGGCGGTACGTCTCGATGCACGGGCAGGCACAATACCGCTGGCTCGACCGGTTCTTGCAGGGGTCACTCAGCTACACGCACAGCACGCAGCTGGATCAGCACTCGACCAATACGGGCATTTCGTGGAGCCACTCACAGCGCTTCGATTCGCGGACCGACTTCAATGCGAACGTGACGTATTACACGAACGCGTCGATCATCAGGCGGAACTCGGTCAATCCGTATCAAGTCACTTCCACGGCGTCTTCGAGCGTGAGCTTCAACAAGCAGTTTTCGTGGGGAACCCTGAGCATCGGCGGGACACGACGACAGGACCTGTCCCAGGATCAGATTAACCAGACGCTTCCTGATATCCACCTGGCGCCACGGGTCGTGACCATCACGCCATCGATCACCTGGTCTCCCACCTTTGCCTTCACGAACACCCAGAACTTCCACACATCCGTCGGCTCGCTACTCATTCCCGCTTTGCCCGGGGATACGACGCCCGTACGAACCCTGCCCCTCTTCAGGAGCGACCGGACAACGAGTCTCACGTTCGGCACGCCTATCCAAATCGGGCGGTGGACGTGGGCGAATAACTTCTCCGCACTGGACGTCTTCACGCACGACCGGCAGGAATTCCTTATTCCCGCAGTCATCGCGCCTGGGGATACGGTAATGCGGCGCGTGTTGTTCGGAGAGACATTTCAAACGACCGTCGATTGGCAGACGGGCATCAACCTGCCGCCGCTGCTCACGGGCACGTGGAAAATCCAGCCGGGGGTGTCGATCGTAAATACGACCGGCGCCGGGCCGTTCTGGATCCGCAATCAGTTTTCCAAAGGGCAGTTTGTGCACCAAGGGAAGCGGTTGTCCTTTACCGCCAGCGCATCGCCCACCTTCTTCGGATTCTTCCCCGGCTTCGGCCCGCTCTCGCGCATCCGGCATACGATA
>DATGVZ010000014.1:0-77343 GCA_035299765.1 Gemmatimonadales bacterium
CAACAACGGATCTCCGCGCGTGGGGAAAGCACCGCGACGCATCTGGTGGGCGCGCGGACGGACGGTGCGTGTCGAAGTCGAGAGCGGGGTGCCGCGCCTGGTTCAGCTCGATGGCGAAGTTACGGGCGCGACACCGTTCGAGGCTCGTCTTTTGCCGGGCGCGCTTACGGTATTGGTCGGATCGGCGTTTCGAGCGGCCGAGGCACGCCATGGCTGATACGTTGCTGCTCGTCGACGACGACGCGAGCGTGTTGCGCGCGATCGGCGAGTATTTCGAGCGCATCGGCTACGAGGTGTGGCGCGAAAGCACCGGCGCGCAGGCGGTCGACACGTTCCAGCGCGTCCGGCCCGACGTCGTCCTGCTCGATCTGCATCTGCCCGATTCGAACGGTCTGGTCGTACTCGAGCGGCTGCGTCGGGACGGCGCCGCGGTCATCCTGTTGACTGGGCAGGGTGACATCGAGACCGCCGTCCGTGCCATGCAGCTCGGCGCCGAGAATTTTCTCACCAAGCCGGTCGACATGAGCCACCTCGCCGCCGCGATCGCGCGGCTCACGGAGAAGGTGCGCCTCACCCGGCAAAACGCCCGGCTGCGCGCGCTGGACCACGAGGGCGAGAGCGCCGGTTCGCTGGGTGTGTCGCCGGCGATGCACGAGCTGGCGCGCCAGGTCGAGCTGCTCGCGGCGAGCGAGCGGTCTACAGTGCTACTTCAGGGAGAAAGCGGGACCGGCAAAGGCTGGGTTGCTCGCGTCCTTCATAATCTTTCGCCCCGCTCCGGTGGCCCGTTCGTCGAAGTCAACTGCGCCGGCTTATCGGCGACGTTTCTCGATTCCGAGCTGTTCGGTCACGAGAAGGGCGCGTTCACGGACGCCAAGGAACGCAAGGTCGGTCTCTTCGAGTTGGCTGATCGTGGGACGATTTTCCTGGACGAGATCGGAGATCTGGCGCTCGAGCTGCAACCCAAGCTCCTCAAGGTCCTCGAGACGAAAACATTCCGCCGGCTGGGCGGGACGCGCGAGCTCACGGTCGACGTGCGACTCGTCACCGCGACGAACCGCGATCTGGTGCACGAGGTGGAGGAAGGGCGATTCCGAGAGGATCTCTTCTACCGGCTCAACGTGATGCCACTCGTGCTGCCGCCGGTGCGCGAGCGCTCGCGCGAAGATCGGCTCGACCTGATCACGCGCATCCTGTCCGATCTCAAAACGCAGTTGCCCGGCTGTCCTGCTGAATGCAGCAGCGACGTGCTCGACCGGCTGCTGTCCGCGGCGTGGCCCGGCAACGTGCGCGAGATGCGCAATGTGCTCGAGCGGTCGATGATCCTCGCGCGCGGCCAGCCGGCGATCGGAATCGAGCATCTGCCGCCCGATCTCCGGCAGCGCGCAGCGACGGATCGGCGCTACCAAGCCCAGTCGCTGTCGGAAGTGGAGCGCCAGCACATCGAGCGCACGCTGCGTCATCACGGCGGGAATCGCACGCGCGCAGCAATCGAGTTGGGAATCTCACGCGCCACCCTGATCAACAAGATCAAGGCCTACAGCCTGAACATCTAAGCCACAACGATTGCGATTCCCGTCATAATCGCGATCACTCCAAAGACCACGCCCGGCCGCGGACCGAAGTACCTGAATCCGAGCAGGGACGTGAGCGCGAGGCTGGCGAACGCGGCCCACGCGAGCGGGACCAGCGCCGACCTCTGCGTCGAGTCGAGGCCACCGAGCACCCAGAGCGCGACGATCGTAGAGACCATAAACGCGCTCACGCACAAGCCATTGCCGAGCCAGAAATCGAACCACGTCGTGTCTGCGCCCTGCCATTTGAAATGCACAGACTTCATCAGTGAAAAAACGTGGTCGGCCTCTGGTCCCGCTCCAGGCCCCCGACGCGCGGTTCCCAGCATGCCGCCGAGCGTGTGGCCGAGTGCCGCCAGGAACAAGAGACCGGCGCAGATGCGGTAGAGCATCGGTGGCTCCTTCGACAAGTGCTATCTTACGGCCATGGAAAAGCCCAAGCTCAAGGAACACGACGGCATGGTATGCCGGTCCTGCGGGAATGAGGAGCGAGCGTCGGAGGGCTACCCCTGCGCGGACTGCGGGACGTTCATCTGCCTGATCTGCACGTTCCGCGGCGTGACCCGCTGCAAGGCCTGCGAGCAGAAGGCTCAGTCCACCAAGGCCTAGCTGCGGCGTCGCTTCAACTCGGCCGCCAATTCCTCGCGCGGCGCTCCCAACTCCTCGGCCAGCTTACTGAGCGCCGCCTCGGTGCCGCTCCAATCGCGCGCGGCCGCGAGTGCGTCCAGCGCGATCTCCTCGATCGCGGTCGTGCGCTCCTCGAGATCGCGCGTGCGCACCGCCACTTCCCGCGCCAGCCATTGCTCCAGCTCCCGGCGGTCGACCTCCAATTGCCGCTGTCGCAGCGCGTGTAAGAGCGACACCTCCAGCTCATCGAGATCCACCGGCTTGATGAGATAGTCGTATGCGCCGAGCTTGAGGCATTCGATCGCAGTGCGGGGCTCGTCGATGGCGGTCAGCATGATGACGGCGAGATCGGGGTCCTGAGCCAGCACCTTCGGCAGTAGCTCGACGCCGCTGGTTTCTGGCATCCGGATGTCGCACAGCATCGCCTGCGGGTGATCGGCGCCGACGTGCTCGAGCGCCTCCTTGGCGTTCGCCGCCGCCTTTACCTGATAGCCGAGGCGCGTGAGAAAGCGGGTCAGCGCCTGGCGAATGCCGTCCTCATCATCCACCACGAGCACGGTGGTCCGGTCTGGCGGAGGGGTCATGGGCGTCAACGTTGCCGATGTTATCTTGGCGCGTCAATGAGCATACGACAGAATATCGCTGCCGTTCCGGGCATCACGGTCGGTCACGCAACACTGGACGCGCATGGCACCGGCAGCACGGTGATTCTGGGTCCCGAATCGGGCCTGCGCGCCGCCGCCTGTGTGCGCGGCCGCGCGACGGGGACGCGGGAGATCGACGCGCTCGATCCTCGCCATGTCGTCGAGCGCATCGACGCCGTATTGATCACGGGCGGATCGGCCCACGGTCTCGGCGCGGCGGACGGTGTGATGCGCTGGCTGCGCGAGCGGGGCCGGGGTCTTCCGGTCGGACCGGTCACCGTCCCGATCGTCCCTGCCGCCGTCATCTTCGACCTCGGTAACGCGGGAAAACCAGTCGGCTGGCCTGGCCCGGACGACGCGTATCGCGCATGCGAGCACGCGACTGAGGATGTGACCGAAGGAAGGATCGGCGCGGGGACCGGCGCGACCTGCGGCAAAGCGGCGGGTCTCGACAAGATGATGCCTGCCGGTCTGGGCACGTCAGCCACTAGTGCGGGCGACGTCATCGTCGGTGCTCTGGTCGTCGTCAACGCAGTCGGCGATGTGCGAAACGCGCGGGGCGAGATCATCGCCGGCGCACGCCATCCCGACGGCTCATTCGTCGACTGCCAGCGGTATCTCGCGGAAGGGGGAGCACCGTTCGCGGATCCCAGTCGCTTGACCCGCAATACGACCATCGCCGTGATCGCGACGAATGCCACGCTCGACCGAGTTCAGCTCCAGGCGCTCGCGTATTCGGCGAGCGACGCACTCGCCCGCCGCATCACGCCGTACGGCACGCTGTACGACGGCGATGTGGTCTTTGCCGTGAGCACAGCGACGGTATCTCCCCGATCGCCGCTGCAAGTCGAAGCCCTCGCCGCGATGGCTGTGCCGGAAGCGGTCGAGCGGGCGGTACGACATGGATAGGGTCGAACGCGCAGTCGACGACATTCGCCGCAAATGGGTGCCGGACGGCCGGCTCGGCGTCTTTGAGGTCTCCCTGCTCCCGAAGGGCGTCGCGGGCGTGACCTCGAGTCGCGACGCGCGCGATGCACTGCGGCGCCTCGCCGGTGAACAGGAGCTGGTCGAGCAGGTCCGTTTGCTGCCGGACGAGACCGTCACCGATGCCGCCGCGATCGTCATCGCGGCACTGGCGCCCCTGCTCGGCGCTCCGCAGGTGTCTGCGCCGCGCGTCAACGAGGCCCTCCACGGCGAGTCCCTCGGAGTGCTGGAGTGCCGTGACGACTGGCTGCGCGTGCGCGCACCCGACGGCTACGTCGCATGGACCCACGCCGGCTATGTGGCGACGGGCGCGACGGATTGGGCGGACGATTGGCGCGAGCGCGCCACTGCGCGATCGCTGAGTGCCGACATCGTGACGACCTACAGCCGGCGCCGCCTTCCCACTGGCGGGCGCGTCGCGTTGCGCCGTGGGGTGGTCGAGCTCGCCGATGGGCAGGAGGGCGCCGTGGCCGGCGGCTACGTGCGCCGGGAGCAGGAGCTGCGCGCGGAGGCGCGGCACCTTGCGTTGCCCGAGCTCGCGCTCAAGTGGTTTTCCGGGGCGCCGTATCTCTGGGGTGGCCGCACGGAGTGGGGCATCGATTGCTCGGGACTCGCGCAAGCCGTGTACGCGGCGCGCGGGATTCAGCTGCCCCGCGACAGCGATCAGCAATTCGTCGAAGGAAAGGAGATCGCGATCGCCTCGGAGGGCAAAGGCTACGAAGCCGGCGATCTGCTCTTCTTTGCCGAACGCGGTCGCGTCTCTCACGTCGCCTTGTGGTCGGGGGCTGGGCACGTCGTGCATGCCGCACTCTCGCGTGGCGGCGTGGCCTCCGACCATTTGTTTGGTGACGAACCGCGCATGAGACGGTTGCGGGAAAACCTCGTTGGGGTTCGGCGGGTCGACGAGGCCGTACGGCGTGAGAGGTGAGAAGTAAGAGGTGACCGGCCTTTCCCCCCGCTTACCTCTCACCTCTCACCTCTCACTTCTCACGCTATTTTTGACTGATGCGTCTCATCCTGTTCGATATCGACGGTACGATGTTGTGGACCAACGGCGCCGGCCGGCGCGCGATCCATCGCGCCCTGCTCGACGAGATGGGCACCGCTGGCCCGATCGACGGCTACCGATTCGATGGCAAGACCGATCCCCAGATCGTGCGGGAATTGCTGGAGCTCGCCGGTCACCCCGACGCGCGGTCCGAGACGTGCGTTACGGCTGTGTGCCGCCGCTATGTCGACCTGCTGACCGCCGAGCTTGCCAAGCCAACACAAGTCACGAAGCTGTATCCGGGGATCAGCGAGCTGCTCGCGGCCTTGGAACCGCATGAAGCCGCCGGGCGCGCAGTCGTCGGGTTGCTCACCGGCAACGTCGAGCATGGCGCCGCGCTGAAATTACGCTCGGCGGGTCTCGACCCGGCGCGATTCGTCGTGGGGGCATTCGGCTCCGACTCGGGTCGCCGGTCGGACTTGCCGGCGATTGCGGCCGAGCGGGCGGGCACGAAGACAGGCAATCGGTTTGCGGGCGCTGACCTCGTCATTGTCGGCGACACACCGGACGACGTCGCCTGCGGGCGGCCGATGGGTGCGCGCACGCTGGGCGTCGCGACCGGATTCTACGACGTCGCCGCGCTGCGGGCGGCCGGCGCTACGCACGTCTTCCAGGATCTGGTCGACACGCCCGCCGTGCTCGAGGCGCTGCTTTCGTGACGGTCGTCCGCGACGAGCTGGAGCTCAAAGCGCGCATCGAAGATCCGGACGCACTGCGGGGGGCGTTGCTTGCCGCCGGCGCGGAGTTGGTGTTCCGCGGCGCGATGCTCGATCGGCGATTCGATCGCAAGGAACGGTTGCAGCGCCGCGACGAAGTGGTCCGGTTGCGCGTGTTCCATCCCGCCGACGGCTCGGCGGGGTGGGGCGTATTGGGATGGAAGGGGCCGGTGGGAAAGCGCGACGGGTACCGCCACCGCGAGGAGTGGGAGTCCCGCGTCGACGATCCGCGCGCGGTGGCCGTCGTGCTGCGGCGTTTGGGCTACAAGATCGTGCTGCGCATCGACCGCGCGGTCGAGCAGTATCGTCTCGGGGACGCGACGTTGCGGCTCGAATGGTATCCCGCGATGGATGTGCTGCTCGAAGTCGAAGGCGCCCCCGAGGAAATCGAGCGTGCGATTGCCGCGACGGGGATCGCGCGCGAATTGTTCCTGGCCGAGTCGCTTCCATACTTCACCGCGGCGTACGAGGAGCGGACCGGACGTACGGCCCGCGTCGCGCGGATCCGCGAGTGAACGCCCCGCTCAAACTGTTGATGCCGCTCCGCGTGCCCGAGCTCGCGCCTTCGCTCGGCCGGATCATCGTACCGCGGCGGCTGCTGCCGCCGTGGGTGCCACTGGACGATATCCGCGAAGAGCTGGCGACCCGCGTGTTGGAGCTGGGGGCGGAGGGACGCGCGGCGACGGTGCGCCGATCCGTCCTCGAGACGACGGGCCGCAGCGCCTGGGCGGCCGCCTGGGATAACGCCGTTCGCCGCGCGGCGCTTCGTGTGGCCGACGTACTCGACGCCGAGATCACGAGCGCGGCGCGACGCGTGCGCCTGCCGCGCCGGCGCCAGCGCCGCCACTTGCTGACCAATGCGGAGAAGCGCGCGATCGCGGCGCGACTGGGGACGGGCGCGGGCGCGTTCGTTGCGGCGCTCGATGATCTGGAAGTCGCCGCCGGTCGCGTGGCCGACGCGACCGTGCTGGATAAAGACGCCTATGCCGCCTGGCAGGAAGCGCTGCGTACGGTCGCGCGACGGCTCGAGGCTGCCTGGCTCGCGCTCGAGAACGAAGTCGAAGCCGAGCAGCGACGGTGGGCTCCGGAAATCGACGCGATAGCCGCGTGGCGGCCGCCGCTCTGGCCGGTCTTCGTCGTCTGGATTCCGCTCGCGGTGCTACTGGTGTGGCTTGGCCTCATCCTCGGCGGGTACGTGGCCGCCCCTTCATGGCTCGCGGCACAGCTGGGCTTCTAGCTCTCTTGCTCGCCACGACCTTCGCGGCCGCGGCTCCAGCGCAGCTGCGTTTGGTCGAGGTCCCCATTTCAGGCCACGGCGGTGTCGACTCCCTCGCGCGTCTTGGCTTCGAGGTGGCGGAGGTACGTTCAGTCGATGGAGCGTTGCGCGCGCTCATCGTGGTCTCGCCCGAGACGGAATCGCGGCTGACCTTGCGGGGATTTCGCGTCGCGACGCCCACGCTCGCCCGCGTGTCTGCGGGCGCGGTCGCGGACACGTTCCGCACCTTTCATTCATTCGACAATCCGGCCAACGGAATTCGCGCGACGCTGAATGCGTGGGTGGCTGCGGATTCCGTCATCCACGTCGATTCCGTCGGCGCTTCCTATGAAGGGCGGCCGATTTTGGCCGTAAAGATCGGCGCAGTCGCGGATGATCCCGCGCGGCCGAACGTGCTCTTCATGGCGACGCATCACGCGCGCGAGTGGATCTCGACGGCCGTCGCGATGAAGCTGATTCGCTGGCTCGCCGATTCGGCCCGGTCTGCACTCAC
Source organism: Gemmatimonadales bacterium (assembly GCA_035299765.1). Taxonomy (GTDB): domain Bacteria; phylum Gemmatimonadota; class Gemmatimonadetes; order Gemmatimonadales; family GWC2-71-9; genus 20CM-2-65-7. The sequence goes on from DATGVZ010000014.1 coordinate 7,360, forward strand.
AACGCACGACGTGTGGGTGATTCCCGTCGAAAACCCGGACGGCTACCAGTACAGCTTCACGAACGAGCGCTACTGGCGGAAGAATCGCCGACCCAACGACAACGGCAGCTACGGCGTTGACCCCAACCGCAATTATCCAGCCTTTTGGGGCATCGACGAGCTCGGGTCGAGCGGATTGCAGTATGCAGAAACGTATCGCGGCGCGACGCCCGCCTCGGAGCCTGAGACACGGGCGATCATGGCATTTCACGCGGCGCACCCGCCGGTGGTCGCCGTGTCGTATCACAGCTACAGTGGCCTGGTGCTGTATCCGTGGGGATTTCGCTCGGGCCAGCTGGCGCCCGACCTGCCGCGCTACCAGGCGCTCGCCGGCACTGATCTGGTGCCCGCGGTGCTCGACAGCGTCCCCGGATCGCCGATCGACCACTATCACCCCGGTCCCGGTTGGAATCTCTATCCGACCAACGGCGAGTATACCGACTGGGCCTATCGCACCTACGGAACGATCGCATTTACAACCGAGCTGACGAGCGGGTGCTGCGTCGCCGGTCTGTATTACGGGTTCGAGTTTCCGGACGACAGCGCATTGGTCGAACGCGTCTTCCGCGACAACCTGCCGTTTGCTCGCGCGCTGATCGCAGCCTCCGGCGATCTCGCCCGCGCCCCCGGCGCTTCCGGCCTTGTGCCCGGCACGCCGCGCTTCACCGCCTTGTGGCCGGATGCGTGGCTGACGCTCGACGCGCGGTCGTCGCGCCCGTCGCTGACGCTGCGGGCGGCAGATGGCTCACTCGTCTTTCGCAGCGCACAAACCGACTCACTGCGCCGCGGTACGCTGCGCACAGTCTGGTGCTCCGACTTGCGACTGGATGGCGTCCGCGCGTTACGAGCGGACGGGTTCGGCGTGTCGGCCGAGCTGATGACGCTTGCCGGTGCCGAGCCGCTCGATGTGGGATGGACAGGATGGTCGAAAGACACAGTGCGCGAAGCAGGGAAGTACTCGTGGTACACGAACGGGGGGGGCAGCGACACGCTGCTGTCTCCGATCGTGGATCTCCGCGGCCGCAGCGCCGTGTGGCTCCATCTCTGGACGCGACACATCGGCTCGACGTTCACGCCTGAGCAGCACGGCGTCATTCAGTTTTCCGGCGACTCGGGCCGAACATGGAGTGACGTCGCCATGGTCGTCGGCGACGGTCCCAATTGGTACCCGATGCGCGTCGATTTACCGCAGGCGACAGACAAGCGCGGCGCGCGCGTTCGGTTCATTTCCCATCAGTTCACCTGGTGGATCGATGCGGTTGGGTTTGCCTCCGACGTGACGAACGCATTCGATCAGCTCGCCGCCGCAGCCGGCGCCGCGGTCTCGGAGAATCCGGTGCGCGGCAATCAGGTCGTGATCTCATGGCCGGCGACGACGACAAGCGCGCGCATCTCCATCTATACGTTCACCGGCGAGCTCCTGCACCAAGCGACCGTGACCGCGCCAAGCAACGAATACGCGTGGGACCTCATTGTCGGAGGGGGGCGATTCGTCGTGAACGGTGCATACATCGTTGTAGTGGACGTAGACGGCCAGCGCCTCCGGCACCGGCTGTTTATCGCGCGGCCGCACCCATGAACGGCGGGGGCGGGGGGGGAAGCGCGATCGGCGTAGGCGTCGATCTCGTCGAGGTCTCGCGCGCTCGCGCGATGCTCGCCGACAAAGGCGCGCATGTCTTCGACCGGCTGCTCACGCCGGCGGAGGCGGAATACTGCCGCTCGCGGCCGGACCCCGCGGAGCACGTCGCCGTGCGGCTCGCTGCAAAGGAAGCGGTCTACAAGGCGTTGCAGGGCAGTGAAGCAGCGCGTGGAATCGGCTGGCGGGATATCGAGGTCACGCGCGCGCCTGACGGCAGGCCGGACGTCGTGCTGTCAGGGCTGGCCGCCAAGCGGGCGAAGGAGATGCGTGTCGGGCGGGTGCTGCTTTCCCTCTCCCACACGCACGAGGCCGCCGTCGCAGTCGCAATCCTGTCAACAGGTTGAATTCCCGACAAAATTACTCTAGTATGTTGCGCGTGCGGTTGCTGAGAACGATTCTGGTCGCGTCCGCCTGCCTCGCAAAGCCACTCGCGGGGCAGGCGACTGATTCTTTGGCAGTCGCGCGCCGCATTGTCGCCGCCGCGTCCCTCGCGGCCAAGGAATACGCCCTCGGCGTAACGCCGGCCGGTGGCAACATCACCCGCCCCGAAGAAGTGGACGAAGCCAGACTCTTCATCCAACAGGCGCAGTTCGACATCTCCGCATTGCCCGTCACGGCGCGCGCCAAGGCGGGTCGAGGCCTCGCACGCCTCGGACAGATGCTACAGCGACTGGCGCCTCCGGACTCGGTGAGTCGCGTAACGGATTCGCTCGTCGCGCTCATCACGAAGGCTGCCGGCGGGCCGCAGGTCCTGGAGGCATTGCCGTCCACTCCACCCTCGCTCGCGCGCGGGGCGGTCGTGTTCCACGAGCGCTGCACCGCCTGCCATGGAGAGAGCGGCAAGGGCGATGGCCCGAAGGCGAAGTCCGTGAAGGGGCCGCCACCGGCGGACCTCACCGATCCCAAGCTGATGAGTGGGACGACGATGCTCGAGATCTTCCGCAGGGTCTCCATCGGCGTGCCCGGCACATCGATGCCGGAGTTTGCCGAGGATCTTTCGGAGCAAGATCGGTGGGCGGTTTCCGCGTACGTCGCCGCGATGCAGTACGGCGGGTCGGCGACCGCCGCGACGTTCGCGGCGGTTCGTCGTCAGGTCGATTCCGCCCTCGCCACCGGCTCGGACAAAGTCGCGTTCGACGCCTATCTCACATTCGAACAGGTAGAAACTGAAGTGCGCGCGCGGAACGCCGGGCTCGCCAGCGATCTCGAGTCGGCGTTCGCATGGCTGCGCGTCCGGGCGACGCGCGCCGACGCGAATGAGAAACAAGTGATTCGCGAGCGGCTGCTCGCCGGACTCGAGCGGGCGGAGCGCGCCGTCGCCGATCGTCCGTCGTCGATGAGCCTGTTCGTCGCCTCGTTTTTCCTGCTGCTGCGCGAAGGATTCGAAGCGATTCTGATCGTCGCCGCCCTGATGACGTTTCTCGCCAAAGCGGGTGCTGCCGAGCGGCGTCGCGAGGTGGCGCGCGGCGCGTGGCTCGCGGTCGCGGCCAGCCTGCTGACGTGGGCGCTCGTCGAGCTGCTGTTCCAGATCACGCCCGGCCAGCGCGAGGCGATCGAGGGTGGGACGATGCTCCTCGCGGCCGTGGTCCTGTTCTACGTGAGCTACTGGCTGCTGTCCAAGATCGCAGCGGCGAAGTGGACGGCATTCGTCAAGGGCAAGATGCAAAGCGCGCTATCCTCCGGCTCGGGGATCGCGCTCAGCGCAGTAGCGTTTCTCGCCGTGTACCGCGAAGGCTTCGAGACGATCCTGTTCTACAAGGCCTTGTTTACCTCCGCCGGCTCCATGGGAGTGTCCGTGCTCGGCGGAATCGCGGCGGGTGCTGTGGGCTTGGTTGTCGTCTACCTCGCGATCAACCAGCTCGGTCTGCGGGTCGCGATGAAGCCGTTCTTCGCGATCACCGGCGCGATGCTCTATTACATGGCGTTCGTCTTTGTGGGGAAGGGCATCGCGGAGCTGCAGGAAGCGCGGATCGTTCCACTGACCATTATCGAACGGGCGCCGCGGCTCCCGGTGTTCGGGGTTTATCCGACCCTGGAATCGCTCGTGATGCAGGGAGCGCTGCTCGCACTGGCGATCGTCGCGGCGGCGTGGACGCTGCGCCCCAAGCCATCAGGCGGGGGCGCGGAGGGCGATCTCCTTCGGGCGAAGTGACTCGGGAAGCGGTTGCGGTCCCGTCGGCTTCCGCCACACGTAGACCAGCGCGGCCCCCGCGATCATCAGCATCACGCTCGTCGCCTGCGCCAGCGTAAACGCTCCCAGCAGCCGGTCGTCCTTCGCCCGCACGAATTCCACCAGGAACCGCTCCAAACCGCCGGCGACCAGGTAACAGGCGAAGAGCCAACCGGTCGCGTGCCCGTGATCGCGTCGGCGCCATAGCCACCAGAAGACCAGAAACATCGCCACCGTCTCGTAGAGCTCGGTCGGATGCACCGCGACCAACTGATTGGGGTCGGTCCCGAGCGGAAAGTGCACGCCCATGCGCTGAAGATTGTCGACGGTGGTGGGCGGCAGACCGTCGGGAAACTTCATCGCCCACGGCACACTGGACGGGATACCGTAATCGTCGTTCACCAGAAAACAGCCGACGCGCCCGAGTGCGTAGCCGAGTGCGAGCGGCGCCGCGCAGATCTCCGTCGTGAACCGCGACGGGACATGGCGCCGCCATCCGTTCAACAAGATCGCTGCCACCGCGCCGAGAAATCCGCCGTACCAGACGAAGCCACCGCGGCGAAACAGCGCGTCGGGGTCGCGGGTCAGCAAGACATACCACAGCTTAGCGCCGACCAAACCGCCGATCACACCGGCGATGATGATGTCGGCGGCATAGTCCTCATCGAGACCGCGCTGCCGCAGATCGAGCTGGATCGCCCAACCCGCCATGAGGAACGCGACCATCATCATCAAACCGTATCCGGTCAGCTCGATGGGCCCGAGGTGCAGAACGAACGGGTATACGGTCATGTCGTAATCTCGGCAGGTTCGAGTCCGGGAAGCGGAAGGTCGGCGCGGGCATCGAGGGTCCAGTCGCTGCGCTCGCCGAGGCGCAGCCGATGCCAGCCCGCGCGCGCGATCATCGCGGCGTTGTCGGCATTGAGGCGCGGACTGGCGACCGCCACGCGGGCCATCCCCGCCAGCTTCTCCGCGGCCCGCGCCGACAGCGCGCGGCTGCACGCCACCCCGCCGCCGAGGACGGCGACGGAGTAGCCGGTGGCGCGGACCGCGCGCTCCAATTTCGTGACCAGCACGTCGAGCACGGCATCCTGAAATCCGCGGGCGAGATGGGGGCGATCGCGGTCGAGATCGTCCGACGCACGCACTGCGTGCAGTACCGCGGTCTTGAGACCCGAAAACGAGAAGTCGAATCCGTCGCTGATCATCGGGCGCGGGAACGTGAACCGTCCCGGCTCTCCTTCGCGCGCGAGCCGCTCGATCGCCGGCCCTCCCGGATATTCGAGCCCCCCCCCCAGCAACGTCGCCACTTTGTCGAACGCCTCGCCGGCCGCGTCGTCCCGCGTCTCGCCGAGCAGGTGGTAGCGGCCCCACGCGGGCACGTCGAGCAGCAACGTGTGCCCACCGGAGACCAGCAGCGCGACAAAGGGCGGCGACAACTCCCGGTCCTCGAGCGCCGGGGCAAAGAGGTGGCCTTCCATATGATGCACGCCGATGAGCGCTCGATCCCCTGCGAACGCGAGTGACTTCGCGTACACGACGCCGACCAGCAACGCTCCCGCCAGGCCAGGGCCCGCGGTGACCGCCACGGCATCGATGGCCGTGTGACCGAGTCCGGCTTCCACGAGCGCGCGGTCGACCACGGCCGGCAACGCTGCGAGATGCGCGCGACTCGCGAGCTCCGGTACGACACCGCCGAAGACCTTGTGGATGTCCTGCGAGAGGATGACGAGACTCGCCAGCTCACCCTTTACGAGGATCGCCGCGGACGTTTCGTCGCACGAGGTCTCGATCCCGAGGACGACGTCAGCCACGGCGCGGAGTCCCACGGCGGCGCAGCGTGACCGAATCGGGAATGGCGCGCGCGGTGATGCCGCGCGGGGCCACCACGGTGATCCTGGCGATGCCGCCGCTCGATCCCGTGATGTGAGCCACCACGCGCAATGAATCGCGCGTCAACGCCTGCACGCGCTCCTCGGGGCCGCGCACGTTGACCGCGACCCGCGCGGGAGTGACGATGAAGCTCGTGATCGCGCCCGCTCCGGTCTCAACCGGAATCCCGGCGAATGAACGCTCGGCGATCAATCCCATTTCGCCGGTCACGGTCACCTGCTTCGGCGCCAGCCGCACGATGCCGAGGGGCATGGTGTCGATCGGAACGTTGCGTGTGAACGCGCCGGAGACGTTCGTGATCTCGGTCTGTACGGTCGTGACAGACTCGATCCCTGCGAGACTTTTTTCGGGACCCACGAGCCGGGCAGTGGTGGGGCTGATCGAGAGTCCGCCGTGCAGCATCTGTCCCGACTCGGGCATCACGGTGACGAGCGACACGATGCGCACGTCTTTGCGCGCCACGCTGTCCAGCGCGATCGTGATGTCGCTCGGCCGGATGTCCAGGACGCGAACGTCGGCGCCTTTGGGGAGCGCGAGCTCGACTTCGCTCGGGTCGAGATGAATCGGCCAGGTGGTCGCCGTGAGGGTGTCCGGCAGGCGGCGGGTGATGTCGCCCGCCAACGAGCGCAGCTTCAGAATCTGGCTGCCTTTCCCGGAGATCTGCACGCGAACCTTCGGCGGCCTGTGCACCAGCGCGCGCCCCGGCGGAAGCTGCACGTTCAGGTCCACGTCGAAGCTCGTCGTGACCGGTTGCTGGAGCTGCACCGCCACGTAGAGCATCAGCGCGAGGAACAGCGCCGCGCCTTTGATCGGCCAGTTGCGCGTGATGAGCTGGAGCAGGTTAGCGCGCATCGAGCAGCCGGCGGATCAGGTTTTCGTTGACGGGTGCGCTCCAATCGGCGGCGCCGATCACTTTTTTCACGATCACGCCGTCGCGATCGATCACGAAGCTCTCGGGCACGCCGGTCGTCTGGTAGATGCGTCGAATGGAACCGTCACGGTCGTGCAGGATCTCAAAGGTGAGTCCCAGGTCCTTCGCGAATTGTTTGACGGCCGTGGAGTCGTCCTCATCGACGCTGACGGCCACGAGGCGGAAATCGGTGCCGGCCAGCCTGTGATGCAATTGCTCCATGGACGGCATCTCGACCTTGCACGGCGGGCACCACGTCGCCCAGATGTTGAGCAGCACCACCTTGCCGCGATAGTCTTCGATGTTTCGAGGCGCGCCGCCCGGCAGCTGCACCGCGTGGAATTCGGGCGCGGTCGAGCCCACCTCGAGCAGATTGATCTGGGGCCGCAGCTTGATCGCGAGCGCGATGCCGAAGATCGCCGTCGTCATGACGCTCGCGATGAGCGTCCACTGTTGACGATTCGTCATGCGGTCACCATGCAGCGGCGCCGCAGCTCCTGCACTTCACGGGCGGGATCGCCACCGGCAAAAATCGCGTTGCCGGCGACGAATGTGTCGGCGCCCGCCTGGTGCGCGGACCCGATCGTCTGACGTGTGATCCCACCATCGACCTCCAGAAAACATTGTGCGCGGTGCGCGGTGAGCAGGGCGCGGGCGCGCTGGATCTTTTCACTCGACCCCGGAAGGTAGCTTTGGCCACCAAACCCCGGATTGACAGTCATAATGAGCAACAGATCGAGATCGCGCACCACCTCCTCGGCGTGCGCGAGCGGCGTGCTGGGATTGAGAGCCAGACCCGCCATCATGCCATGTTGCTTGACGCTGTCCAAATGCCGCTGAACGTGAACGGTGGCCTCGGGGTGGAACGTGAACACCGACGCGCCTGCCGCCGCGAACGACTCGACATAGCGCTCCGGCTCCACGACCATCAGGTGCACGTCGATCGGCTTGTCAGTGAGTTTCCGGAGCGTCTCGATCATGTTCGTCCCGAACGTGATGTTCGGGACGAAGCGCCCGTCCATCACGTCGACATGCAGCCAATCGGCGCCTCCCTCGAGGACGTTCGCGACCTGGTCCGACAGGCGCGCGAGGTCGACGGACAGAACGCTCGGTGCGATGCGGATTCCACCACTCGTCATTGAGGACTCCGAGCTACCACGATGTCAACGACCGTCCCCGGTGAAGCGAGCGTCCCCGCCGCCGGCCGTTGGCCGACGACGGTGCCCGGCGATGCCTCCGACGTGCGGCGGCGCGTCACGGTGCCGAGCTGCAGCCCGTCCTGCTCGAGTCGCGTGCGGGCGTCGGCGGACGCCATGCCGAGCAGATCGGGGATCGAGATCGTCGGCGCGCCGCGACTCACGACCACTGTCAAACCCGCGCCCGGAGCGAGTGCGGTTCCCGCCGGTGGCCGGGTGAGCATCGCGAGTCCCGTCGGCGCCGCTGCCTGCACCGACTCGACCTGACTGACGACCAGTCCCGCGGCGGTCACGAGCGACTGTGCGAGCGCCGCATCGAGGCGGGCGACGTCCGGCACCGGAATCTTGGGCGGGCCGGCGCTCGACACCAGGGTCACCTTCGTTCCTTCGGGCGCGATCACGCCTGGTGGCGGATCCTGCCAGATGACGACGCCCTGCGGCGCGGTTGGATGGGGCTCGGCGCCGCCGTCGGTCACTTGGAGCTGCGATTTCTGGATCTCCGCCTGCGCCTCCGCGACGGTCAGTCCCAAGACTCGCGGCACGGCCTGATGGCCGGGAAGGATCGGGGCGGGGAAGAGAATCAGGTAGGCCGTGAGGTAACCGGCCAACACCGCCCCTGCGCCGAGACCCAGCCAGGTCAGGAACCGGCGCCGGTTGAATGCGATGCCGCGCTCGCCCAACGCAGTGAAATGCCGACGAATACGCATCACGACGCCCTGATCAACCGCGCCGCATAGGCGCCGTCGATGCCGTGGCGTTGCGGCAGCGATTGGAAGTCGCCCGCGCGCGTGATCAACTCGGCCGGAAGCGACGCTGGCGTTGGCGCCCGCGCGAATTCCGGATGCCGGCTCAAGAAATCGTCCACGACGCCTGCATTCTCCTCCGCTTCGAGTGAACAGGTAGCGTAGATCAACGCTCCGCCCGGTCGTACGAGGGCGGCGCCGGCCGCGAGCAGCCGCGATTGGCGCGCGGCTGCGCGCGCGAAGATCGCAGGCGTGAGGCGCCAACGGGCATCAGGGTGGCGCCGGATCGTGCCGGTCGCGCTGCATGGCGCATCGACGAGCACCGCGTTCAGGCTCTGAGGACGAATCGGCGCCGCCTCAAGATTGGCGGCGATGCCGCGAATCGCCACTCCCGCGCGACGAACCGTATCGGCGAGCCGCGGCAACCGGTCGCGGCGCGCGTCACCGGCGAGCACTCGCGCGCCCGCCGCTTCGAGCGAGACGGCCTTCCCGCCCGGAGCAGCGCAGGCATCGTACACCAACTCCCCTCGAGAGATGCGAGCGAAACGACAGACAAGAGCGTGGGCGGGATCCTGGATGATGAAGGCTCCCTCGCTGTACCCCGGAAGATCCTTGGGAGCGGGGCGCAGCGAGCGGGGCGCAGGTGCAAACTGAAGTCCTGTCCCGTATGGGGCATCGGTTGAGCTGATCCCGTGATCCTGTAGGGCTGCGCGAAGGCGGTCCTGCGTCCAACGGGCCGGCTGAAGCGTGAGCGCGGGCCGGCGATCATTCCATGCAACCAATTGTCGAGTTTCGTCTGCACCAAAACGAGCAGTCCAGCGTGCCACGAGCCAGTCGGGATGCGTGCTTCCTGCTTCCTGCTCGCTGCTCCCTGCTCCTGAAAGTTTTCGCAGAACGTGATTCACGTAACCGGTGCTAACCTCACCGACGGTCTCCCGCGCGAGCTCGACCGCCGTCGACACCGCGGCATGCGAGGGTACGCGGGTCAACCAGCGCAGCTGGTACGCGCCGAGGCGCAGGACGTCGTGGAGGCGGGGATCGGCGCGGCCGAGGTCGAGGGCGGTGTCGAGCTCACGCTGACGCCGCAACACGCCGGCCGACAGCTCATACGCGAGCCGGCGGTCACGCTCCGCGAGCCCGGTGAGGTGGCGGTCGCGGGCGTCGGCCAGGGGTGTTCCGGCGCGTACCGAGCGGAGAATCTCGAGTGCCGCGCGACGCGCGGCTCCTCCGGTCCCCCGCGTCCTCCCGGGTGCTTCCTTAATCCAGCATGCCTCGGGTGGGGGAGGACGGCATGGCGATCTCGCGTCGCGGCATCCGGCCCGCGAGGTAGGCGGCGCGTCCCGCGATCGTTGCCAACCGCATCGCGTGCGCCATAGCGACGGGATCCTGCGCTGCCGCGATCGCCGTATTCATCAGAATCCCGTCGACGCCCTGCTCCATGGTCACGCACGCATCGGATGCCGTCCCGACGCCGGCATCGACGATCACAGGAACGTGGAGCCGTCGCTTGATTGTCCGCACGCTCAACGGATTGAGCAGCCCGAGTCCGCTGCCGATCGGCGACGCCAGCGGCATGACCGCGGCACAACCGGCATCCTCGAGCCGCAGCGCGGTGACGAGATCCTCGTTCGTGTAGGCAAGAACTTTGAATCCTTCCTGCACGAGCACCTTGGCGGCCTCGAGCAGGCCCTGCACGTCCGGCATGAGCGTCTCTTCGTCGCCAATGACTTCGAGCTTGACGCAGTCGTTGAACCCCGCTTCGCGCGCCAGTCGTGCGTAACGGATCGCGTCGGCGGCGGTGTAACAACCGGCGGTGTTGGCAAGCAGAAAGACGCGCTTCGGGTCGAGGAAGTGAAGGACACTCGTTTCTTTGGAGCGGTCGAGGTTCACCCGGCGCACGGCGACCGTCACGACTTCCGCGCCTGACGCTTCGATCGCGCGCGTCATCGTGTCCATGTCGGGATACTTCCCCGTGCCCACCATGAGACGCGACTGGAACGTGCGTCCGCCGATCGTAAGCGGTGTATCCAGTACTGTTTCCACGGCGGTTGTCATCGCATCACCCTCCACCGACAAAATGCACGAGCTCGATCGCATCGCCGGCCGCGACTTTCACGTCACCGAGTCCTGGCCGGCGCACGATGCGGCGATTGTGCTCGACGACCACCGCGCGCGGATCGAGCTCCAGCTCAGCCAAGACTTCGAGCAGGGTCGCACCCTGAGCGAGCTGCTTGCGTTCTCCGTTCACCACCACGTCCACCAGCTGTTTCACGCCACCAACTCCTCCCGCATGCGCCGCACAGTCAACTCCGGTTCGGCATCGTCCCAAAAGGCCCGGATCGCGGCGATCCCGTACGCTCCGCCGTTTCTCACTTCCCGCACCCGATTCACGGTGATGCCGCCGATCGCAATCACCGGCAGGTCGCCGGCTGCCATCGCGATTTTCCGCAACTGCGCGACCCCCAGCGGTTTTCGCGATGGATGCGATGCAGTCGCGTACACCGGCCCTACAACAAGATAGTCGGCTCCCTCGGCTCTTGCGGCTTCGGCCTCCGCCAAGTCATGCACCGACTTACCGATCCACCAAAGTGGGTTGAGTGCGCGGGCGGCCGCCACCGGCAGACTGTTCGACCCGAGCTGCACGCCGGCTGCTGGAACAGCGAGTGCGATATCGAGACGGTCATTGATGAACAAGAACGACGGAAGGTTGGAAAGTTCGACCGAAAGGCGGTAATGCTCGAGCCCCGTCAGTTCCCGTCCTCGTGCGTGAAACGCCAGATCACTGCCGCCGCCATCAGCCAAGGCACGTGCCACCGCTTCGAGGTCCGCGCGGCGCGCGATGCGCTCGTCCGTGATTGCATGCAGCCGTGGCAGCGGCGGTCTCAAGAAAACTTTGCGCCCGGGGACAGACGGGCGCCACGCAGCCAGTCTTGCGCCGGCATCCGCGCTTTCCCCGCAGGCTGGACCTCGAAGATCTCGACCGTACCACCGGCCGTGTCTCTGAGCGGTCCCGTGGCGATGATCAGTGAGCCGTCGGCGGAGAGAATTTCCCCGGGGGCGCCCGTGTCTGGGAAGGGCGGCTCCATGACCTTCGGCGTGAACAGCTTTATCTCGGCGCCCCCCCCCTTCAGCTCTGTCCAAGCACCTGGTCGGGGATCGAGTCCACGCACGAGACGCCCGATCGTGCGGGCGTCCTTCGTCCAATCGATGTGCGCGATCTCGCGGGTGAGCTTCGGCGCGAACGTCGCTCGACTCTCGTTTTGCGGAACCGGTTTCGGCGGAGGGTCGCTCTGTTCCAGCATCGCGAGCGTCTCGATCAAGGCCTGCGCGCCCATCTCGGCGAGATGCGCGGACAGCTCGCCGCCCGTCACGCTCTGATCGATGCGATGCGGGATCTGGTGCAGGACCGGGCCCGAGTCCATCCCCGCGTCGAGCTGCATGATACTCACTCCCGTTGTTTCGTGGCCGCGAATGATCGCCCACTCGACTGGCGCGGGGCCGCGTAGGCCCGGTAACAGCGACGGATGCACGTTGAGCATGCCCTGGGACGGCAGCGACAACAGCTCCGGCTTCAGGATGTGACCGTACGCGACTACGACCCCGACGTCCGGCCGCAATTCACGGAGACGATCGAGGAACTCCCGGCCGGTGGGTTTTTCCGGTTGCAGAACGGTCAGGTCTTCGGCTTCTGCGACTTCCTTGATGGGCGGCGGAATCAGCTGCGAACGCGAGCGACCGTGCGGTGCATCGGGTTGGGTGACGACGGCAACGACGTCGAAGCCCTCGCCGAGCAGCGCGCGTAACGACGGCACTGCGAATTCTGGCGTCCCGAAGAAGACCACCCGCACTTACAGCTCACCCGCCGGCTCCGGCGTGACCTCCTTCAGGTACCCCGTCTGTCCCTTGCGCGACTTCTTCCATTTGGAGAGGAGCAGGTTGCGCTTCACGGCGCTGAGATGATCGAGAAAGAGGATGCCATCGAGGTGGTCGATCTCGTGCTGAATGGCGCGCGCCTTGTAGCCCGTGGCCTCCACTCGGAACGGCTTGCCGGCAAGGTCCAACGCTTCCACAACGATGCCTGCGGATCGATCCACGTCACCGAAGATGTCGGGAATGGAGAGGCAGCCCTCCTCGGCCGTTTCTTCCTCCTCGCTGCGCTCGACAATCACCGGATTGATGAGTGCGAGTGGCGGCGGATCTTCGTCCCCGACGTCCACGACGGCGACGCGACGCGCCACACCGAGCTGATTGGCCGCGAGTCCGACGCCCTTCGCCGCGCGCATGGTCTCGAACAGATCCTCCACGAGCTGGCGCACGTCCTCGTCCACCGTCTTGACCGGCTTGGCGTGCTCTCGCAGGACGGGTGAGCCCAGAACGTGAAGTGGGCGAACGGTCACGCCTGTTTGGTCTCTGCGGGGACGCCCGCGGGGGGGGCCGTGCGGTTGGTGATGCTCGAGATACCGCTGCGCAGCATGACGAACTTCGATTCGCCGCTCCGCACCGTGACCTGATCGTCCTTGATGTGAACGACCTCGCCGACGATGCCGCTTGACGTGACGACCTGGTCGCCGCGCTGCAGCGATGAGAGCAGGTCCTTGTGCTGTTGCTGCTGGCGGCGCTGCGGCCGGATCAGGAGGAAGTAGAAGATCGCGATAAACAAGCCGATCTGGATGATGAAGGCGCTCATGCCCGGCCCGCCCTGGCCCGAGGGAGCAAAGAGCAGCAAAGACAGCAGTGCGGTGGTCGTCATGCGACTCCAGTGTGTTGATAACGCCGGCGCCACTCGCCGGCCCAGGCGGCAAAGTCGCCTCGCTGAATGGCGGCGTGCATGTCCTCAGCGAGACGAATCAGATACCGCACGTTGTGCAGCGACAGCAGCCTGAGTCCGAGCAGCTCGCCGGCGGCGAACAGATGCCGCAAGTATCCGCGCGAGTAGGTCGTGCACGTCTCACAGTCACAGCTCGGATCCAACGGCCCCTCGTCAGTGCGGAAAGCCGCGTTCCGGATGTTCAACGTGCCTTCGGGCGTGAACGCGGAGCCGTTGCGGCCGCCACGCGTCGGCGCCACGCAGTCGAACAGGTCGACGCCGCGCTCGACTGCCGCGACGAGATCGGCCGGAAATCCGACGCCCATAAGATAACGGGGGAGCGCGGGCGGCAGCCGCTCCTCCAAAACCTCCACCGTTGTATACATCTTGTCCTTCGGCTCGCCGACGGAGAGCCCGCCGATCGCGATGCCCGTCCACGGACCTAATTCCATCACGCGGTCGAGACATTCGGTGCGCAGGGCGGGGAGCGTGCCTCCCTGGATAATCGGCCACAGCGTTTGCCGGCCGATCTTCAGCTCGTTGTGGCGTCTCTTAGAGCGCTCCAGCCACCGGAGTGTCCTGTCGAGAGCGTCTCGCGCGGTAGCTTCGTCCGCACCACCGGGTATGACGTGATCGAACGCCATCGCAATGTCTGCGCCGAGCTTCGCCTGGATTTCGATGGCACGCTCGGGAGTGAGCAGTCGGCGGCCGCCGTCCACGTGGCTCTGAAATTCGACGCCCGCTTCGTCGACACGGCGAAAGCCCTCGAGCGAGAACACCTGGAAACCGCCGGAGTCGGTCAGCAGTGGCCGGTCCCACGCCATGAACTTGTGGAGGCCGCCGAGCTGCTCGATGACGTCCTCGCCGGGACGAACGTGCAGGTGATAGGTGTTCGCGAGGACGATGTGCGCGCCGACGGCTTGGAGATCGGGCGGAGACAACGTGCGGACGGTCGCCTGCGTGCCGACCGGCATGAAGACCGGCGTCGCGACGGTGCCGTGCGGCAGGGTGAGCGTACCCGCCCGCGCCGCGCCCGAGGTCGCGTCAACCCGGAATTCGAACATCAGATGATCGCCATCGCGTCGCCATAAGAATAGAAGCGGTAGCCTTCCCGAACCGCCTCTCGATACGCCGCCATCACCGGTTCGTAACGACCGAACGCGCAAACCAGCATCAGCAGCGTCGAGCGGGGGAGATGGAAGTTCGTGATCAGTCTGGTCACGACCTTGAAATCGTACGGTGGTCGAATGAAGAGGTTGGTCTCACTCACGCCGGTGCGGACTAGACCGTTGGCGTCAACCGCAGACTCGAGTGCACGCAATACCGTCGTCCCCACCGCCCAAACGGTGCCTCGCTTCTTATTGACCCAGCCGGCCGCGTCGGCGGAAATCTCATATGCTTCCGCGTGCATCGTGTGTTGGTCGAGGTCTTCGGTCTCGACCGGCTTGAACGTGCCGGGACCCACATGCAAATCGATCGCCGTGACGGCGACGCCTCTTTCGCGAATCTGCGCGAGTAACTCCGTCGTGAAATGCAGGCCGGCGGTCGGCGCAGCCACGGAGCCGTCATGCGTCGCGTACACTGTCTGGTACCGCTCGCGATCGGCGTCAGTCGGTGGCCGGCGGATGTACGGCGGCAGCGGCACTGCTCCGTACTTTGCGAGCGTGGCGCGCGCATCGAGCGCGCCGACGAAACGAACCTTTCGCAGACCGCCGCCGAGCACCTCCACAATTTCGACTGCGCTATCCTCGCCAAATGTGACGCGGCGGCCGGGCTTCAGTTTTCCTCCGGGATGCCCCATCGCAAGCCATGCGCCATCAGCCAGCTCACGGACCAACAGGATCTCCGCGTTTCCCGTGTCCCGTTTCCCGTGCAACCGCGCGGGGATGACGCGCGACGTATTGAGCACCAGCAAATCGCCGGCCGGAATCAGCGTGCGGAGATCGCCGAAGTGAAGATGTCGCGTGTTCCCCGTGCCGCGATCGAGGACGAGCAGCCGGCTCGCCGCTCGGTCGGGCAGCGGATGTTGGGCGATCTGCTCCGGAGGGAGATTGTAGTCGAAATCAGAGAGGCGGTGCACTAGCCGTCAAAGATACTCGCCTGCTCCGCGGATTTTGGTGGAACAAAGCCGAAGTGCCGATATGCGGCCGGCGTGGCGACCCGCCCCCGCGGCGTCCGCGCCAGAAATCCCTGTTGCATCAGAAACGGCTCGTACACCTCCTCGAGCGTGCCCGGATCCTCGCCGACCGCCGCGGCGACGGTTTGCACGCCGACGGGCCCGCCCTCGAACATTTCGATGATGGCCTTGAGAATGCGCGCGTCCATGTCGTCCAGTCCGAACTCGTCGACATCGAGCCGCCTCAACGCCTCGCCGGCGACCGCGGATGTGATCTTCCCACCCGCGCGCACCTGCGCGTAGTCGCGCACGCGCTTCAGCAGCCGGTTCGCGACGCGCGGCGTGCCCCGGCTGCGCCGCGCGATCTCGGCGAGTCCGGCGGCGTCGGCCGCCACACCGAGAATTCCGGCCGACCGGGTGATAATCTGCACCAGATCGTCGGGCGGATAATAATGAAGGCGCTCCACCAGTCCGAAGCGCGCGCGCAGCGGCGGTGTCAGCAGGCCGAACCGCGTCGTCGCACCGATGAGCGTGAACCGCTCGAGCTGCATCGGCAGTGTCTGCGCGTGCGGGCCATCGGCGATGCGCACGTCGACGCGAAATTCTTCCATCGCCGGATAGAGAAACTCCTCGAGCGCCGGCCGCAGCCGGTGCACTTCATCTATAAAGAAAATATCGCCCGCCTTGAGCGAGGTGAGCATCCCCACGAGGTCGCCGGGACGCTCGAGCACCGGACCCGACGTCGTGCGGATATCGACGCCCAGCTCTTTCGCCATGAGCAGGGCGAGCGTGGTCTTGCCGAGCCCGGGCGGGCCGAAGAACAGCGCATGATCGAGCGGCTCCTTGCGCTGCTTGGCCGCGTCGATGGCGATCTGGAGCGACTCTTTGACCTTCGACTGGCCGACGAACTCGTCCAGGCGCGATGGGCGCAGCGCGGCATCGGTCAGGCGCTCGTTCTCGAGCGCCTCGGGCGTCGTTATTTCCGAGCGAGCCATTTATCCGATCGTCTGCTTTTGGCTTGCGCGCGCCAGCGCACGGGTCGGCTGTCGGCCTCGATCACGTGGAGCGTGTGGCAGCGGAGGCACACATCCTCCGCACGTGTAGCGCCGACGGGCACGAGCCGCCGGTTCGTCGAGCCACAGCGCGTGCAGATCCATTCGGCCGTGACTTCTAGTGGTGGTCCAGTCATCGGGTTGTGAGAATCTGGAGTGCCCGACGCACTAGCGCTTCGGTCTCGCCGCTTGCTCCACCGTTCCCCGCCAAAGCCTGCCGGATCGCCCGATCCGCCTCGGGCGTCGCGTATCCCAGGCGCTCTAGTGCCTTGAGCGCGGCTTCGCTCCCAGCTGGCGGCGCGGCGGACGGTGTTTCGGTAAACTCCTCGACCTTCTCGCCCAGCTCGAGCGCGAGTCGCTCGGCGGTTTTGCGGCCGATCCCGTTTACCGATGAGAGCAGCGCGATGTTTTTCTCCCGCAGCGCCCGCGCGCCGCGTTCGACGCCAAGCGCCGACAACAGGGCGATTCCGATCTTGGGCCCAACGCCCGTGACGCTCGTGAGCCGCTGGAAAAAGCGGCGCTCGGTTTCGTCCAGGAATCCATAGAGCGCCCAGCCGTCCTCACGCACGACGAGCTCTGTCGCGAGCGTGACCTCCGCTCCCGGGGAGGGCAGCCGTTCCATCACACCGAGCGGCACGACGACTTCGTAGCCGACACCGCCGGCGGTTTCGACCACGACGCGGTCGGCGGATTTGGCGGCGAGGCGGCCGCGGAGCTGCGCGATCATGTCCTCACGCCCTGCCCCCCTCTCCGTTCCGGAGAGGGGGAACGAAGGATGAACGTCAGTGCGGCCGCGACGCCGTCGGCGGCATCGGCAGGCTGAGGTGCGTTCTTCAGCCGCAGAAGGTGGGCCACCATTGCGCCGACCTGATTCTTTTTCGCCCCTCCGGCGCCAACCACAGTCTTCTTGATCATCGCCGGTGCATACTGGGCGATATCGAGCCCTTGTTGTTGCGCGGCGAGCAGGATAACCCCGCGCGCATGTCCGAGCACGAGCGTGGTACGCACGTTCTTATGATAGAAGGCGTCTTCCAGGGCAAGCACCGATGGCTGGAGGCGTTTGATCAGTTTGGCGATTTCGTGATGCAGCTCGGCAAGACGGTGAGGCAGCGAGTTACCCCGTTCAAAGCGGAAGACGCCACATTCGATGAGTCGCCCCATCCCGGGAGTGCCGTTCCCCGTTTCGATCACGCCGTAGCCGGTGATCGCCGTGCCGGGGTCGACGCCCAGGACCCTCACGTCATCCCGTCACCGCCGCCATCGCCTCGGCGTCGATGTCGAAGTTGGAAAAGACCTTCGCCACGTCGTCCATCTCTTCGAGGCCTTCGACGAGCTGCAGCAGGCGCTTGGCGTCGCTGCCCTCGACCTTCACGGTGTTCTTGGGAACCATCGCGATCTCCGCGCTCTGCACCGGCAGCTGCTTGCTCTTCAACGCCTCCTGCACTGCATGGAGCTGCGCGGCGGGCGTGGTGATCAGGTAGATGTCGCCCTCGGTCTCCATGTCTTCGGCGCCGGCGTCGAGGGCGGCCTCCATCGTGGTGTCCTCGTTCGCCTTCGCATCCACTACGATCTGTCCTTTGCGATCGAACATCCACGCGACGGCATTGGTGGCGGCGAGGTGGCCGCCGTGGCGCGTGAAGACGTTGCGGATCTCGGCGACGGTGCGATTCGCGTTGTCCGTCGTCACCTGAATCAGCAGCGCGGCGCCGCCGGGACCGTATCCTTCATAGGTCACCTCTTCGTAGGTGACGCCGTCGAGCTCGCCGGTGCCCTTCTTGATCGCGCGATCGATGTTGTCCCACGGCATGTTCTCGGCTTTGGCAGCGTCGATCGCCGTTCGGAGACGCGGGTTGCCGCCGGGATCTCCGCCCCCCTGCTTTGCCGCGATGGTGATTTCGCGGATCAGCCGCGTGAAAACCGCGCCGCGCTTCTGGTCCGTGACCGCCTTTTTGCGCTTGATCTGTTTCCACTTGCTGTGACCGGCCATGGGGCGCCTCCGCAATGCAACTTATAACTTGACCCGCGCGCGGCGCCACAGGTAGCATTCCCGCCCATGTCGCGCGCACTTCATGTTGCGATGCTGCTCGCATTGCTCGCCGGCTGCGAGCGCCCAGGCGAGAATACCGCTCAGACTCGAAAACTCGCCGGCAAGGCGCTGAGCGGCACGCTCGCCTATCCGCGCTCGACCCTCGTCAGCGTCTCGGCCGGGGAAGAGGCGGCGCAGCTCGTGCTCTCGTCGCCCGATTCGATGAAGGAAGTGGCCGACTGGTTCCTGCGCGCGCTGCCGCTGAACGGCTGGGACGTGAAGCGGACAGTCAGCGACGGCAAAGGTGGGGTGACGATCTACGCAGAGCAGGGGAAGCGGCCGCTGTGGCTGACGTTGCATCCCAACGTGGGCGGCCCGGGCACGTCCTACACGATGATCGGCGTCGTTCCGACGGATTCCACGAAACGGTAGTTATTGCGGGTCGAGCATGTCCTCGAAGCGCATCCAGCGGCGGTAGAAGTAGAGATCCACGAAACCGGTCGGGCCATTGCGGTTCTTCGCGACGATCAGCTCCGTCGCCCCATCCACACCGCCGCCCGGGTTGTACATCTCTTCGCGGAAGATCGAGAGCACCACGTCCGCGTGCTGCTTGGGTGCGCCCAGCACGCCGTAATCGTCGAGCGTCGGGCGTTTGTCGGGGCGTTCCGCCTGAAAGCGCGGCAGCTGCGAGACGACGAGAAGAGCGACTTGGCGTGCCAGCGCCAGCGCCTTGAGGTGACGGAGCACGAGAGCGGTGTCCTCATCCTGCGTCGTGCGCGCTTTGGGCGATGGAACGAGTTGTAGATAGTCCACCACCACCAAACCGATCTGTCGCAGCGGATCGAGCCGCTCGAACGCGGTCTCGAAATCCTCACCGGCTAACGGCAGAAACGTGAGTGGCAAACCGCGCAATCGTACGGCCGCGCCGCCGATGCCGGCGCGCGCCTGATCGTTCAGTTTCGCGCCGCGCAGCTCATCGACGGCCACTTTGCCTTCGATGGCGAGCGCGCGCTCCATGAGCCGCTCTTCATTCATCTCACCGGACAGGAACGCCACGCCGAGCGACTGCTGCGCTACGCGCAGCGCGATGCCCAACGCAAGCGCAGACTTGCCGCTGCCGATGTCGCCGCCCAGCAGGATCAAGTCGCGCCGCCGCATCCCGCCGCCCAGCACCTTGTCGAGCGAGCCGAAGCCGGTGGGGACGGTGTCGCCGGTGATCTCGCCGGGACGCTGTGCATCCACGCGCTCGACGAGCGCGTCGAGCGAGGGGGGGCGCTTTTCGAATCGGCGGGCTGGAGAAGGCATGGTCTATAAATGCAATCTGGCGGTGCGCGCGGCAACGGTGACGGCATCCGCCGCCTCCGCCCCGAGCACATCGCGCGCGGGCGCCGCGAGCTGGCTGAGCACGAGCGCCGCGGCGTCCGGGGTAGACGTCTCCAAATGCTGCCGCGCCGCGACCAGCGCGCGCTTGAGTGGAGCGGGAAGCGCGAGGCTGCCGAGCCGCGATTCGAGCGCCTGCAGGCGACGCCGGTGGTTCCTGGCGCTCACCGGGGCCGGGGGCAACAGTGCTTCCGCGGCGCGCACGACGAGCCAGAGCGCGAACAACCCCTCGCGCTGCGGGCCACGCGCCGATTCGGCGATCAGCGTGACGAGCCGTTCCTCGGCGGGCGAAGTCACGCGACGAGCTTCTGCACGGCGGCCGCCACCTGCTCGGGCACGATATCGACCAGACAGCGATGATGTCCCAGCGGACACCGCTCCGTCCCCATCGCGGAACAGGGCCGGCAGGCGAGCTCGCGCTGGACCACGGTGGCGCGTGCCTGGTAGGGAAAGAATCCGAACGCTTCGACGGTCGGCCCGAACAGCGCGACGACCGGCGTTCCGACTCCCGTCGCCATGTGCATCACCCCGGTATCGCCGGACACCACCACGGCGGCGCGTTCCAGGCAGGCGCCCGTCTGTTGCAGCGTCAGCTTACCCGCGGCGTTTACGACGCCGGCGCCCAGCTCCGTGACGAGCGCTCGATCGTCCGGTCCGCCGACGGCGACGAGCCCATACCCCATTTGCCGCAGCCGATCCGCCAGCGCGCGCCAGTGATCGAGCGGCCAGCGTTTCGTCGCGTGCGCCGCGCCGGGCGCGATCGCCGCGAGCGGCCGGTCGAGTAGTCGGTGTTCGCCAAGCCACTGTACCATCCGCTCGCGGGGCTCTGGCGCGAGAAAGAATTCGGGAGGCTTGCCATCGGGCTGCACGTCGAACGCGCGCGCGGCTTCGAAGTACCGCTCGGGCACGGGGACGCGCTTCCCATAGAGATCGATGTGCGCCGCGATCAGCGCGGTGCGCGCGATTTTGCGTTTCGAGTAGCCGGACCAGCGCGTGCGGACGAGCAGCCGCAGCGCCGCGCTGCGCAGGCTGCCGTGCAGGTCGAGGCCGTGGGTTGGCTCGAGCGCGCGCAGTCGCCGCGCCAGGTTCGTGATTCGCTCGCCCGGCTCGAGGGCGACGACCGCGGTGAGATGGGGATTGTTCTCCACGAGCGGCGCCATGGAGCGCTTCGTGACGAAATACAGCTCGGCGTCGGGATGGCGACGCTTCAATGCGCGCAACAAGGGGGTGGTGAGCAGAACGTCGCCGATGGAGCTGAACCGCACGCACAGGACACGCGACACGCGGCCAATGTAGTCGCGCGTTGCCCGGCTTCGCCAGCGGGACTAGCTTGTCACGACGATGCCGCGTCCGAAAAGCATTCTCTGGGTTGACGACGAAGTCGACGGGTTGGCGGCGCATCGCCGTTTTCTCGAGCAGCAGGGGTTCGCGGTGGCGCAGGCGGCGCACGGCGACGACGCGCTCGCCATGTTGCGCCGCCAGCCGTACAGCATCGTGCTGCTCGATGAGCAGATGCCGGGCCGCCGCGGGCTCGACCTGCTGCCCGAGATTCGCGCGATCGACCCCGCGATGGCCGTCGTCATGGTCACGCAGAGCGAGGACGACGCGCTGCTGCGTGACGCGATCGGCACCCAGATCGACGATTACCTCGTCAAGCCGGTGCATCCGCGCCAGGTGCTCTCGGTCGTCACGCGGCTCCTCGAGGGCGCTCGCATACGCCAGCAACGCCTCGCGCGCGACTTCGTCACCCGCTTCCGCGAGCTCGAGGGACGGCGCGGCGCGGCGCTCGCGTGGCGCGAGTGGATCGAGCTGGTCGCCGAGCTGGCGCGGTGGGAGGTTCGGCTTGCCGCGGCGGACGAACCGGGACTGCAGGAGGCGTTGCGCACCCTGCAACAGAGCCTGCGCAAAGACTTCTCGGGCTTCATCACCAAGCACTATCCGCGCTGGCTCGCCGATCCGGAGCGCGACCGCCCACCACTCTCGGTGGACGTCGGCGCGGAATTCCTCGTGCCGGCGTTGAAGCGCACCGGCCGCGTCGTGTTCATCCTCATCGACTGCCTGCGGCTCGATCAGTGGGAAGTGCTCCGCGACCTCGTGACACCGCTCTTCGACGTCGAGGAATCGCACTACTACAGCATTCTGCCGACCGCGACGCCGTTCTCCCGCAACGCGATCTTCAGCGGGATGTTTCCCATGGAGATCGCCGCTCGCCATCCGGAATGGTGGGGCCAACCGACCGACGAAGAGAGTCTGAACGCGCATGAGCCCGAGCTGCTGACCGAGCAGCTCCGGGAATTGATCGGTGAGCCCGTGCCCGTGCGGTACGAAAAGCTCTTCACCGCCGCCGACGGCGCCGATCTGCTGCGGCGTCTGCCGGCGCATCTCGCGCAGCCAGGCGTCACCGCATTGGTCTTCAACTTCATCGATCAGCTCACGCACGGCCGCTCCGAGAACGCGATCCTCTACGAAGTCGCGCGCGACGCCGACGCGCTCCGCGGCCTCACGCGCACCTGGTTCGAGCGTTCGCCGGTGCTCGCGGCGCTCCAGGAAGCCGAGCGGCGTAACGTGCCCGTGTTGCTGACGACGGATCACGGGTCGATTCATTGCGACACGCCCGCCACCGTATTCGCGAAGCGTGATGCCACCGCCAACCTGCGCTACAAGTTCGGCGAGGATCTGCGCGCCGAAGATCCGGAAGCCGCGATTACGGTGGAAGATCTGAAGTCGTTCGGTCTGCCGGCCAAGGGACTGGGTGTGCGGCTCCTGCTGGCGACCGGCGACCGTTTCTTCGTCTATCCCACCAAACTGCGCGAGTACCAGGCGCGCTATCGCGGCGCATTCCTGCACGGCGGCGCTACGCCCGAGGAGATGATCCTGCCGGTCGCGCTGCTCACGCCGCGCGGCTCCCGCTAATGGGCCACAGCGGCGCTCGGCTGTTGACGCTGCTGCGCCCCTACAAGCTGCTGTTTGCCGCAACCATCGTGGCGACGGTCGTGTCGTCGATCCTCGATGGCTTCACCTTCGTCCTCCTGATTCCGTTTCTCCGGACGCTGTTTGGCAATGCCGCGTTGCCGGTGGAAGGCAGCACCCAGGTCGAAGTCGTGCTCAACAAGATCGCAGGACCGTTCCTCCAGGCCGGAGCGCCGGCAGTCGCGCTGCGCAACGTCGTCGTCGTCCTACTCGTCGCGCTGCTGCTCAAGAACCTGACGTCGTTTCTCGCGTCGATCGGCAGCGTGGCGATTCAGGAGAACGTCGTCCGCGACCTGCGGGTGCGCCTCTTTGCGCATCTGCAGACGCTGCCGCTCGGCTATTTCCAGCGCACCCGCGGCGGCCAGATCATCGCGCGCATCATCAGCGATACGGATCAGGCGAAAACGGCCGTGAGCGCTGCCTTGGCCTCGCTGCTCCAGAACGTCGTCGTCATTCTCGTCTACGTCGTGATTCTCTTCGGGCTCTCGGTCCGGCTCACCTTGCTGTCGTTGCTGCTTGCGCCGGTGCTGCTGCTGATCATCCGGCCGATGATCAACCGGTTGCGCCGCCGCTCGCGCGAGCTGGCAGCCGAGCGGGGCGAGGTCACGAGCCACGTGGGCGAGATGATTGCCTCGGCGAAGCTGGTGCGCGCCTACGTCGCGGAAGCGTTCGAGCTGCAACGCTTCCGCGAGCTCGCGGAGCGGTATTGGAAGCGCGTTTTACGCGCGCAGCGCTACTCGAGCCTCACCGGCCCCGTGAGCGAAGTGTTCGGCGGGGTGATGATCGTGTTGATCCTCGTCGTCGGCACCCGGCTCGCGCTCGGCGCGTCGGCGACGCTCGATCCCGCGGTGCTGATCACGTTCCTCGCCGTCAGTCTGCGGCTGATGTCGCCGATCAAGTCGGTCTCGAACTACCCCGCGACCATGGCCGCGGCGGTCGCTTCGGCGGAGCGCGTGTTCGAGGTGCTCGACCTGCCATCCGCGGAGGGAGACCGCCCCGGCGAGACGACCGCCGAGTTCAACGAGCGCATCGAATTCCGCGGTGTGTCGTTCGAGTATGAGGCGGGGGAAGCCGTGCTGCGTGACGTCGATCTCGAAGTGCAGCGGGGACAGGTGGTCGCGATCGTCGGTCCGTCCGGTGCCGGGAAGACCACGCTCGTCGACCTGCTGCCGCGCTTCTACGAGCCGACGCGCGGCGCAATCCTGCTCGATGGCGTCCCGCTGACGAACTACACGCGGACGTCGCTGCGGCGGCTGATGGGCATCGTGTCGCAGGAGACGGTGCTGCTCAACGACAGCGTGCTCGCGAACATCGCCTACGGTCTGAGGGACGTGCCGCTCGAGCAGGTACGCGCGGCCGCGCGCGCGGCGAACGCGGACGAATTCATCATGCGCCTGCCGGAAAGCTACCGCACGCTGCTCGGTGAGCGCGGCACCCGGCTGAGCGGCGGCCAGCGCCAGCGCATCGCGATCGCGCGCGCGCTCCTGCGCGATCCGCCGATTCTGATTCTCGACGAAGCGACGAGCGCGCTCGACACCGAATCGGAGCGGCTGGTGCAGGAGGCCATCGAGCGGCTGATGGCGCATCGCACCGTATTCGTGATCGCGCATCGGCTCGCCACGGTGCAGCATGCGGACTTCATCGTCGTGCTGGCCGAAGGCCGGATCGTGGAGCGCGGCAGTCACGACCATCTGCTCGTTGCGGACGGTCTTTACCGCCGCTTGTACAACCTGCAGTTCCGAACCTGACGTGTTGTCGGGATTCACGCTGGTGCGGAACGCGGTCAAGCTGGACTTTCCGATCGTTCCGGCGATCGAGTCGGTGCTGGCGGTCTGCGACGAAGTCGTCGTCAACGTCGGTAAGTCCGAAGATGAGACGCGCGATCTGGTCGCGTCGATCGACGACCCGCGGGTTCGCATCGTCGATACCGAGTGGGATTTCACCAAGAAAAACGTCATGCTGTCCATCGAGACGCAGCGCGCCATGGACGCGTGCCGCGGCTCGTGGGGCATCTACATCCAGGCGGACGAAGTGCTGCACGAGCGCGGCGCCCAGATCCTCAAGGAGAGGGTCGCCGAGTGGGATAAAGATGAAAGGGTGGAAGGGTTACTCGTGAAGTACCTGCATTTCTACGGCGCCTTCGATCGGATTGCCACGAGCAGGCGCTGGTATCGCCGTGAGGTGCGCTGCATCCGACTCGGCAAAGACATCCATCCCTATCAAGGCGCGCAGGGATTTCGCGTGGGCCCGAATAACCGAAAAATCCGCGCCCGCGCGACCGAGGCGGTGATGTTTCACTACGGCTGGGCCCGCCCCGCTCACGCCATCAAAGAGAAGCTCGAGATCTCGAAGACGATTTATCCGTGGAGCGCCGAGCGTTCGGAAAAGGAGCAGGCGCGTGGCTTCCTGGAATGGACCCCGCTGCTGCGGCACTTCACGGGCGAGCACCCCACGGCCGCGCGCGAATGGATTGCAAAGCGGAGCCACGATCCCGCGCGCGTGATCGGCCCCGCGCACTTCAAGCCCGAGCACCTGCGCTTTTACCTCTCGGACTGGGTGGAGCGGCTGACGGGCGCCCGCGTGTTCGAGTTCCGCAATTACGAGATCGTGTAGGGAGTGGGCCGGCCGGGGCCCAGCGCGCCGGTCGCGAGCAGATTTCGATACAGACTCAGGTACTGCTCCGCCATCGTGATGTGTGTGAAGTACCGCTCCGCATGCGCCCGGCACGCCTCCGCTGAGCGGGTCTCGATCGTGCGCGAAGCCGCGATCAATTCGTCGAGCGTGTCGCCCAGCGCGCCGACGGCGGGAGTCACGATCTCAGGGAGTGCGCCGCGGCGGGTTCCGACGACGGGCGTTCCCGAAAACAGCGCCTCGATGAGCGTGAGGCCGAACGGCTCGTCCCACAACGCGGGCATCCACAGGCACCGCGCGCCGGCGAGCAGCTCGTGCTTGCGGGCGCTATCCACGACCCCGGCGTAACGGATGCGACGGCGGAAACTGGGCCGCCACCCTCCGGCGACGATGAGGCGCCGGCCGGTGCGCTTCGCAGCCTCGATGGCCCAGCGGTACCCCTTCACGCTGTGCAGCCTGCCGATGAATAGATCGTAGTCGTCCTTGTGCGCGCGGAACGTGAAATCGGCGGGATTGAGGCCGTTGTAAGCGAAGGTCGTCGCACCATGGCGTCGCGCGTGATTCCGCGACAAGAACACGGTGTTGGGAGGCACCGCTTCGCCGGCCGCGAGATTCCCGTGCAACGTCTGCACGAAAGGAACGCCGCCTGGCAGCCGGGGCACGACGTAGTGCGCGTGCAGGATTTCGACGCCGACCGGGACGTGACTGCGTACGTCACCCTCGCGGCCGAGCAGCACGGCGGCAGGCACATCGATCACCATGGCGCCGGGCACGTGAGTGCCTCGCGGCGCGAGCAGTGAGACGCGGTGACCAAGCGCCGCGAGACCTTCGATCAAAGCCACGACCACGCGCTGCGTTCCACCGTATCCGCGTGCCGGCAGAGGATGGCGCGACGCGATGGCGACGTGCAGGGCTAGCGGCCCCCCTCTCGCACTTCGTCTTGCGTTGCGCGGCCCTTGGGGAGCGTTCCGCTCGAGATCACCGCCTGATACATGCGGACGTACTCCGCGGCCATCACGAGATGGGTGAACCAGCGCTCGGCGTGCGTGCGGCAGGCCGCCGGATCGCGCGTGCCGATCGTTTGCGCCGCCGCGATCATTTCGTCGAGCGTCTTGCAGACCGCGCCAACCGCCGGCGTCAGGATCTCCGGCAGGGCGCCGCGTTTGGTGCCGAGCACGGGCGTGCCGGAGAACAGCGCCTCGATCGTCGGGAGGCCGAACGGCTCGTCCCATTGGGCCGGCATCCAGAGACACCGCGCGCGGGCCAGCAGCACCGCTTTGCGCTTCCCGCCGACTTCGCCGACGTACTTGATGACGCCGGTGAAGCTGGGCCGCCAGCCACCCGCGACGATCAGTCTTCTGCCGGTGCTCTTCGCCGCATCCACGGCCCAGTGATAACCGCGGTCGCTGTGCAGTTTGCCCAGGAAGAGATCCCACTGCTCCTTGCGGCGGCGAAAGATGTATTCGGCGGGATCCAGTCCGTTGTACACGAACGACTCGCTGCCGTGGCGTTTGGCGTGGTCGCGTGAGAGGAAAATGGTGTTGGGGGGGAGCGGGGTGCCGGGTTTCCAATTGCCGTGCAGCGTGTGAACGAAAGGGAGGTCTTTGGCCCCCCCCCCCCGTTTGAGCGGAAAATGCGCGTGCAGGACGTCGGCGCCGTCGGGGACGAAAGGCGAAAGGTCGCCACCCGTATTCCTGAGGGTGCTCGGGGCGACCTCGATGACCTTCGATGCTTCAGTGAGGCGGGTGCCGGGCTGGGCAATGACGCTGACCCGATGACCGTGAGCGGCGAGCCCGCGAACCAACGCAACGACGACGCGTTGTGGTCCGCCATAGCCTTCAACCGGCAGTCGGTGATGTGAAGCGATCACGACGTGCATCGGAGTCCCAGTATAACTACCTTGGGACCAGGACGCCCCGGCTGAGGGGGCGGTGATTGCTCGCGGGGGAACCGTCTCGTTAGACTTCGGAACATGCCGACACCGGTGACGGCCGTCATCCCAACTCTCAACGAAGCAAATCAGATCGCAGACTGCGTTCGCGCGGTCACATGGGCCGACGAGGTCATCGTCGCGGATGGCGGCTCGAGCGATGAAACGACGAGAGCGGCCGCGGCCGCGGGCGCGACGGTATTACAGGGCCGGTGGAATACGATTGCGGCGCAGCGCAACGCCGCGATCGCGGCCGCGCGCAACCAGTGGGTGTTCGCGGTCGATGCCGATGAGCGGGTCGGCCGCGATCTCGCTGAGGAAATCGGGGCAACCGTGGCCACGCCGGCTCATCCCGCCTACGCGGTGCGTCGGGCCAACATGTACCTGGGTCGCACCATGCGGTACAGCGGCTGGGGAGACGATTGGGTCATCCGACTGTTCCAGCGCGATCGCCGCTTTGTGGAGCGGCGAGTGCACGAGCATTTGGAACACGTCGACGACATCGGACGTTTGCGTGCGTCGCTGTTGCATGTCCCCTACCGCGACTTGTCACATCATCTTGAAAAGCTGGACCGCTATGCCACCTGGAGCGCGGAAGAAATGGCCGAGCGCGGCCGGCGAGCGCATCTGCCTGACATTCTCCTGCGCCCGCCCGCGACGTTTTTCAAAGTGTACTTCGTGCGTCTTGGTGTGCTCGATGGGTGGCGAGGCGCGGTGCTGTCCGGCCTCGCGGCGGTGCATGTGTTCCTCAAGTACGTCCGGCTATGGGATCTGCAGCATAAAGTCGATGGCTAAGACTTTTCTTCTGACCGGCGAGTTTCCGCCGATGCAAACCGGCATCGCCCGCATGATGGGCGAGGTCACGCGTCGTTACCCCCGCGGCGAGCTCCTCGTCTCGACCGGCCAGCATCGCGATTCCCAGGACTCCGACGTGCGCTTCAGCGGCGCCGTCGTCGACCGGTTGCCGGTGCCGAGCAAGGCACTGCGCAATCTCGCCGGCTTGCTGTTCTGGGCGCGTCGCGTCGCCTCGCTCGCCCGCCAGCACAAGCCGCGCTTCGCGTGGTGCGATTCGATCAGACCCTGCACTTATCCCGCCAAATGGATGCACGAGCGCGTCGGCACGAAGTATGGCGTCTTCGTGCACGGCGGCGATCTGCTGAAAGAGCTGCACGCGATCCATCACTCGCGCTTCGCGCGCAAGACCGCGAAGGCGCTGTTAGGATCCGCCGTCGCGGTCGTCGCGAACAGTCAATGGACGCGCGAGCAGGCGCAGAAGGTGTTGCGTGAATTGGGACTCGATCCGCTCGCTGAGACCGTCCGACTCGTCCCGCTCGGCACTGATCCGGAGCAGTTCCGTCCCGGTATCGACACGCGCGCGGTGCGAACGCGCTATGGATTGAACGGCGGCGAATGGGTGCTCACCGTGGCACGGCTCGAGGCCTACAAGGGCGTCGACATGGCGCTCAAGGCGGTCGCGCAGTGCCGGTCCGATGGCCTGGACATCAATTACCTGATCGTCGGCAGCGGTAAGAAAAGGAAAGCGTATCAGAAGATGGCGGGGGAGCTACAGATCGCGGATCATGTCCGGTTCGTCGGCAACGTTCCGGAAGCAGAGCTGCCCGCCGTCTTCAACATCGCGAGCGCGTACATCGGCGTGTCCCGCCGGGCGGACGGATCGCGCGTCGAAGGATTCGGTGTCGCGCTCGCCGAGGCCAGCGCCTCGGGCTTGCCGGTGATCGCGGGTCAGTCGGGCGGATTGGCCGAAGCCGTCAATGACGGCGAAACCGGCTTCGTGGTGAATCCCGACGATCCCGACGCCGTTGCCGCCGCGCTCAAGCGGCTGCTCGGCGATCAGCTGCTGGCGCGCCGTCTCGGGCAAGCGGGCCGTAAGGCGATCGAGACCTACTACAACTGGGACCGTGTGATCCGCGACCTGCGAGACATCGAATCACAGGTCTCCTCCTAGCTCAGCCAGATCGGCGCAACGTACTCGCCTGCTCCGCCGGCCGCGCGATAATCGCGTAGGTCGGGCAATGCCGAATGTAGCCGCCATCGAGTGGCGACCATTCCTGGTCCGGCTGCGTCACCACCGCCTTCCGCTCCGAATCGAGCACGAACATTCCCTGCGGGGCCTGCACGAGGCACGTGCCGCACCCGATGCAGCGATCGCGCTCCACCCGGACCACGACCCGGCGCTTCGGGAAAATTCCCACGTCGCCCGGCTCAGGCCATTCATCCTCGCGATCGAGCGCGGCGCTCGTCGCGCGATAGCCCTCCTCGACCTCCTCGCGCAGATGATCGAATGAAAACAGCGACACGTGCTCGACGCGGGGCTGGATGTAGTAGACCGGCGGCGTGGTCCAGGTGCGCACGCGCTGCTCGAGCAGCGTTTGCATGAGAATCTCCGTCGCGCGCGCGAACACACCCGCAAAGCCCTCGTCCTGCGCATCCGCCGTGAGCACGCTCGAGGCCGAGACGTCCACCGCGATGATCAGCTCGGGCCCGAGTGCGCGCGCCGCGTCGAACGGCACGTTGGCGACGACGGCGCCATCGACGAAGAAACGGCCGCCGATTTCATGCGGCGGGTAGTAGCCCGGCAGCGCGCATGAGGCGAACACGGCATCGGCGACGCGAATGTCGTCCAGGCCCGGCAACCCCCAGAAGACTTCCATTCCGGAATTGATATCGACGGTATTGACGACGACGGGGGGATCGAGCTGCTGGAACGTGAGATCGCCGACCGTGCGCTTGATGAGATTCTCGAGCGGCTCCCTGCGGAACAGCGCCGGCGAGCGCATGCGCTTGAACGCCATGTCGGCGTGGGCGACCGCGAACAGGTCTTTGCGCCGCAGCCCGAGCGCGATCTCGCGCAGCTTGGCGAGGCCCATGCCCCCCGCCCACGCGGCGCCGACGAGCGCACCGACGCTCGACCCGATGATCCGGGTCGGCCGGTGACCGCGCTCGAGCAAGGCCTGGAGCACGCCGACGTGGGCGACACCCTTCATGCCGCCGCCGCCCAGCACGAGGGTGAACGGTGTGTCTCTCTTCACAGCGCTATCCGCTTGCCCGGGGGGTTGAGTCCCGAGTAACGTAGTCGAGACCCCCATGCCGGCGCCACTCTTTTGGACCCGACTCGCGCGTGATCCCTGGGCCCGCTTTGGGCTGGCGGTCGTCGGTGTCCTCGCGGTGCTGGCGTTGCTCGCGCCCTGGCTCTCGCCGGGCGATCCGTTTCGCGGCAATCTCGCCGCGAGTCTGCGTCCACCATCACGCACCTTCCTCCTCGGAAGCGACGCCCAGGGCCGCGACGTGCTGTCCCGCCTTCTCTACGGCGCGCGACTATCATTGGCGGTCGGGCTCATCAGTCAAAGCATCGCGCTCACGATCGGCGTCACCCTCGGCCTGCTCGCGGGCTTCTACGGCCGCTGGATGGACAGCGTGATCATGCGCGTCGCGGACGTGACGCTCGCGTTTCCTTCCTTATTGTTGCTCATCGCCATCGCGGCGGCCGTAAAACCGTCGCTGCCGGTCGTCTTTGTCGTCATCGGGCTCGTCGGATGGGCCGGCATGGCCAGGCTCGTGCGCGGCCAGGTACTGCTCGCCCGCGGTCTCGAGTACGTGCAGGCGGCGCGCGCGCTCGGTGCATCGGATATCCGAATTATCGCGCGGCACTTGCTGCCCAACGTGATCGCGCCCGTGATTGTTGCGGCGACGCTCGGCATCGGCGGTGCGATCATGGCGGAGGCCGCGTTGTCGTTCATCGGACTCGGCGCGCAGCCGCCAACGCCGTCGTGGGGCGCGATGGTCGCCGAGGGACGCGATCTGCTCCGCGTGGCCCCGTGGGTCTCGATTGCGCCGGGCGTCGCAATCGGCGTCGCCGTCCTGGGACTCAACCTCCTCGGCGACGGCCTGCGCGACGCCCTCGATGTGCGCGCCCAGACGCGCATCGCATGACGGAGATCGCCTATCACCCCACGCACGTTCGCGCGCTGCGCGAGACGTTCAAGGCGCTGCGCACCGCCGAGTTCCCGTGGACGGCCGACACGGTTTATCTCAACAACGCATCCATAGGGCCGATCCCCGAGCGCACGCGCCGCGCGCTCGACGAATTCACGGCCAAACGCACCGCTCCACATCTCCTGCCGGACCGCGAGCTGTTCGGCGGTCTCGCGGCGGCCCGACTCGGTATCGCGCAACTCATCAATGCAGATCCGTCCGAGATCGCCCTCGCCACAAATACCGGTTTCGGGCTGCACCTCGCGGCCCGGGCGTTGCCGCTCAAAGCGGGAGATACGGTCCTGCTTTCTGACAAGGAGTTTCCGGCGAACGTCTACCCGTGGTTGCTGCTGCGGGAGCAGGGGATCAAGGTCGAGATGGCGCGTTGCCGGCCGGAAGGGTGGCCCGACGAAGAGCACCTGCTCGAGCGGCTGCGCGATCCCGGCGTACGCGTGCTCGCCGTCTCATTCGTGCAGTTCTCAAACGGCTATCGCGCCGACCTGAAGAAACTCGGCGCCGCCTGCCGCGCCAACGGCACTTTTCTTGTGGTCGACGGCATACAGGGCATCGGCAATTCGGTGCTCGATGTGCGCGACACGCCGATCGATATCCTTTCATGTGGCGGGCAGAAGTGGCTGCTGTCGCCGTGGGGCTCGGGATTTGTGTATGTGCGCAAGGAGCTGATCGAGCAGCTCGAGCCGACGATCACCGGCTGGATGGCCTTCGAGGGGACGGACGACTTCTCGCGACTCACCGAGTACAACCCGACATTCCGCTCCGATGCGCGCCGCTTTGAGATGATCACGCTGCCGTATCAGGACTTCGTCGGCATGACGACGTCCCTGGGGCTGCTGCTGGAAATCGGCGTTCGCGACGTCGCTGAAGTCACGCGCGCGATGCACGAGCCGGTTGTGAAGTGGGCGCAGGAGAACGACGTGCGCATCGCGTCACCGCTCGACGAGCGCCACCGCTCGGCGATCCTCTGCGTCGCGCCGGCGAAACCGGTCGAGGCCTATCACGGCATGAAGCGCGCGCACGTGGTGTGCAGCCTCCGCGAGGGCGCGATTCGCCTTTCGCCGCACTGCTACAACACGATGGAAGAGATGGAGAAGGTGATCGAGGTGCTCGACGACCTTGGCTAACCCCGGGGCGGCGCCCCGGGGTAAACGGACACCGCCGCGACCTCACGATGTCTGTCCACCCACCACGCGAGCGACACAAACACCCAGCCGAAGATGATGCCGCCGATCGCGAGCGCGTTCGTGCTCGGGGGCGGTGGTGTAAACAGCGAGCCGTAGTAGCCCAGCGCGAGCAATAACACGAGTGACCAGAGACCCCAGCGGCCGATGCCGTCGCGCGCGCGCAGAGTATGAGGAACGGATTCGATCCGCCGACGATGTGTACCTGCTCCCATCCGAGCAGGACGAAGAACGGCCATAAGAGATCAGCCAGGCTGGGGGCGATGAAGAGGTGGCCCAGGCTCGTGCGTGGGGCCGCGCGCTTGGCGGCGAATCCCAGAGCGTAATGCCCGATGAACACCGTGAGCCCCCTTAGCCTCTTAGTGCCTTAGCCTCTTTAGCAACTGTATTTGTCCGGCGTGGTAAAGATCGTGCGACGCGATGCCATAGATTTCAGCCTTCAGGCGCCATCGGGAATGCCAGCCGTGTCGCTCGAGCTGCCAAGGATCGAGACCGACGATGGCGCGTCGCAACAAGACATGCTGTTCGTCGAGCAGCGCGCGGTCGCGCCGCCACGCGGTCTCATTGGTACGGGGAGGAAGGTCCGGCCAATTCGCTCCCCTCCGCGGAAACGAGATCGCCGCATCGCGTAACAGACGGCGCCGCACCAGGCATTTCCAGTACGCGGTGTGGAGCACCAACTCCCAGATGCAGTGACGCTTGGAGCCCGGTCGCCACAGCGCGTCGCGCACGCTCACGCCGCGCAGCGTGCCTTTCAGCGGCGTGCCATGCCATGACGGAGCGCGATAGGCCTGATCGAAGACCTCGACCAGCAGCTGCAGGCGCTTGTCCAGCGTCAGCCTGCTTTTCTCAGCAGCGCGTATTCCTTCTTGCCTTTGCGCAGCAGGGCGTTACGGCCGGCAATCCAGTCTCCCGGTCCTAGCGTCCGCGCGACGTCGTCGATCCGCTGCTGATTCAGATAAATGCCGCCCTGCTCGATCGCCCGGCGCGCTTC
Source organism: Gemmatimonadales bacterium (assembly GCA_035299765.1). Lineage (GTDB taxonomy): Bacteria > Gemmatimonadota > Gemmatimonadetes > Gemmatimonadales > GWC2-71-9 > 20CM-2-65-7. Next base: position 41,048 of record DATGVZ010000014.1, read on the forward strand.
ATTTTTGGACTTGGCGAGCCCGGCCTGAATCACGGCATCGACAATCGTGGTGACCGCAGCTTCCGCCATCGCCGTGGGAATTTCCTGCGCCAGGATGTCGAACACGCGCGCGTCCGCGTTGCGGGACTCTTCCTCGCCGAACAGGATTGCGGACGCGCGGACGACGCCGTGGAGCACGTCGGTGCCGTGCACCCGCGTCGTCACATCGACCGCAAGCGCGCGCTGCGCGGGCCTCCCGGCGGGATCGCGCGTCTGCTGCGCCGCCCAGTCCTCGATTTCGCTGCGCGCCTTCAGCGTGAACAGTTTCAGATATTTCTCGACGTCGCGATCGTCGACGTTGATCCAAAACTGGTAGAATTTGTAGGGCGACGTCAGCTGCGGATCGAGGTAAATCGCGCCCGCGTCCGTCTTTCCGAACTTCTGCCCCGACGCCATCGTGACGAGCGGCGCGACGAGGGCGTGCACCTCGGCGTTTGCGACCCGGCGAATCAGCTCGCAGCCGGCAGTGATGTTGCCCCACTGATCGCTGCCGCCCACTTGCAGGGTGCACTGCCGTTCGCGGAACAGATGCAGGAAGTCATACGCTTGCAGCAGCATGTAGCTGAATTCGGTGAACGAGAGCCCGCTCTCGAGACGCGCCTTCACCGATTCCTTTTGCAGCATGACGTTCACCGTAAAGTGCTTGCCGACGTCGCGCAGGAAATCAATCAGCTTCTGATCGCCGAGCCACTTGGCGTTGTCGAGCAGTAATGCCGCCGTCGGTCCCGCACCGAATTCGAGAAAGCGCGCCATCTGATCGCGCTGGCGTTGGAGATTCTCGCGGATCTGCTCCTTTGAGAGCAGCGGCCGCTCGCCGGCTTTCCCCGACGGATCGCCGATCAATCCCGTGCCGCCGCCCATCAGCACGATCGGACGGTTGCCCGCTCGTTGCAGGTTGGCGAGCAACATGAGGGGCATCAGGTTGCCGAGTTGCAATGACGGAGCAGTCGGATCGAAGCCGCAGTACGCGGTGACCGGGCCCTTGGCGAAATGCGCGGCCAGGCCCGGCGTTGCCTGTTGGACAAAGCCGCGCCATTCAAGCTCGCGCAGTACGTCTGGGGAGGACATGGCGGCGAATCGTAGGGCGAACGTGCGACGCTGGCAAGCGGACTTCGAGGTCACTAACTTTTGATGCAGATGGCCTCTCTGACACCGCCTCCGAAGCCGACTCCGCCCGCCGCCCAGGTACCTCGCCGCCCGTTTTTCATCCGGTGGTGGTACGAGCCGGTGCAGCGCAAGCGCGTCTTGGCCGCCACGGCGCTCGCACTGCTGTACGGAACCGGCGTCGCTTACGGCTCGTGGACACGCGTCTGCGCCGCTGAGCGGTGTCCCAGCATCATGCGGATCAGCCCCGAGCGGAATCCGCAAATCCAGTCATCCAAAGTCTACGCCGCCGATGGCCGGCTCATCAGCGAGTACGGCATCGAGCACCGCACGGTACTGCCGCTCGACAAGATTCCGGTGTACGTGCGGCAGGCGTTCATCGCCGTCGAGGACAAGCGCTTCTACGATCACAACGGTATCGACTACTGGCGGATCTTCGGCGCGCTCAAGGCCAACGTGACCTCGCTGCATTACACGCAGGGGTTCTCGACGATCACGATGCAGCTCGCGCGCAATGTGTTCCCCGAACATCTCGGCCGTGAGAAGAAGATCGCCCGCAAGCTTCGCGAAGCGCGGGTAGCGGTCGAGCTCGAGCGCGCCTTCCCCAAGGACACGATCCTCGAGCTGTACCTGAATCAGATCAGCCTCGGCCCCAACGTTTCCGGTGTCGAGGCGGCGGCGCAGGTGTTCTTCGGCAAATCGGCGCGCGATCTGAACGTCGCCGAAGCAGCGACACTCGCGGCTCTCCCGAAAGCGCCGGGGACATACAATCCTCGCACGCATCCCGACCGGGCCATCCGCCGTCGCAACGCGGTGCTGAACCTGATGCGCGATCAGGGATTCCTGAGTCCCGAAGACGACGAGTTCTGGAAGGCGTATCCGCTGGTCCTGACGACCCGACGGACCAGCTACGGCGACGTGGCGCCCTATTTCGTCGAGTGGTTGCGTTCGACCTTCCTCGAACCGCGCTTCGGCCGCGATCTCTACGAGAAGGGACTGCGGATCTACACGACGCTCGACCTCGACTTGCAGGTGGCGGCTGAGCAGGCGCTCGAGTCGCAGCTCGACGAGATAGAGTCGGGCGTGTACTCGAACGGGAAATTCGAGGGCAAGCCATATCGCGAATACGTCGAAGCCGGTCGCGCAACGCCCGACGATCAGGGACCATTCGCCCCATACCTCCAGGGCGCGCTGCTCGCGCTCGATGCGCGCACCGGCAACATCCTGGCGATGGTCGGCGGCCGCGATTTCGTCGACTCGAAATGGAATCGCGTGACGCAGTCGGCGCGGCCGCCCGGCTCCACGTTCAAGCCGTTCGTCTATTCGGCCGCGGTGCGCGCCGGACATCCCGTCACGGAGATGCTCGACGACACGCCGCTGAACCCGCCGGTGATCCAGCTCGACAGCTCGCTCTGGCAGCCGAAGGACTATGACGACACGACGCTCGGCCCCGTGCCAATGCGCCAGTCGCTCTACCTGTCGCGCAACCTCTCGACGATCAAGCTCGGCATGGCGCTGGGTGAGCAGACGGTGATCGGTGAGGCGCGGCGCTACGGAATCACGACGCCGCTGCCGCCCTATCCGTCGATTCACATCGGCGCGCGCGAAGCGAAGCCGATCGAGCTGATCGCCGCGTATACGGCGTTCGCCAACGGCGGCGTGCGCGTCGATCCGATCGGCATCCAGCGGATCGAGGATCGACAAGGCAACATCCTGTACCAGTCGACGGTCAAGCGCGAGCAGGTGCTCGATCCCGAGCACAATTGGCTCATGCTCGACATGATGCGCGACGTGATGCGCTGCCAGCCGGGGACGGGGCCGCACCGCTGCGGCACCGCGGCCGGCGCCGTCGGCGGCCTGCACATCCCGATGGCCGGCAAGACGGGAACGACGGATGATTACACCGACGCCTGGTTCGTCGGATTCACGCCGGAAATCGTGACCGGTATCTGGGTCGGATACGACCTGCAGCGGCGGATCATGAACAACGCCGGCGGCGGCCGCATCGTCGCGCCGGCGTGGACAAAGTTCATGCGCGACGTGTACGAGCGCCGGCCCGCACCCGCCGATTGGGCACGGCCCGATAATCTCGTGACTCGGGAGGTCGACTGGTCAAACGGGTTCTTGGCGACGCCATTCTGCCCACTCGAGGTGCGGCGTTGGGAGTGGTTCTATCCGGGCACGGAGCCGACACAGGTGTGCCAGGTGCACACGCCGTTTGGCGTGGGCGTCACGCCCTAAGTCTTGCTCCGGATCCGAGCTGGTCGGGTGCATCCCGTCACGGCGCCGCCCATCGAGGACGGCGCCGTTCTCGTGAATGCGAGCGGGCGGATTTCCGCCGTGGACCACCATTCCCGTGTCCCCATTCCCCCAGACTGTGACGCGCTTGAATTTCCAGATCACGTATTGGTGCCGGGTCTCGTCAATTGCCACACGCATCTCGAGCTGACGCACCTGGGTGGTGGTGCCCGGCACGACGAGCCGGAGTTCGTCAAATGGATCCGCCGCGTTCGCGAGCTCAAGGACGCAACGAGCGCCGAAGCGTTCTACGAGGCGGCGGTCGCGGGAGTGCGCGACTGCTGGACGCGGGGTGTCACGTGCATCGCGGAAACGGGCAGCACGGGCGCGGTGATGCACGCGCTGCACGACCTGGCGGGACGGGGAATCGTGTACCAGGAGGTCTTCGGCCCCGATCCGGCCAAGCGTGACGCGAGCCTGCTCGAGCTCGAGACGGCCGTCCGAGCGCTGAACGGTTTGATGACGTCACAGCTGCGGCTCGGAGTCTCGCCGCACGCTCCGTACACGGTCAGTGCCCCGTTGTACGAGGCCGTAACCGCCTTCGCGAAGGTGGAACGCTTGCCACTCGCGGTGCACGTCGCCGAATCACGGGACGAAACCGCGCTCGTCTGCGATGGAGCCGGCCCCTTTGCCGACGCGTTGCGTGCGCGCGGCATCGCGATCGCGGCACAGCGCTCTTCACCGGTCAGCTACCTCATGCGACTGGGCGTCCTGCAGCGGGGAACGTTGTGCATTCATTGCGTGCAGATTGATCCGTCGGACGTGCGGTTGCTCCGTGCAGCCGCCGCGTCGGTCGCGCACTGCCCACGATCGAATACCGCGCACCGTCACGGCAGTGCACCGCTGCGGCTGCTGCTCGAAGCGGGTGTTCCCGTCGGCCTGGGCACGGACTCCGTGATCAGCGTCGGCGACCTGGATCTCTGGAAGGAAGCGGAGGCTGCCGGTTTCACCCGTGACGACGCATTGCGCATGCTGACGATAGAAGGCGCGCGAGCGCTAGACTGGGACTCGGAAATCGGCTCCCTAGAGGTCGGAAAGGCTGCAGATCTTGCCGTGCTAACCGCCCAACCGCCCAACCGCCCAACCGCGATTCTTACAGTAGTCAGCGGTCGCATCGTACATCAGATTTCGGGCTCATGAAAACCCAGCGGCACGCGGCCATTCTGCGGATCATCCGGCAGGACATGGTGGGTAGCCAGGAGCAGCTCCGCGAACGATTGAAGGCCGAAGGCTACACCGTGACACAGGCGACGTTGTCGCGCGACATCCGTGAGTTGGGACTTGCCAAGGTCGCCGCACCCGACGGGGGCTCGCATTACGCGGCGTCACCGGAAAGCAATCCCGGCGTGCGGCCGCATCTCGAGCAGCTCTTGCCCACGATGCTCGTGTCCGCGGAAGGCGTCGGTCCGTTGCTGGTGTTGAAGACCACGACGGGCGGCGCGCAGGCATTGGGGCTCGCGCTGGACGGCGCGGGCTGGAGCGAAATCATCGGCACGATCGCCGGTGACGACGCCATTCTCGTCATCACTCGCAGCGAGCGAGGCCGTCGCGCCGTGCAGGTGCGGCTGCAGGAGCTCGCAGGACTCCCCGCATGAACGTGATTCGGATTCGCACGTCGCTCGTGTCCGCGGTGTTGCTCATCAGCGCGAGTTGCTCGACGCCGCAGCAGCCCGCGCAGCCGGCCCCCACTGCCTCTTCCGGCAGCACGACGCCGAACACCCTCACCGACAGTGAGCGCGCCGCCGGATGGAAACTCCTCTTCGACGGAAAGACCGGGGCGGGGTGGAGAGGATACCGCCAACACACGCTGCCAGCGGGTTGGCAGGTCAAGGACGGCGCGTTGACCCGCGTCGCGGAGGCCGGGGACATCATCACCGACGCGCAGTTCAAGAATTTCGAGCTGGCGCTCGAGTGGAAGATTTCACCGGGTGGCAACAGCGGCATCTTCTATCGCGCGAGTGAAGATAGCGATGCGATCTACTGGAATGCGCCCGAGATGCAGGTGCTGGACGATGCGAGGCACCCCGACGGCCAATCGCGGATGACGGCAGCCGGCGCGGCCTACGATCTCTATCCTTCGCCTGCCGGCATCGTCAAACCGGCGAACGAGTGGAATGCCGTCCGCCTTGTCGTGAACGGCAATCACGTCGAGCAATGGCTCAATGGCGTGAAAGTGGTCGAGTACGAATTCGGTAGTCCCGATTTTCAGGCGAAGGTGAAGGAGAGCAAATTCGCGCAGCATCCGAACTTTGGCCGCAACTCGGAAGGACACATCGGGCTTCAGGACCACGGTGACGTCGTAGCCTTCCGCAACATCAAGATCCGGGTACTGCCATGAGAAAAAAGGGCATTTCGCGGCGTCGCTTCGTCCAACAGGCGGCGAGCGGTGTCGCGTTCACGATCGTACCGGCCCACGTTCTGGGCCGCGGCCACGTGCCGCCAAGTGACAAGCTCAACATCGCGTGCATCGGCGTCGGCGGAATGGGCGCGAACGACGTCCGCGGCGTCGGGAAGACGGAGAACATCTACGCGCTGTGCGACGTCGACGAGCGCCAGGGCGCGCCGTCGTTCGCGGCATTTCCCAAGGCGAAGCGCTACAAGGATTTTCGCGCGCTGCTCGATAAAGAAGGAAAGAGTATCGATGCCGTCACCGTCTCGACGCCCGACCACACGCACACCGTCGCCGGCATGATGGCGATGAAGCTGGGGAAGCATACGCGCATTCAGAAACCGCTGGCACGCACGCTGTGGGAGGTGAAGCAGCTCGAAGAGGCGGCGACGAAGTACAAGGTCGCGACACAGATGGGGAATCAGGGCCACGCTGAAGAAGGCACGCGCCAAATCCGCGAATGGGTCGAGGCCGGCGCGATCGGGACGGTCCGCGAGATCCAGCTTTGGACCAATCGTCCCATCTGGCCGCAGGCGCTGGACCGGCCGCTCGAGGAGTACTACACGCCGCCCTGGATCGACTGGGACCTGTGGCTCGGCCCCGCTCCCGAGCGGCCGTACAACCCCGCCTACGCGCCGTTCAAATGGCGCGGCTGGTGGGACTTCGGAACGGGCGCGCTTGGCGACATCGCGTGTCACTCGATGGACGCGTCGTTCTGGGCGCTCGATCTCGGATATCCCACGCGCATCGAGCCCGAGTCGACGAAGCTGTACGCCGAAACCGCGCCGGCGTGCTCGCGGATCACGTATTCCTTCGCGGCGAAGGGGAATCGGCCCGAGATCAAAGTCGTGTGGCGCGACGGCAGCCTGTACCCACCGCGGCCCAAGGAGGTTACCGATCCGCTCGCCTGGCCATTCGATAGCAGCGGCCAGCTCTGGATCGGCGATTCGGGTAAGCTCTTCGCCGGGATCTATGGGGAGAACCCGCGGCTGCTGGATGACGCGAAACAGGCGGAGATCACGGCCCATCCGCCGGCGCAGAAATATCCGCGCACCGAAGGCGTCTACGCCGAGTGGATCGCGGCGTGCAAGGGCGGCACGCCCGCCGGGTCGAACATTCCCGGCCACTCCGGCCCGCTCACGGAAATGGTTCTGCTCGGCAACCTGGCGGTGCGCACGGCCCAGGTGCTCGATGTGAATCCGCAGACGGGGGCCGTGCTCAACGCGACCATCCCGGAGGATTACATCAAGCCCCGCTATAGACCGGGTTGGGGGTGGTGACTACTCAATGGCCTCCTTGCGCGGGATCCCAGTCCCCCTGTATTTTTATGCACCAATATGCATAAACAACCCAACGGGAAACCGGGCCCCCTCGTGGTGCTCGCCTATTCGGGCGGGCTCGATACCTCGGCCATCGTTCCCTGGCTGCGTGAGACCTACGGCGCGCGCGTCGTCTGCTTCGCCGCCGACGTGGGGCAGGGCGCCGGCGAGTTGCAGGGGCTGGTTCAGAAAGCCAAGCGCTCGGGCGCGGACGACTGCTTCGTCGAAGATCTGCGCGAAGCGTTCGTCCGCGATTTCGTTTTCCCGACATTGCGCGCGGGCGCCGTCTACGCACGCACCTATCTGCTCGGCACGTCGATGGCGCGGCCGCTCACGGCGGCACATCAGGTTGCGGTCGCGCAGCGCATCGGCGCCGACGCGCTCGCGCACGGCTGCACCGGCAAGGGGAACGACCAGGTCCGCTTCGAGCTGACCTACGCGGCGCTCGCGCCCGACCTGCAAGTGATCGCGCCATGGCGCGAATGGAAATTCCAGAGTCGCGAAGATCTCATCGCGTACGTGCACGCGAAGGGGGTGCCGGTCCAGGCGACCGCCGAGAAGCCGTACTCGACCGATCGCAACCTGTGGCACTGCTCGCACGAGGGCGGCATCCTCGAGGACCCGTCGCAGGAAGCGCCCGAACACATCTTCGTGATGACGAAGAATCCGCTCGAGGCGCCGGACGAGCCGGTCGTCGTGACGATCGGGTTTGAAGAAGGCAATCCCGTCAGTCTCGATGCGGTCCCGCTCGGCCCGGTCGAGCTGCTCGAGCAGTTGAACGAGATCGCGGGCGAGCACGGCGTCGGCCGTGCGGACATCGTCGAGGACCGGTTGGTCGGCATGAAGTCGCGCGGCGTGTACGAGACGCCGGGCGGAACGGTGCTGTACGCGGCGCACCGCGAGCTCGAGCAGATGGTGCTCGATCGCCGCACACTTCGCATGAAAGATGAGCTCGCTCTCCGCTACGCCGACCTCGTCTACGACGGCCGTTGGTGGACGCCCGAGCGCGAAGCGATCGATGCGCTGGTCACCGCGACGCAGCAGCACGTCACGGGCACCGTCAAGTTGAAGCTCTTCAAGGGAAACGTGATCGTCGCGGGCCGCGAGAGTCCGTTCGCGCTCTACCAGCCGTCGTACGCGACGTTCGGTAAAGACAACGTATACAACCAGAAGGACGCCGAAGGCTTCATTCGGCTGTATGGCCTCGCGATTCGGATCGGCGCCGGATTGTCGGCCGAACGCAGTGATGTCCCAACAAGCTGACACTCACCAGATGTGGGGCGGGCGCTTCGCTCTCGGGCCGAGCGAAGCGCTCGACGCGCTGAATCGCAGCCTCCCCGTCGATCATCGCCTCTGGCCGCAGGACGTCGCCGCGAGCAAAGCGTGGGTGCACGCACTCTGTCAGGCCGGGGTTGTCACTGCCAATGAAGAAGCGCAGCTGCTGGGCGGCCTCGATCGCGTAGCCGATCAGCTCGCGGACGGCGCCGCGGTCGGCGCACCGGACGAAGACATACACACCCTCGTGGAGCGCCTGCTCTACAACGAGGTCGGTGGTCTCGCCGGCAAGCTGCACACCGGCCGCTCGCGCAACGATCAGGTCGCGACCGACCTGCGCCTGTGGACGCTCGACGCGATCGATCACCTCGATGCCGGCGTCGCCGCCCTCGGCAAGACACTCGTCGGAAAAGCGAAAGACGGCATCAACGCGATTCTTCCCGGCTACACCCACGGCCAGCGCGCGCAGCCCGTGCGCTGGGCCTACGTCCTGCTCGCGCACGCCTGGCCGCTCGTGCGCGATCGCCAGCGGCTGGCGGACGCGCGCCGGCGCACCGCCGAGCTGCCGCTCGGCTCCGGTGCGCTCGCCGGCTCCGGCTTTCCCGTCGACCGCGTGCTCCTCAAGGAGGCACTTGGCTTCCGCGTCGTTTCACCCAACGCGCTCGACGCCACGGGTGATCGCGACTTCGTCGCCGATGTGCTCTTCGCGATCGCGCTGATCGGCACGCATCTCTCGCGGCTCGGCGCCGAGCTGATCACCTACGCCAGCGGCGAGTTCGGATTCGTCACGCTCGCCGACGATTTCAGTACCGGCTCGAGCCTTATGCCGCAGAAACGGAATCCCGATGTCTTCGAGCTCGCGCGCGGCAAAGCCGGTCGCATGCTCGGCGACCTCGTCGCGCTGCTCACCACGCTCAAGGGCATTCCCGCCGGCTATCAGAAGGATCTCCAGGAGGACAAGGCGCTGTTGTTCGACGCCTGCGATACGCTCGCGACGGTGCTGCCGGCGGTCACGGGAGCGATCGAGACCCTGACGATCAACGCCGATCGCATGGCGGCGGCGCTCGATCCCGCGATGCGCGCGACCGATCTCGCGGATCTGCTCGTCGAGGCGGGGGTGCCGTTCCGGGAAAGTCACGGACTGATCGGCCGGCTGGTGCGCGCCGCCGAACATGAGCATGTGCCGCTCGATCGCGTGCCCCAGAGCATCGCTAACGCCATCCATCCTGCCCTCGGGTCCGCGCTCGCGCAGCTCGGCACCTGGGAGCAAAGCGTCGAGAGCCGTGCAACGCCAGGCGGCGCGTCACGGGCGTCGGTGGAGTCGCAAATCGAGGAGTTACGGCGCGCGTTCATGCCCGCAACTACTGCATAAAGCGTCTTCCCTTGCCGCATGTTGTAGGCCGGTATTAGCATATGCCGATGCGCTGCCTAGCCCTCAATGCCTCGTTCGAACCGCTGACAATGGTGCCCGTGCGCCGGGCGCTGCGGCTGGTCATTGATGGCAAGGCCGAGGTCGTCGAGGCCGAGGGGACGCCGGTCCACTCCGAGCGAATGGCGGTGCCACGACCTGCCGTCATTCGGCTGGTTCGCTTCGTCCACGTCCCTCGCCGCTTCCGCCGCCAAGTCACCAACACATTCCTGTTCGCCCGCGACAACTACCGTTGCCAGTTCTGTGGTCGCGCGCAGCAGGAGCTGCGGCAGCGCGAGTGCCTCACGCGCGATCATCTCGTGCCATTGTCGCGCGGCGGCACGAACGCCTGGACCAACGTCCTGACGGCGTGCTCGAGCTGCAACACGCGCAAGGGCAATCTCCTGCCGGAGGAAGTGGGCATGCATCCGCTGCGCGCGCCGCACGAGCCGCACTTCGTGCACCTCTCGTGGGCGGTTCGCCGCCTCACGCGCACGCAGGCGAAGTACATCCGTCTCTTCTACGGGGCGGACGTGCTGGCGACTCTCGAGGCCATGTGACGAGAAACCCATGGGTGGTGGCGGGCGCGGCAGTCGTCGCGCTCGCCGGGGTCGTGTTTCTCACACGTCCCGCCCGGGGCTCGACGCATCCCCAACCGCGGTCCGGCATCACGGCGGCGAAGGTGCTCCCCGATTTCGCGATCCCGAAGAATCCCGGGGCGCTCGAGGCGTACGCGGCGGCCCGGCGCTCCGCCGCGACCCTCGACGGTCTCTATTGCCACTGCGATTGCTCGAAGCACTCCGGACATCGCTCGCTGCTGACCTGCTTCGAGTCAGAGCACGCAGCCTACTGCGACATCTGCATGGGAGAGGCGAACCTGGCGAGTGACATGGCGGCGCGCGGGAAGTCGCTGACGGAAATTCGTGCCGCTATCGACCGTCAATTCGGATCGTAGGACTCCGCGCCTCGAGCTGCAGGCGCGGGAGGCCGGCCAGTCGCACCAGCACACGCTGCGCCCCCCGCGCTAACGCTGCGCCGAAACTCCCTTCGCCCGAAACCGCAGGCCCGACGTCGCCCGACAACCAGCTCGACAGCTCTCGCAGATCGGTGTCGTTGAGCGTCGTCACCTCGAGTCGCGCGACGAAGTAGTAGCGGCCGGAGCCGGCGCCGCTCGCTTCGGGCCGCATCGTGACCGTGTAAGGAATCTCGAGCGCGGCCGCCAGCTCTTCCGGCGTCGCGTAGCGCGTGAGGGTGCGGCCACCCGCGGGGCGGAGCAGCACGAAGTCGTCCGCCAACGGATCGTTGCGGGCGACGACGTCCCACGATGCCTCACGCACGAATTGATCGAACCAGCTCGTGCGCACCTTCCAGAGCTCGAGCCGGTAGTGGAGCCGCAGTGGAAATCCCGAGCGCATGAGCCCGACGAATTTCCCGTCCGCCAGGAGTCCCGTGCTGCGGACGCGGGGCGTCGTCGTTTGCAGCGTGACCGTCAGGGTCGGCGACTGCGCCGTCAGCCCCGCGGGCAGGGCCAGCGAGAGGACGATCACGTGGCGGAGGAGCACTCGCGCCACTCTAGAAGCGATGATCGAGCCTAAACAGGAAGCGCAGTCGTTCGCCGGTCGTCACCGCCTTGGCGACGTAAATCCCGAAGCCACTCCAGTCCGCGCCCAGTCCGGCATCCACCAGCCAGCTCGCGAATCGCGGGATGCGACCCGCGGGCACGTGCCCCGGCCCCTTTCCCACGAGCCACCCCTGTCCCGCGTCCGCGAAGACGACGAGGTCGAGCCCCTCGATCCAGAACGGTGAACGCTCCTCTCGAGACGATTTCTCGTCGCGCCACGGGTTGTAACTCCAATTGAGTCTCACGTGGCCGCGGTATTCCGTCTGGAACACGAGCACGCGATCGCATGCGGCGAGCAGCGTCCCGGCGAACGCCGGGTCGACGATGGCGCCATCGCACGCGCTCGAGCGGAATGGATGGCCGGGCATGGGATCCGGACCGCCGACGGACAGACGGCGTTGCAGCGGGAGCGGATCGCCCCCCAACCAGCCGCCACCGACGAGCCGCAGATTCACGCGACCCGTGGGGCTGATGCGCGAATAGCGGCGCACGTCGAAGAAGAGCCGGCTGAAGCGGTACGACCCGTCGGTCGGAATCGAATCGCGTACCGTCGCGGGGATCCCCGCCTGCGGCACGACGTCGTTGCTGCGCGAATGTTCGAGCGTCGTACGCACCAGCCACCCCGCGGTGGGAGCCTCGGGATCGTTGCGCGAGTCGAACGTCGCGTTGGCGACGACGGTGTTGTAGTGGCCCTCGTCGATCGGCGGGTTGGGGCGCCACGCCTCGTCGTGGCGGAAAATGGTCCAGGGATCCTTGACGGCCACGCCCGTTTGCCACTCGTGGCGGAATTCGAATGACACGGCCAGCGCGCGATTGGGCGCAGCGAACACGCGCGCCGCCCATCCCTTATCAAGGAAGTAGTCGCGATAATCGCGCGCGAACACGAACGCGCTCCACCCGATCTCCGCGCTGTGCAGTCCCCAATCCTCGACCGGACTCACGACGTCGAACGCCCGCAGCCCGACGCCCACATGCTGGACTTCCCCCGAGCGCAGCTCGCTGCGGAACATGTAGCCCAGGCTACTGCGGTTGTCGGAGAGATCGCCCGCGGACCGGAAGACGCCGAGTGCGTCGATGCGCAGCCGGAAATCCTGTTGCAGCCGCCAATCGAACAACGGCCCGAACACGATCGGCAGTCCCTCGACGCGATTGAACGTTCCACCGGTGGCGATCGTCAGCGTCGAGCGGGAGTCGGCCGTGCCCCATGACACATGCGCACCAGGATTCCAGAGCCGGCGCCGCAGGTTCGGGGCGTAGGCGATCTGATCGCCTTCGTTGCGCAAGCGGTACAGCAGGGGCTCGCGATATTGGCGCAATTCCCCGCCGATCTTTGCCGCCGCCGAATCACCAACCACGCCGCCCACCACGATCACATCGCCGCTCACCTCGGCGCCCCGCTCGAACTGCAGGTCCCCGTTGATCACGACGAGCGTCCCCTGCACCCGGCCGCCGATGAAGACTGGCCCGTTCCGCACCGCCACATCGCCGCGCCACTCGTTGCCATGGGGCAGGCGCGTACGGCCCACGAGACGCGTCGTCCCCGGCGCGTTGTAGAACCGGATGACCTCGTCGGAGACGACGCGCGGCAGCGCCAGCGCCTCGAGCGACACGCCGGAGCTGTCGGGGTGAATGACGATGGTCGTATCCTGAACCGCCAGAATCAGCAGCAACGCGATCATAGAGAGCCTTCGTTGGGGCCGGGTGGCCCAATGTTGTTGCGCGGCGAGTCGATGCCCAGCCGTCGCATACGCCGGTACAGGTTGGCGCGGTCCGTCAGCAGCCGTCGCGCCGCTTCGGCGACGTTGCCTCGCGAAATCGAAAGTGCGCGCGCGATCAGCTCGCGCTCGTACTGGTCGAGCGTTTCGGTAAGCGCGATGTCCCGCCACGGCGCGTCGCCCTCCGCCGCCTCGAGCCGCGCGGGCGGAGCGATCCCATCCTGAGGCAACACGCGCGCGACGTCGCCGGCGGTGAGCGTTTCGCCCGAGGCCAGAATCGCGAGCCGCTCGATGATGTTGGCGAGCTCGCGGACGTTACCGGGCCACGTGTAGGCGGCGAGCAGAGGGACCGCCCCGGCGTCGAAGTGCACGGGCCGGCCCAGGCGTGCCGCGCAGCGCGCCGCGAAATGGCGGATCAGCGGCGGAACGTCCTCCGGTCGCTCGCGCAACGGCGGGATGTGAATCGGCAACACGTTGAGCCGGAACCACAGGTCCTCGCGGAACGACTCTTGCCGCACCGCCACCGTCAGGTCTTTGTTGGTCGCGGCGATGACGCGCACGTTCACGGCGAACGGCCGTTCCCCGCCCACGCGCTCGATGACGCCGCTCTCGAGGACGCGCAGGAGTTTCGCCTGCGCCTCCGGTCCCAGGTCCCCGACCTCATCGAGGAACAGAGTTCCGCCGTCGGCCAGCTCGAACCGTCCCTGCCGCCGGTCCGTCGCGCCCGTGAAAGCACCGCGCTCGTGTCCGAACATCTCCGATTCGACGAGATCGCGAGGCAGTGCGGCGCTATTCACGGTGACGAACGGTTTGCTCCCGCGCGCGCTCTGCCGGTGGATCGCCGATGCGACCAGCTCTTTGCCGGTGCCGGATTCGCCCGTGATCAGCACGCGCGACTCCGTCGGGGCAACGCGCGCGATCAACGCGCGCAGCTCCTCCATCGCGGCGCTCGTCCCGACCAGCGGATCATCGTGGCCGAGCTGCTCGTGCAGCCGTTTGTTTTCCGCGAGCGTGCGGCCCAGCTCGAGCGCGCTGCGCAGCGCGACGAGTACGCCTTCGGGCGTGAGCGGCTTTTCCAGGAATTGGAAGGCCCCGAGCTTCGTCGCGCGCACCGCGTCGGAGAGGTTAGCCTTGCCGCTCATCATGACGACAGGGACATGCGGCGCGCGCTTGCGGATCTGCTCGAGCGTCGCGAGCCCGTCGGGACCCGGTGGCATCATCAGGTCGAGCAGCACGACATCGGGAGCGTCTTCGATGACGCGGGTCAGGGCCGCGTTGCCATCGGGCGCTTCGATCGTCTCGAAGCCATCCGATTGCAACAGCGCGCCGACCATGCGCCGGATGTTCCCTTCGTCGTCGACGAGCAGCACGCGGGGGGGGGGGCTCATGGTCCGGACACCGGTGGAAAGACGATCGCGAAGGTCGCGCCGCCGCCGAGCGTCTCGCTCACGGCGATCGTGCCGCGATGCGCTTCGAGTGTCACCCGCACGAGCGCGAGGCCGAGGCCCGTGCCGTCGTGTTTCGTCGTGAAGTACGGCTCGAAGATCCGCTGCCGCAGGTCGGCGGGAATCCCCGGCCCGTGGTCCGCGATCGTCACGGCGAGTCCCGCGCCGTCGCCTGTGACCGTCACGTCGAGCGCGCCCATGCCCTGCATCGCTTCGGAGGCGTTGCGATAGAGGTTCGCGAACGCCCGGCGCAACGGCTCGTAGTGGCCGACGATCGTGCGCGGTCCACCGTTCGCGGTGAGCCGGACGGCAACACCGTCGGGCACGCTCGTCCGTCCCAACTCCTCGAGCAGCTCGACAAGGTCGACTTCGCTCGGGGGCCCTTCGGGCAATCGTCCGAAGTCTGCGAATTCTTTGGCGAGTCGTTCCAGCCGATCGGTTTCGGCCGCCATCACCTCCATGGCCGTTTCTTTCCGACTTTCCGTCATTCCGTCGGTCCGCCGCAGTTGATCAACCGCGATTCGCATCGACGTCAGCGGATTCTTGATTTCATGCGCGACGCGACGCGCGACTTCGCGGAATGCTCGCAGTCGCTCCGCCTCGAGCTCGCGCTCGCGCGCGGCGGCGAGCGCGGCCGCCAATTCGCGCAGCGCCTGGCGCAGCGCTTCGAATTCGGGCGCGCCGCGGCTAAGTGAGCCACCAGGAGTGGGAAGGGGCTGGTGGCGCCGGATCAGGGACGTCCAACCGACCAGCTCGTCGATGGGGCGCGAGAGCTGCCGCGACAGATGTCCTGCCGCATTCACCGCGGCGTACAGCACACCGGCGCCGAGGAGCAGGATGACCACCGCGACGCCGGCCGTGTAGTAGCGCAGGAACGTTTCGGCGCGGCGGGCGAGGCTGACCGATGCCGAGACTTCGTCGAGGTGTTGGCGCAGCAGCGCGCGCTCGTGGACTGTGAGGTGCAGCGTATCGACGCCCTCGAGCAATGTCCGCGCGGTCGAGGCGACGCGCTCGGTGGACGCGCGCGCGCCGGCCGCAGGCAAAAGCCGCCGCACCGACACGAGCCACCCGGCAACGGCGAGCACCGTCGGCACGGTCGTCATGACGACGAGGATCACGAAGATTCGCCGTCTGAAGGGAAGCGCCATATTGCGGGCCAATTTAGGGATTTGGCTCGGCTGTGACAATTCGACACGGGGGGGTCATGAAGGCCCAGACGCATTACCTCTGGTTCAATACCAAACGCCGCCAGGAAATCATCGACATCACCGACGAGGTGGCCGGTCAGGTCGAGCAAAGCGGCGTCCGCGAGGGGATCGTACTGGTCAGCGCGATGCACATCTCAGCGTCGGTGTTCGTGAACGATCACGAGTCGGGATTGTGGGATGACATCCTGAAGTGGCTCGAAGGCACGATCGCGCCGTGGGATCCGCAACGCTATCGTCACAATGAAACGGGAGAAGACAACGCGGCCGCGCATCTGCGCAGTCTCACGATCGGTCATGAGGTGATCGTGCCGATCACCGGTGGCAAGTTGGACTTCGGTCCGTGGCAGCGGGTGTTCTACGGGGAGTGGGACGGACAGCGGAAAAAGCGCGTGATCATCAAAGTGCTCGGGGAGTGAGGAGGCGGTCATGAATGTGCTGCTAGTTGCGGTGCTCTTCTTAGCCGGTTTACAGGACGCGGACACGCGCGCACTGTTGCGGCTCGAGGACGATTGGGCGCGCGCCCTGGTCAAGCGCGATACGCTTGTGTTTGAACGCCTACTGGCTGCCGGGTTCGTTTACACCGAGGACGACAAGACGATGGACCGCGCAACAGTCCTGCATGAGGTCGGTTCGGGATCGGACACGGTCACCGCGGCGCACAACGAAGCCATGCAGGTCCATCGCTTCGGCACCACCGCGCTTGTCACAGGGTGGTTGATCGTGCAGGGGCGCGGCTCGAACGGCTCGTTCGATCGGCGCTATCGTTTCACCGACACCTGGCTGAAGCAGGGCGGTCGCTGGCAGATCGTCGGCGCGCAAGATTATCTTCTGCCCGCAACGCCCCACTGAGCCCATGGCCAAGACGGTTCACGTAGTGCTGATCGTCATCGGGATCATGCTTGGACTGATCGTCTGCGTCGGCGCGCTCGGCTATCTCTGGTGGCGACACAATGGCCCGGCGATGGTCCAGGAGGCGCAGCAGACGTACAAGGAGGGGCAGGCCATCGGGCGCTCCAGTACGACCGCGGCCTGTCTCGATTCGGCGTTTGCACGGCACGCGAGCGACCATTCCGCGTCGCTGGTGCATCAGGTCAACGAGCAGATGTTTTTCGAAGGCTGCCTCAGATGGAGCCGCGAGACCCCGGGACTCTGTGATACGATTCCCTCGGGACACGGAGTGAAGGATGTGCTCCGCTTTGCGACCTGGAGCGTAGACCAATGCCGTCGACGCGGCCTCCAAGACTCCGGGTGTCCGAACGTTTTCAAACCGCTCGAGCACTACTGCCAGCGGCGCACCGCGCCGGAGGGTACACGCTAGATTGTGTAGTCACTTTGGGGAGTGTTGAATGGGCTTCATTCCCGATTGGGCGCTCGGTGTCGGGGTCATCATTATCGCGGTCACGGCGGCAAAGACGCTGTCCGGGATGTTACGCATGATGAGCATCCGTGCCGCCGCGCGAAACCTGACGCCATCCGATGAAGAAATCAGCGAATTGCGCCAGTCGCTCGACGCGGTGCAGAATCGGCTATCTGAAGTGGAGGAGCGCCTCGACTTCACGGAGCGGCTGCTGGCCAAGCAGCGCGACGCCGAGCGCCTCGGATCTCCACCGCGCTGACCGGTTCCCTGCCGATGCCACCGACTGTTCGAAACGGTAAGATCTGTTACCTCGAGATTCCCGCGGCAGACGTCCGCAGGTCGTCGGAGTTCTACCATGCGGTTTTCGGCTGGAATATTCGCCGGCGCGGTGACGATCACCTCGCGTTCGACGATGCCGTCGGAGAGGTCAGTGGCTCCTGGGTCACCGGTCGGCCGGCGTCGCCCCAGCCCGGACTCCTCGTATACATCATGGTCGACAGCGTGGCCGCAACGGTGAAAGCCGTCGTCGCTAACGGCGGCGAAATCGTCCAGCCGATCGGCGCCGACGCGCCGGAGATCACCGCGCGGTTTCGAGATCCGGGTGGCAACGTCGTTGGCCTCTATCAGGAGCCGAATCGGTCGAGCGCCGGGTGAGGTTGCGCGGCGCGGTCTTCGTTGCGTTGGGAGTGATGGCGTGCGGACGACCGGATGCCAGCAAATCGAGCGCGCAGCTCTCCGGACAACAGCTCGCCGAGCGCTACTGCCAGTCCTGTCATCTCCTTCCTGTTCCTTCGCAGCTCGCCCGCGAGACGTGGGAACGCTGGATGTTGCCGAGGATGGCCCGCCGGCTTGGCGTGAGAGACGTCACCTGGCCCGCGAACCAGGAGCCGGTCGAGGGCGGAGAAGGTGGTCGACGAATTCGCGAGGCGGGCGTGTATCCCGACACGCCACGCATCTCCCGCGCCGATTGGGACAAGCTGGCGGCGTACTATCTCAAAGAAGCCCCCGAATCGCTACCTCACGCGGCGACCCCGCCGGTCACCATGGGACTGCCCGGATTCCGCGTGCGGCTTCCCGACTTTCAGATCAAGAGTCCGATGGTCACGTTGGTGCACGTCGATTCCGCACATCGCAGGATCTACGTGGGCGATGCCACTCCGGGGCATAGCACGCTCTCGGTTCTCGACAGCCGAGGCCACGCGAGGAAGATCTTCCCGATCCCGTCTCCGGTTTCGCATCTCCAGCTCTTTGGCGACACGCTCGGCGTCCTGCTGATGGGAAAGCTCGAGCCGCACGATGCTGCGCTCGGCACGCTCGGCCTCGTTTCCGCGTGGCGCCCTGGTGCCAACCCTGCGATCGCCTGGAGGATCGATAGTCTGCAGCGGCCGGTGTACGCCTCGTACGCCGATCTCAATGGAGATGGGATCGCGGACGTCGTGGTCAGCGAGTTTGGCAATCTCACCGGCAGCCTGACGTGGTACGAACGGCTACGTGGCGGCGGCAGCCGGCGCCACCTCCTCACTCCTCAACCGGGCGCGCTGACGACGATCGTCGGCGATTTCGACGGCGACGGACGTCCCGACATTCTGTCCTTGATGGCGCAGGGGGATGAGGGGATATCGCTCTTTCACGGTCAACCGAACGGGGGGGGCGACTTTTCGAGAGAGGTCCTGCTGCGCTTTCCCCCGTCGTACGGATCCACCTCGATGCAGCTGGTGGACATGAACTGCGACGGTTATCCCGACATCGTCTACACCAACGGCGATGCCGGGGACTACCCTGGGCCGCCGAAGCCGTATCACGGAATCCGCATTTTCCTGAACGACGGGCACTGGCACTTCACAGAGAAGTATTTCTTTCCGATGCCCGGTGTGATGAAAGCCATCGCGCGTGATTTCGATGGCGATGGGAACGTCGATATCGCGGCCATCTCGTTTTTTACGGATGACACGAGGGGTGCGCCCCTTCCTTTTGTTTTTCTCAAGAACACGGGAGGCCTGCACTTCACGGCGCGGACGTTCGCCGAGGCCAGTCGCGGGCGTTGGCTCGTGATGGATGCGGGCGACATCGATGGCGATGGCGACGACGACATCGTGCTGGGCTCATTCGCGCAGCCCGATGCTCAGCCCGACCCTCGCCAGCTCTCGGCACCGTGGCACCAGCCGGGCGCGCCAACGGTCATAATCCTCGAGAACATTCTTGACACACCCAGGAAGGCCTGTAATCGTGAGCAAGGGCCACTGAGGTGAACATCGATTCCAATAGTGAACCGCGCGCTCTCCGCACCGTCGCTCTGGTGGCGGCAGTCGTCGGCGCGGTAGGCTCGATCGCCTTCATACTGCGCGTCGGTCACCGCAACAAGTCGATTGTTCTGCTGGCGATGTTCGTGCTCTGGGACGTTGCACCGTTTGTCGGCCTGCTCCTCGCTCATCGAGCTTCACGGCTTTGGGCGAGCAGCGCTCGAGCGGCTCTCTACCGGGTGACGCTGCTTGTCACGCTGGCCTCGCTGGCGATCTACGGCGTCGTTGCTCTAGGGCCGCCGAGGCCGAAGCCGGCGTCATGGTTTCTCATCGTTCCTGTCGCGTCATGGTTCCTGATCGGGGTCGTTCTCCGGATGTCACGACCTTCTTCTCCTCCGAGGGCTCCGGCCAGTGAAGCGCACCCCTGAGTTGCGGCTCCGTAAGTATTTCGCATCGCTACCGGCGCTGGCGCGCAGGCGCCTCAAGGCGCTGCGGTCGGCGATTCGCGCCGCCGCTCCCGGCGCCACCCATGAATTCAGCTACGGGATTCCCGCCTTCCGCCTCGATGGACGTATTCTGGTTTGGTATGCCGCATGGAAGGAACACGTCAGCCTCTACCCACTGCGCGCGGCATTTAAACGGGCCAATAGAAAGGCCCTGAAACGGTACAAGATCTCCAAGGGCACGATTCGCTTCCCACTCGATCAGCCGCCGGCGGCAGCGCTGGTTAAGAGATTCGTGAAAGCGCGAATTGCAGAGCTCCGTGCGTCCTGAGCGAATTCTGATTCTCGCGGCAGCACTCGTTGCCTGTCATCGGCCCACAGAAGTCCACGGCCTGTATGTGAACCAGGACGGCGCGGGATCGTTCTTCCCCTGTGACGACCCGAGCACCCGCATCGTGGTTCAGGATTCGGCACTGGAGACTCGGTACCACAAGGCTGCGACGTTGCCCCCCCAGGCGGTGTTCGTGCGTCTTCGCGGGGTGAACGGGCACGAGGGAAGCATCTACGGTGGACAGCGTTTCTTTGAGGTTCAGCAGATTCTCGAAGTGCGGGCGCGGGGGAGCGGTGAGTGCCCACGCGTCGCGCAACCGGCGCCTCTGCCGTAAAAACCATAGGTGATGACGCCTGTGAATGCTCTCAGCTGCTGAAGCGCTCGCGCGACTGCGCGATGGGAATCGCCGCGTCGTGCAGGGAGTGCACGACCACAATACTACCGGCCGCCGCCTTACGCTTTCGCAGACGCAGGAACCCTTCGCCATCATTCTCGGGTGTTCTGATGCACGCGTTCCGGCGGAGTTGGTGTTCGGGCAGGGATTCGGCGATCTCTTCGTGATCCGCGTCGCCGGGAACATCGTCGCGCCGTCGCAGGTCGGCAGCGTGGAATTCGCCGCCGAGCGCTTCGGTACGCGGCTCGTGGTCGTCTTGGGGCATACCGACTGCGGTGCGATCATAGCGACCGTTGAAGAACTGCGGCGTCCGACGCGGGACCAATCACCTGGATTGCGCGCGATCGTCGACCGGATTAGACCCGCGGTGGAACCGCTCCTCTCGGCGTCGGATGATGCGCGATCCGAGACGCTCGTGGCGCATGCCGTGCGCGCCAACATCCGCGCTGCGGCGGACCACCTGCGTCAGGGCTCTCACGTGCTCGAGCGTCTCGTTCAGCGGGACGGACTGGCCATCGTGGGTGCCGAGTACTGCCTCCAGACGGGCGTCGTGGACTTCTTCGAAAGAGTGCCGGGCGAAGCAGCGCGATGAACGCCGTTCTTCGAACCACTGACCGGTCGCTCATCGAGAGCGTGCGACTCGCCCTCGAGGCTGAGGGAATTGCGGTAGTGCTCGATCAGGAATCGGGCGCCATTCCGTTCGTCCCGGTCACGGTCTTTGTGGCGGAGTCGGATTTTGACCGCGCCCGGCAAATAGTCCGAGACCTGGCTCCTCCGCTCACGGTCGTGAAGGACGATCAGCCGGCGCCGCGGCTTTGGCGTGTGGCGCTCATCGCCATCGTGATCCTCATCCTCATCCTGTGTGGGCGGATATTCATTGGATGAACGCAGCGCCTGATCCCAAGAGAACGTCGTGGACCGGCCAGGCCTTTATGATCCTCGCCGCACTCACGGCGCTGCTGTGGTTTCTCCAAGTGCGGCGCGCGCCGGTGCAGCTGCTGGAGCGGCGCGATTGCGAGAATGCCTACGCCGCCGCACACACCCACGCCGACACCCTCGCCGCCGACGCGAGACAGCCTCTGGGGGCGACGCGCATCGATAGTCTCGCGTTCACCTGTGGAACCCTCCGCAGGAGCGGCCGTCTATGAACAAGCGGTCGCCATGCTGCCGGGCTCGGATACATTAGGGGTCCGCGACGCAAACACTCCATGACGGAAGGGATATGAAGAGGAAGCCATCCGCAAAGAAGAAGAAAAAGGCTGCACCGAGGCACAAGTTCACGCGGGGACTATATGGATGCATCACGCACACGGATCTCGCGAGCACCGACCCCGCCGCGACGAGAGACTGGTGCGCGAAGGTCCTCGGCTGGACGTTCAGGCCCGGCTTCCCGATGCCCGGCGGCGGCGAGTACCACCTGTTTGCGTACTCCGAGAAGGGCGGCGGTGGGATTCGCTCGACGATGCCGCCCGAGGAGCCGAGTAGTCTGCCCTACATCCATGTCGCCGACGCACGAGCGGCGTTCGAAAAGGCGCTGCGTGAAGGTGCGGAGCAAGTGTCACCGGTCGAGCGCGTGATGGAGGGCGTCACGATCGCCGTCGTCCGCGCCCCGGGCGGCGTGCTGATCGGGTTCTCCGGTCCCTGAGTCGCGCCCGCGACCGCCGTGACGTGAGCGCCGCCTGAAGCTGCGCTGCCAAGGGTTTCTGTTTGATCTCGATGGCGTGCTTGTCGACTCCCGCGAGGTGGTCGAGCGCACCTGGCGCCGCTGGGCACAACGCCACGGCGTCGACGCCGAGCAGTTTATCCGCATCGCGCACGGCCGCCGCGCGCGCGACACCTTGCGGGACATCGATCCCCGGTTCGCGACGGACGCGGAAGTGGCGTGGCTCGATGCCGCTGAGCTGAAGGACGTCCACAGCCTGCGCGCGGTGCCGGGGGCGAAGCAGTTTCTCTCGCAGTTGCCGCCGTCGCGGTGGGGGATCGTGACCTCCTGCAGTCGCAGTCTTGCCGAGCTGCGACTCCGCGCGGACCATATACCGCTGCCACATGTTTTCGTGGTCAGCGAGGACGTGAAGGTCGGCAAGCCGGCACCGGACGGCTATCGCCTCGGCGCGAAGCGGCTGGGGCTGGACCCCGCCGCGTGCATCGTCTTCGAAGACGCGCCGGCGGGAGTCGCCGCGGCTCACGCGGCCGGTGCGACCGTCGTCGCCCTCACCACCACGCATGTCCCCGACCAATTGCGCCACGTCGCGGCCATGATTGCCGACTTCGCGCACGTGCGCGTCGCTGCGCGAGACGGCGGCTTCATCGTCGCGATTCCATGACGCCTCCGCCGTTCACGATGACGCGCCGATTTGGCCTGCTGCACGCCACGGCGCTCAACATGACGAACATGATCGGCATCGGTCCGTTCATCACGATCCCGCTGCTCATGTCCGCACTCGGTGGTCCGCAGGCAATGCTCGGCTGGCTCGTCGCGCTGGTGATCGTCATGTGCGACAGCATGGTCTGGAGCGAGCTTGGCGCAGCCATGCCGGGATCGGGCGGCTCGTTCGGATACCTGCGGCAGGGATACGGCCCGGAGACGTTCGGCCGGCTGATGGGCTTTCTGTTTGTCTGGCAATTCGTCTTCAGTGGGCCGCTCGAGATCGCGTCGGGATACATCGGCTTCGCCAACTATCTCGGCTATCTCTGGAAGGGCATCACGGCCCGGCAGACGATGCTGGTGGTGACGATCGGCGGACTCGCGAACCTCGCGCTCCTGTACCGCCGCATCAAATCGATCGCCACGATCACCGTGACGCTCTGGATCGGCACCATCGTGACCGTGATCGCGGTTGTGGCGACGGGAGTGCGACATTTCGATCCGAAGATCGCGTTCGCTTTCCCGCCCGGAGCGTTCACCTTCTCATTGGGCTTCCTCCTCGGACTCGGCGCCGCGTCGCGGATCGGCGTCTATGACTACCTCGGCTACTACGATGTCTGCTACATCGGCGACGAGGTCGAGAATCCGGGCCGTGTCATCCCGCGCTCGATTCTGATCAGCACGCTCGCGGTCGCCGCCATTTATCTCGCCATCAATCTGTCGATCATCGGCGTCGTGCCCTGGTGCGACTTCGTTCCGGCCGCGACGCACCCGCAGTCGAACTTTATCGTGTCGATTTTCATGGAACGGATGTATGGGCCGCGCGTCGCGACGATCTTCACGGCGATGATTCTGTGGACCGCGTTCGGCTCGGTCTTCGCTCTCCTGCTCGGGTACTCGCGGGTACCGTATGCGGCGGCGAAGGACGGCTACTTCTTCAAGGTGTTCGCGCGCCTGCACACGACGGGGGGGTTCCCCTGGGTCTCCCTCGTCGTGCTCGGCGTCCTTTCGATCCTCGCCGGCTTCGTATCGCTGGGCATGGTCATCGATGCGCTGATCACGACGCGGATCCTGGTGCAATTCGTCGGCCAGATCGGTGCGTTGACCTTGCTGCGCAGTCGCGCTCCAGACATGCCGCGACCGTACCGCATGTGGCTGTACCCCTTGCCCAGCCTCGTCGCGTTACTGGGATGGATTTTCGTCTTTGCAACGACGCCATTGCCCGTGATCGCGTTCGGTCTGGGCGCGCTGCTCCTCGGCGTGATATGTTTTTGCGCGTGGTCGTGGAAAGGAAAGACGTGGCCATTCGCGGCATGAGGTGGTTCGCGCTCAGCGTCTTGCTGGGGTGCGCCGCCTGCGCCGCCAACACTCCCACCGTCTCCACCACCACCGGCTCCTGGATCCAGGTCTGGAGCGACGAGTTCGCCGGACCCGCAGGCGCCCACATCGACACAACCAAATGGCGCTTTGATCTCGGAGACGGCTGCGCGAACGGGAACTGCGGCTGGGGCAACAACGAGAAGGAATACTACCGCGACGCCTCGGAAAATATTGCGCTGAATGGCCAGGGGCAGTTGCAGATCGTGGCCCGAATCGCGCCCCCGCCCGGCGGCCTGACCTGTTACTACGGGCCGTGCCGATACACCTCGGCGAAGATCACGACGCAGCACAAAGAGTATTTCGCTCCCGGCCGTGTCGAAGCGCGCATCAAGCTTTCCGCGGGGCAGGGACTGTGGCCGGCGTTCTGGCTGCTGGGGAAATCGTTTCCGCCATGGCCCGATTGCGGCGAGCTCGATGTGATGGAGAATAAGGGAAGCGCTCCGACGAGGACCAGCTCGTCGGTGCACGGCCCGGGCTATTTCGGAAACACGCCGATCACGCATGTGCAGACATTCGCGCGCGGGTCTGTCGCGGACGCGTTCCATACCTACGCCGTCGAATGGGACTCGCTCCACATCCGCTTCTTTGTCGATGATACCGTCCATTACGCGGTCACGCGCAGCGCAGTGGAGGCGCACGGCAGATGGGTATTCGGTCAGCCGTTTTTCGTGATCCTCAATCTTGCCGTCGGCGGCAACTTCGACGGCGATCCACAGTCGGATGCCATCTTTCCGGCGACCATGCTCGTCGATTACGTCCGCGTGTACCGGCGGGCGCAATGAGGTCGAGCCTGACGGTTAGAAAACTCTCCTCCTATCGCGGATGGATCGTATGAGGGCGTATCTGATCACCACCGGCACGCTGTTTGGACTGCTCACGATCCTCCATCTCTGGCGGGTCATCGAGGAATGGCCACATCTGGCGACGGATCCCTGGTTTCTCATCATCACGCTCGTGGCCGCGGCGCTGTGTGTCTGGGCGTGGCGTCTCTTCAGAGTGTCGCCACGGGCGTGAAATAGGACTCGCCGTTCTGTACGAGGACCGCCACACACGACCATTACCCCCGCGGCGCTTCGCGCTGCGGATGGCGAATCATCTCGCCGGTGCGATGGTGCTCATCGCGGTGTCGCTGGTCGGGGGCATGTGGGGCTACGAGCACTATGAGCACCTCGCCTGGCGCGACGCGTTCGTCAACACGGCAATGCTGCTGGGCGGCATGGGTCCAGTCGATCCGCTTCACACCAACGGGGGCAAGGTATTCGCCGGGATTTTCGCGCTCTATGCGGGCGGCGTTTTTCTGGTCGTTGGTGGAGTGCTGCTCACCCCGTTGATCCATCGTATCCTGCACCGTCTCCATTGGGAGGACGAGATCCGCCGCGCCAATCGCGACATCGTATGATCGACACACGCCGGCTCACGCTCACACCCGCTGCGCCGCAACACCTGCTGACGTTGATCGAACAACCCGACGCGTTCGAGGCATCGACCGGCCTGCGTCTCGCGCCTGGACTGCGCGATTTTTACGTCTCGGGCGAAGTATCGCCGGCGTGGCTCAGCGCGCTGCGGAAGTCAACCGACCCCGACCCGTGGCGCCATGGATTTTTCATCGTCCATCGCGAAGCGAAGTCCGTGATCGGCTCAGCCGGTTTCAAGGGACCTGCCGACGAGGACGGCATGGTCGAGATCGCGTATGGCGTCGCGCCCGGCTTTCAAGGACAGGGCTATGCGACGGAAGCGGCCGCAGCGTTGGTCGACTACGCATTCGCCACCCCTGGTGTGCGATTGGTCCGCGCGCATACGCGCGCCGAGCCCAACGCCTCGACCCGCGTGCTGCTCAAGAACGGCTTCCGACATTGCGGGATGGTCGTCGATCAGGACGACGGGCCCGTGTGGCGCTGGGAGCTGATGCGTAGGTCCTAAGAACCCACTTCCAGCGGAGTTTTTGCCTTCCCGCTAGCTTCTGCGCTGACAGTCGTTTATGTTGAATAGTTCATACGCTTGGCAGTGCCATAGGGCGAAGGGGTCGAACCATCAGGCGGCGCCTGCGGGCCTCGGCATCGGGTCGAGGTAGCGCGCACGGGCGCGCCGGGGGTGACTCGGCGACCCTCCCCACGCACCAGCCAGCCTTAACTACGGCGCACCACGCCTTCACCAAGAGCCCGACGCGGCATGCGAGCGTCGTTCACTTCCCCCACACGGGGAACGTGCTACGAGTTTGTCCGGCGCGCGGGCAGGAAAGTACCTTATGACACCGCAGCAGCAACACAGCCATTTGACCCCCCCCCGACCCACGCACAAAGAACCACCGGCCCACGCGCCCAATGCGGCGCTGATGATCGACTTCGACAACGTGACCATGGCGATCCGCTCGGATCTGCAGACCGAGTTGAAGCGCCTGCTCCAGTCTGAGATGATCCGCGGCAAGGTGGCCGTGCAACGCGCCTACGCCGACTGGCGCCGCTATCCGCAGTACATCGTGCCGCTCTCCGAGTCCTCGATCGATCTGATCTTCGCGCCGGCTCATGGCGCCAACAAGAAGAACGCCACCGACATCCGGCTCGCGATCGATGCGCTCGAGCTGGTCTTCACGCGCCCTGAGATCGGCACGTTCATTCTCCTTTCTGGCGACTCCGACTTCTCGTCGCTCGTGCTGAAGCTCAAAGAGTACGGCAAGTACGTGATCGGCGTCGGCATCCGGGAATCGTCGAGCGATCTGCTGATCCAGAACTGCGATGAGTACTATTCCTACAACGAGCTGGCGGGCTTCACCAAAGCCAGTGACGTGGAGTACGTGAAGCGCGATCCGTGGGAGCTCGTCGTCGAGGCCGTCAAGCAGATGACGGCGCACAACGACGTCATGCGCTCCGACCGCCTGAAGCAGGTCATGCAGGAGATCGATCCCAATTTCGACGAGAAGGACGCCGGCTTCTCGCGCTTCAGCAAGTTCGTGATCGAGGCCGCACGCCGCGGCCTGATTACGCTGACCCGCCTGGACAATGGCCAATACGAGATCGCCCTGGGACCGCAGGTCGAAGGTGCACCGGCGCAGCCGGCGCTAGCGACACTCGCCGAGTCGAACGAGCGGAGCGCCGGGAGCCGCAGCGCGGCGGCCCCGCGGCCCGAGCGGGAGGGCCGGGGGAGCGCGCGCCGCAGCGGTCGCGGTCGCGGTGGACGAGGCCGGGGTGGAGATCGTGAAGAGCAGCCGGCGGCCGGCTCGGAGCCCGCGGCGGCGCCAGCGGAACAACCCGAAGCGCCCGCCGCGAAGTCCGGCTTCTCATTTGGCGACGCGTTCGGCTTGTTGAAACAGGCAGTGGGTCGGATCGGCATGGACGAGGACCAGCCTTCACCTCCGGGCGAGGAAGCGACCGCCCGCGAGGAAGAGGAAGCACCGCGTCCAGTCCTTGAGGCACCGACGCGCGAAGCGCAGGAAGAAGAAGACGACATTCCGATGCCGGCGTCATCCGCGCCGCCGCCACCCTACAGCACGGCGTCGCCTTCTGCCCCGGGTATCCCGATGCGCAGCCCCCGCTTCCGGCGCGGCTCGCGCGGCGGCAGCCATCGTCCCGGCGCCGGGGGTGGCATTCCCGAGATCCCGAAGATCGGCGTCGTCGAAGTGGATCCAAATTTCCGCCCGCGTGGTGATATGATTGCGCCTCCGGCTCCTCCAGCGGCGCAGCCGCCGCCGTCGAAGCCGCCAGTCGTTGGTGGTGGTGAGCCGGCCGATCGGGGTGGGCGCGGTCGTGGTCGCGGAGGTAGAGGCCGCGGTGAAAACGGCGAGCGCGGCGAACGCAGTGAGCGCGGCGGTCGTGGTCGTCGCGGTGGTCGCGGGGGCCGTGGCCGCGGACCGCGACGCTACGAATCGGAAACACCCGACATCACGAATCACTCGTCCGTAGAGTCGGCGTCGCCTCCAGCGCCCACCCCGCCGCCGGCGCCCACGCCCCAGGGGACGCCAGCAGCTCGTCCCGCTGCCGCCACCGAAAGCGAGCCCGGTGAGTCGTTCTGGTCGAAGGTGAAGCGCGGTCTCACGGGTGGCGGGGGCGGGGGGGGCGGGGGGGGCGGGGGGGACGCATAGCGGTGCGACGTCCGGCAGTCCAGGCGAAGTTCTACGCGCGACCGACGGAAGAGGTCGCGCGTGGCCTATTAGGCCGCATCCTCGTCAGTGATATGGGCGGGCGCAGACGACAGACGGCCGGCCGCATCGTCGAGGTCGAAGCCTACGTCGGTCCCCACGATCCCGCGTGTCACGCCTTCGGGCATCGACGCACGGCGCGCACCGAACCACTCTACGGCGCGCCGGGGACAGCATACATCTATTTCACGTACGGGATGCATTGGTGTCTGAACGCCGTCACGGAGCCACAAGACTTCCCCGCAGCCGTCTTGATCCGCGCGCTCGAACCCATCGCCGGACTGGATACGATGCTCCGCCGGCGCGGCGCCGAACCGCTATGCGCCGGGCCCGCTCGACTCTGTCAGGCGCTGGGAATTACGGGCGATCTGAACGGCGCTTCGCTGCAGGATGGTCCGCTGCGGATCGTGGAAGGATCAAAGCCAAAGCGGACCGCCGTCGTCAGCGGTCCGCGTATTGGTATTTCCCAAGCGACCGACTGGCCGCTGCGCTTCTATATCAAGGATTCGCCCTGGGTCAGTGCTGCTCGGTAATGCCTTCCTTGGAGGTGCCGAGGCTTAAGCGGATCCCGCCCTGAAACGTGTGGGTGTTGCTCTGGAGCAGGAAGTTGGCCGCGCTCGAGGTCAAGAGATAGTGCGCAAAGACGTTGAGCTTGCTCGAGTAGTTGATCTGTAGACCTCCCATGACCCAGAAAAACGCCTTGCTTGCCGCAGTGTGCACGCGGTCGTCCGCCTCGACCGCCTGCGACGTGTTGCAGCCGGTGCAATCGACGGTCGGATTCAAAACCTGCATGATGGCAAACCCGCCACCGGCGAACGGCTCGATGACTTTCTGAGCCGGGAAGGCGAGCACGCCAAACATGATGCGCCGCATGTCGCGGAACGTGACGTCGCGGAAACTGGGCCCTACGGAGGAGGCGGTGGAGTTGGGATCAAAAATCACCGTCTGCGCCGCGGTGAGGAAAATCGCCTGCTCGTAGGCCACGTACAGTGCTGTCCGCCGCGACTTGATGAGCCAATGGCCGCCGACGATCGGGTCGTAGACGTAGGGTTGTGAGACCGTCTTGGAGACGAAGGCACCACCCTGCGCCCCCCAGTACCATTGGAAGTTGGTGTTGAAGCCATGGCCCTGCTGCGGCGGAATGAAGAAGTAGGAGATGCCGGCGGAGCCCTGAACTTCACCAGTGAACGCGTTAGCGTAGAAAGGGTTGTCGGGCCGGTATTGGGCGCGCACGTCGCCGCGCACGGCTACGTGCGACCCCACGAAGGCGCGGAAACCCAGGCCGCCGTTGACCATGTGCTGCGTGAAGTTGTAGGGCGGATCCTTCCCGAACACCATCCGCGAGTAGCCGCCCGACGCAAGAAAGGTGAGGCGGTCGCTCGCTGGAAAGTTCAGGACAAGACTGGCGCTGACCGTGTTGACGGTGATGTCTTGTGTTTGCGCCAGGTTCTTCGTGGCGACATAGTCGCCGGTAATCTCGAGCCCGACGCGGTCACTGAGGTTGTAGCCGATGCGCGCGCCGCCGCCGAAGCCGTTCTTGATGAGGAACGAGCGGTCGAAGCGCCACCACGATCCGAAGCCGCCGAACTCGATGTTCTGCGCGCGCTGCGCTGCGGCGGGAACCGTCACCAAGGAAACGAATCCCACCAGGAGAATCAGCCGCTTCATCGGGACACCTCCCCACGGCTCCGCTATGGAGCCGCCAACAGGACCGCGTTGAAGAGCAGCTTGAAGGTGCCGTGGGTCTGACCCCGGAACTGGGGCCGGAACCCGAACAGGATCACCCGTCCGCTGCCGACCGGTGCCTCTACCAGGGCCGCCTTGCCCTCGAGCCGCTCCTGGTAGCGGGCATAGCCCGATCGCAGGGGCGCCGCGGGATACGTCGCCAAGGCCCGCGCCGGGGCCGAAACGGTGAAGGCGGCACTATTCTCGAAGTAGATGTCGAGGGAGTCAGGCACCCCGAGCGTAACTGGGCTCGCCCCCCTCTCCACCCCTCCCAAAAGCACACCGAAAATAGAGCCTGGGGCGTAAAATCGCAAAACTTGAGGACCCGACGCCTCACCACCTAGAACGTTGGCCACCGGGAGGTTAAGGCGTGTAATCGCGAAATTACTTGAACGATCGAGGCAAACGAGCGTGCCACCACCCCGAACAAAGTCCGAAACTGCGTTCGCTCCCGACTCACCCATCCCACCCGAGTACTGGACCGGAATGCGAGTCGAATCAAGCCCGCGAATCATCGAACCGGACTCAGCGTCGGGCAATACAATCACGTCGAAGCGCTGCCTGAGCCCTCCTCTCCGCAGATCGCTGTCGTGCAGTGTCGTGTAGCTGATCCCATATTGCTCGAAAAGCCACCTCGTCCACCCCTCGTCCACGTTGGCAACCCACGGCTGATACAACCCGATGCGTGGCAGCCGTTGCCGCGTGACAGATCTGTCGACCGCCGCGGTCGTGCGTGTCGCCGTCACCGTGAATCCGTGACGAGCTGCCTGCTCCGCGAGAATGGCGCGCGCCTTCGGGCCACGCACGATGAGGCTGTCTCCCGCCACCGTGACCGATTGGCCTGCTGACAACAGCTCCGCGATCGCGCGTGACTCGGCGTTGGTCCGATTTCTCAAGACAAACACTTCGCCCGCCCCGCCCCCCCCACCCCCCGCGGGGCCGTCGATTCTGCCGGGCGCCGGCGTCACGCTGTCTACTTGCACGAGGTTCGCGGTGAACGGCGCATTCACTACGTCAGCGCGGACGTTCATCGTGAACGGCAGCGTCCATCCGGCGACGTCGTACGGCGGACGGTCGCCGACCGGCGTGTACTGCTGGGGCTCGAGGAGGTCTTTGGCGTGGGCGCGGAACGGCTGTCCCATCGGCACGACCAGCGAACCGGCAGGATAGCGGCGTCCTTGGGCGGTGAATGCTTCCGTGGCGCGCCAGACCTCGACGCCGGCCGCCGTGAGCACGTTGGCGAGCGTGGCCCACGCTTCGGGATCACGCTGCTCGGGCGGCGGCGGCAGTACGTAGGCAAAGGGATTGCCCGCCCGTCCCGCATCGATCTCCCGGCGGCCGAGGTCGACAAAGCGGTCGATGACTTGTATGCGATCGTGCGCCGCCAGCCGCACCAGAGCCTCGGACGCGAGCAGTTCGTAACGCACAATGTCGCCCAGGCGCCACGTTCCGCCTGGCCAGGGAGCGGGATAATTCACGCCGCGCGCCGGTTGATGCACGGAGTCGAAAGGCAGCGTGATCGGCGATCCGAGCCGAGCGCTGGCCGCTTCCGAGAGAATGCCGATCATGTTGTGGCGGGTGGGAGTCGAGCGAAAGCCGCCGTGCCACCACAAGTCGTACGTCTGCTCATGGGCGACGCCGGTCAGTCCCGCGTCGTAGATCGCCGCCGCCATCTCCGTCCCGGCCTGATTGATCGCGGCGACGAGCGCCGGCTCGAGATTTGGGTTGACGGGATCCTGGAACGGCGGCAGAAACAGCCGTACGCCGTTCGTGCCCATCTGATGAACGTCGTAGACGATTTCGGGAAACCACTCCTTGTAGAGCATCCGCGTGACGAGACGGGTTTCCACCTGCGTCAACATGAACCAGTCGCGGTTGTTGTCGTGGCCGACGTACTTGTGGTAGAGCCACGGCAACGGCCCACCCTCGTAGCGCGTGCCCTTGTAGCGGCGATACCAGCTGACGACGGTATCGAGACCATCGGGGTTCATCGAAGGGATCATCAACACCACGACCGAGTCGAGCAGCACTCGCAGATCCGGATCGGTCACGAGCCGGTACGCGAGCGTCATGCCCATCTGGCTCGAGGCGACTTCGGTCGAGTGAATGTTGTTGCTGATCAGAATCACAGCCGGCTGTTTGCGCCTGAGATCCGCGAGGACGGTATCGCTCAGCCGGCGTGGGTCGGCGAGCAGCGCCTGCGCGCGCTCGATCTGCGCGAGCCGCGCCTGGTTTCCGGGCGATGTAATCACCAGCAACTGGAATGGCCGGCCTTCAGTCGTTCGTCCCAGCGTGTCGACGCGGACGAAGCGGCTGCGCTGGGCGAGCTGATTCATGTACCCGCTGACTTGCTTCCAGTCGGCGAGCAGGGAATCGGTGCCGGGTTCGAAACCAAGAGCGGCGGCTGGGTGGATCGGTGGTTCAGCGGTTTGTAAGAGCGCGAGCAGCAGAAGGGGCGTCATCAAATGAGTCCCAATTTCGTGCCGACCTTCTTAAAGGCACGAAGTGCGAAATCGAGATCGTCGCGCGAATGCGCCGCCGAGAGCTGGCAACGCACCCGCGCATGTCCTTGTGGGACAACTGGATAGCCAAATCCAGTCACGAACACGCCTTCTGCCAGGAGCAGCTCGCTCATGTGGATGGCTTTGGCGGTCTCCCCGAGAATCACCGGAACGATCGGCGTCTCCCCAGGCAGCGGCTTGAAGCCGAGTGACAGCAGTTGCTCGCGGAAGTAGCGCGCGTTCGCGTGGAGCTGCGCGACCAGCTCGGGATGCGCTTCGACGTGGCGCACAGCGGCGAGCGCGCTCGCGGCGACGGTCGGTGGAAGGGCATTGCTGAAAAGCTGCGGCCGCGACCGTTGCGTGAGATAGTCGGTAAGCGCCTGAGGGCCGGCTGTGAATCCACCCGCCGCCCCGCCGAGTGCTTTCCCGAGTGTCGAGGTGATGATGTCGATATCGCCGAGCATCCCGTAGTACTCTGCCGTGCCACGACCCTCTTTGCCGAGGACACCGGTCGCGTGCGAGTCATCGACCGCAAGCACGGCGTCGTATTTGCGCGCGAGTGCTGCCAGATCGGGTAGCTTGGCGATGTCGCCTTCCATCGAGAAGATGCCGTCGGTGAAGATGAGCTTGCGCCGCGCCTTCGCTGCGCCGCGCAACGTCTCCTCCAGATCCTTCATGTCGGAGTGTTTGTAGACCGCGGTCTGACACTTCGTGATCGCCTTGGCGAGTCGGACAGAATCGATGATCGACGCGTGATTCAGCTGGTCGGAAATGACAATGTCCGGTTCGCTCAACACGGTAGGGCAGAGGCCTTCGTTCGCGTTCCAGCAGCTCGCGTACGTCAGTGTGGATTCGCAGCCGACGAACCTCGCCAGCGCGGTTTCGAGCTCGCGGTGAATGGTGAACGTGCCGCAGATGAATCGGACCGAGGCGGTGCCCGCGCCCCAGCGCTCGAGCGCGTCTTTCCCCGCCTGGACGACCGCGGGGACGTCGCAGAGTCCCAGATAATTGTTCGACGAGAGAATCACGACCTCGCCGCGCCCTTCCATCTCCACGCGCGGATCCTGCGGCGAGTCGAGATAATTGAGCCGCTTGTAGACGCCTTCCTTCTTGAATTCCGCGAGCTCGTCCTGCAGCTGCCCGATGAAGCTCATGCGATCTCCAGAATGACTTTGCCGGCGTCGCCCGAGCGGATGGCGGCGAGCGCGTCGTCGATCTTGGTGAGCGGGAATTTGTGGGTGATGACGGGGCGCGGATCGAACTGCCCGCTGGAGAGAAAGCGGCGCATCAGGTGCCAGGTCTGGTACATCTTGCGGCCGATCACTCCGTAAATCGTGATCCCTTTGAAAATGATCTCGTTGGCGAAGTCGATCGGCACCTGGGCCGTAGGAATTCCCAGGAGTTGGACCCGTCCGCCGAGGCTCACGGACGCGAACGCCTGATGCAATGCCGAGGGCACCCCCGACATCTCACACACCACGTCCGCGCCTTCGCCCGCCGTCTCGGCGAGCACGGTCTTCACGACGTCGTCCTTGGCGGCGTTGATGGTCACCTGGGCGCCCATGCGCGCCGCCAGCGCGAGCCGCTTGGGATTGACGTCGGATGCCAGCACTCTGCTGGCGCCCGCCGCTCTGGCAATCCCGACGGCAAAGCAACCAATCGGGCCGCATCCCACAACGAAAACGGTGCTGCCGGGAATCTCCGCCGTCAGCACCGCGTGAAACGCATTGCCCATCGGATCCATGATCGCGCCGATCTCGGTTGGTATGCCATCGAGCGTCAGCACGTTGGTCGCCGGCATCACGATGTACTCGGCGAATGCGCCGTCGCGATCGACGCCGATGATTCGCGTGTTTCTACAGATATGGCTGTTGCCGGTGCGGCACTGCAGGCAGTGGCCGCAGACGATGTGTCCCTCGGCCGTGACCAGCTGACCCACTTGCAGTTCGGTAACGCCGTCGCCGATCGCCGCTATCTCTCCGGCGAACTCATGTCCTACGATGAGCGGGGGTTTGATCCGGCCTTGGGCCCACGCGTCCCAATCGGCGATGTGGAGGTCGGTGCCGCAGACGCCGGCGTGCCGCACGGCGATCAGCACCTCGCCGGGTCCTGGTGCCGGCTTGGGGACGGACTTCACGGTCAAGCCGGGCGCGCGTTTTTCCTTGACGATCGCTTGCATGGGCTCTCGGAATGGGAACGGCCCGATTCAGGTTTTAGCCGGGCCCCGCTCGGGCTCGATCCGGACGGCGCAGATCTTCAGCTCGGCCATCTTCGCGTAGGGATCGAGCACCGGATTGGTGAGGAGGTTGGCTGCCGCTTCACGGAAATGGAACGGAACGAATACCTGGCCGCGCGCGACGCGTTCCGTGATGCGCGCGGCGCTGACCATGAAGTTGCGGCGCGATGTGAGCCGCACCAGCTCGCCCTCGCGCACGCCGAGGTCCTTGGCATCCGCGGGATGAATCTCCACGATCGGCGTCGGCTCGCGGGCATCGAGCCCGCTCGCGCGGCGCGTCATGGTGCCGGTATGCCAGTGGTACAGTTGGCGCCCCGTGTTCATGACGAATGGGTAATCGTCATCGGGCAGCTCCACCGGGTCGGTGTATTCCACGGGGATGAACGTGGCGCGGCCGTCCGACGTCGGGAACGCGTGGTCGAACAAAAACGCCGTACCTGGGTGATCGGCCGTGGGCACCGGATACTGCAGCCCCGCGCCTTCCAGCCGGTCGTACGTGACCCCCGCCCAGCTCGGCGTCACCGTCGCGATCTCGCGCATGACGTCTTGCGGCGAGTGGAATGTCGTCGGTAAGCCGAGGCGCTGCGATAACTCGATCAGGATATCGAGGTCGGCCCGCGCGTCACCGGGGGTGTCGATGGCCTTGTGGCCGATCTGAATCCGCCGCTCCGTATTCACAAACGTGCCCGTTTTCTCGGCAAAGCTGGAGCCGGGCAACACGACGTCGGCGTACCGCGCCGTCTCGGTCAGAAAGAGGTCGTGCACCACGAGGAACTCGAGCTCCTGGAACCAGTGCTCGGCGTGGGCGATGTCGGGGTCCGAGATGACGGGGTTCTCACCCATGATGTACATCCCGCGTACGCCGCTCTCGGGCTTTACGACCTCGGTGACCATGAGGCCACTCTTGAGCGACAGCGATTCCTCGGGCACGCTCCAGGTCTTCGCGAAGCGCTCGCGCACTTTGCGATCGCCGACCGGCTGATAGTCGGTATAGACGAATGGAATCGCGCCGACATCGGACGCGCCCTGCACGTTGTTCTGCCCGCGAATCGGCAGCATCGCGGCTCCCCAGCGGCCGATCATGCCGCACGCGAACATCATATTGAGGAACGACGTCACGATGTCCGTGCCGTTGGCGTGCTGGGTGAGGCCCATGGCCCACAGCGAGCTGGTGTTCGGCCCGCGCGCGTACATCTCGGCGGCGCTGCGAATCTTCTCCGCCGGAATGCCGGTGATCTTCGCCGCCTTCTCGGGCGTGTAGGGCTTTACGGCTTCGCGGACCTTATCAAAATCATGCGTGCGCTGGTCGATGAAGGCCCTATTCTCCAACCCTAGTCCCAAAATGTGATTCAACATCGCCGAGTAGAGGGC